>JAGYMN010000200.1 GCA_018400395.1 Actinomycetota bacterium
AAAATTATAAATAAGGAGCCACCACTTATGAATTCAATGGCATCACAGACATCGTCATTTGCAGGGTTTTCCACAACATTTAAAGTTATTGATGCTGAACCGGTGCATGTACCCATCGTTCCTGAAATATTGTAGGTTGTAGTATCGGAGGGAAAAGCGTTTACACTGGCACCTTCGGTATTACTTAGTCCCTGGGAAGGGGACCAGGAATATTCATCTGCACCAAAAGCAGTGATAGTGATTGTATCGCCCTGTTTATGAATTAATTCGGAATATGGGAGAAAAATATCGAGCTCCTCAACTACTTCTACATAGGCTTTCCGTGTCAGAGTTTTTGAAGTTTCAGTATTTGATATTTCGAGTGTAATAGTCTTTTTACCGGCTGAATTATAATTTACAACATGGGGACCTGCGGTTGTTGCTGCTGCAGGGGTTGCACCTTCTCCGAAATCCCATGAATAAGAATTAATACTCCCATTTGAGTTATCTTCGTAAATTATATTAGTATTTATACAGGAAATTGTTCTGTTTGCTGTAAAAAACGGGTTTAATTCTGTTGTATTATCTGCATAGGCCCGGATGCATAAATCTGCTTCTGAACCTTCAATATCATTACCAAGGGGATTCCAGTCTGTTCCGTTTTGACTTATCCAGTTAATTCCGGCAGGTTCAATATCCGGGATGGCATAATCTTCACCCTGAAAAGAGATTTTTGTTTCTGCTGGTACAGGAAAACTATAATCAGGGGTAAAATATTTTACCTTAACATAAAAGTCATCACTAATAGTTGCAGGAATGTCAAATGTGTGATATCCGGGATATTTCACTATGTTTCCATAAGAGCTTGCAAGGAGATTGGATAGATTATCCTCTCCGTCGAAATCATCAAATATTTCGATATCAAGCATAGCTCCTGAAGCATTTACAAAAGTCCCTACTTTCCTGATAAAATTATCTGAAGTTGCTTCGAATTTTACAAGGCCGTAAGCAGTTTCATCCCTGAAGCCATAAGAAGTGGTTGCTCCAAGATCATCGTGCATGAATAATTTTTGTACTTCTGATTTTTCAAGTCTTTCAGGGAAAAGAGAAACCGAAGACATAAATCTTGTGTCGTCATATGATACATAGAAATAACCATCATCACCCCAGTTCGTTCCCCAGCTGTTTTTTACGATCCATGCACCCGGTTCTGGCGTAATGAATCCTCCCGTTATAGGTATATTGTCATCCCAACCGACAATCAGTACGCCATGATCGACCGGAGCAGTGCCGCTATAATAAAAAGTATTATCGAGGTAACTATAATAATTGGACATAAAAGACCCTCCGGTGTACATTGAAGCTGTAACAGCTCCGTATTCATAAACAGCTTGTTTAACAATATTCACATCTTTGGGTAACCAATGAACTTTAGGGACATAAAAAGGCTGAGATATTCCGTATTTTTTGCATATTGAACTGTTTGGATTATACTCATGACTTGATTCGGTCACAGGGCCTGATAATCTGGTTAAATATGCTGCAGCTATAAAATCTGAACCGCCGTCATTAATTCCGGCTTCAAATCCGTGACAAGTTGCCATGTTTTGTTCTGAAAGGTCATAAGAGCCTAAGCCTTCTTTTAACCATACTGATTCAATTGCCCCCATTGTTGAGAATGCCCAGCAGGCCCCCGCAGATCTCTGATCTTTTACAGGAGTAACCCAGTTGAAATCTCTGAGATCGTATTTTGTAGGTAATTCATGTGAAGCTTTTTTCTGGCTTGACAATGTTTTGATATCTCCGAAATGCAATTGAAGAGGAGAAGGGACATAACCGGTACCTTTCCCATGCAGAGCTTTTTTCGTTTTATCAGGAC
>JAGYMN010000201.1 GCA_018400395.1 Actinomycetota bacterium
TGATCGGGACCTTCTTTTTCCTGTGGCTGTTTTTATCGGCGTATTCAAATTCCTGGTTGATTATGGATTTGTAAAGCTCTTTCATGGTATCTATTGCCTTTTCACTTTTAGAACCTATTACTATCCGCTCGGGGAAGAATGCATCCTTTACTGCCTCGCCCTCTTTTAAAAACTCGGGATTTGATACTATGTCAAATTCATGGTTATTATCTCCGCTCTGATTTTCCTTGATGATCTTACGTATCCTCCTGGCAGTGCCTATGGGAACCGTGCTCTTGTTACATATTATCTTGTACCCGTTCAAAGACCTTCCTATCATCCTGGCAACATCATCTATTGCAGCCAGGTCAGGCCTGCCGGATGGAAGCGGCGGGGTCCCAACGGATATAAATACTATGTCGCTCTTTTTTACACCGGATGATGTATCGGAATCAAAAGAAAGCTTTTTGCTTTCAAGATTTTTATTCAGCAGTTCTTCCAGGCCTTCTTCATAGATGGGGATCTTTCCTTTTTTTAGAAGCGATATCTTTTCTTTGTCCTTATCCACGCATATTACATCATGGCCTATATCGGCCAGGCATACCCCTGTTACAAGACCTACATAACCGGTGCCAATTACACAGACTTTCATTTAATTTCCTTTTTGCCGATCTAATAATGCAAGTACTCTGAAATATAATATCAGTTATATTTTACTGTTACAATAAGGCTTTGAAGTGCTAATGAATCAATTTTTGGCTCAAATTAATTTTTTAATCTTTTTTATGCTTATAATAATGATTCAGAGGATAATCAAAAATCATTGGCCCGGTAGTTCTACTGGGTCTATCCTTTTTATTTCACTTATACGGTCAAAGTCCCTGTCCACCGATATTATATTCTTTATATCATTGGTCAGCATGACAGCTGCATGTACAATATCTCTAGGAGTAATATGCTCATTTTCATATTTGGCCGCAAGTTCTATCATTTTTTCAACTTCCGCCTTATCCACAGGAAGTATATCCAATCCCAGGTCATAAATATTCTGTAAAAGTGAAACAGCTTTATCCTGCCTTCCAATAAGACTGTAACGGTACAGTATCTCCTGGAACAGCTCGCTGTCGATAACGGGTTGTCCGTATTTTTGTTCAAAAGAACCGTCACCAATGGCAAGTACCAGACCCTCGCATGGCTTTTTGTAGCGATGCCCCCTCCCCCTGGCATACATAAAAATGCCTGTATCTATAATATATATTTCTTTCATTCCACATGTCCCCGGGCAATAAGTTTTTCAATCTCATCCCATTCAACAGGGTTTTCTTCCACAGAGACTATTTCTCTGGCTGCCTCCATCCTCTTTCTTTTAGATTTCCTGTCGTCCATGATAACAGTATCTTCCAGGGTATCCCTTATTAGTGCCCCTACTGATTTTTTATTCAATCTGGCTTTCATTTCCAGCTTTCTGTATTTTTCCGGATCGAAAAGTATCATTACTTTTTTTGTCAGAGTCATTTATCCTCCTACCTATATATCTATATCTATATATTAATATAATCCAGATAAACTGTACCGTCAACGATAATTTATGAAAATAATATTTTGCTGATCTATCAGCTAAAAACAGGGATACAATATTAAATTCTCTCTGAGATGAGCTTGGAAAATGCTTCCACAGTGGCCTTTATGCTGTTGTTCCAGGAAAATACCTCTTCCACCCTCTGTTTGTTTTTCTCTCCCAGCTTTCTGGCTTCTTTCGGATTTTCAACGGCCCATAGAATCTTTTCTGCAAGGTTCTCTATCTTATTGCCGGGAGCGTATATGCCGCCTTCCCCGAGAAACCTGCGGTTGTTCTTTCCCTCAAAGCATACCA
>JAGYMN010000202.1 GCA_018400395.1 Actinomycetota bacterium
CATGATTATATACTACAGGATTATCGCCAAACCGTTTTGCTGTAATGGTTCTTGGCAACTCATGCCAAAGCAAAGTCAGTTATGACGGATATAAGGTGCTGGACTCTCGCTTTGTTGATGAAGTGAATGCAGAATGCGTGCACCTGGAGCATATGAAGAGTGGCGCCAGAATTTTCAAGATCAAGGCAGATGATCCCAATAAATTGTTTGCTGTGGGATTTAAAACCGTACCCGGCTCTGATTGTGGAACACCACATATAATGGAGCATTCGGTGCTTAACGGTTCGGAGAACTTCCCCGTGAAAAGCCCCTTTGACGTACTCATGCAGGGCTCTCTCAACACATTTCTCAATGCAATGACCGGGGCTGATATGACAATATACCCGGTTGCCAGTATGAATGATAAAGATTATTTTAACCTTATGCATGTTTACCTGGATGCCGTCTTCAAACCTCTTATCGATGACGATCCAAGGATATTTAAACAGGAAGGATGGCACTATGAGCTCACGGGAAAAGATAAACCCCTGATCTACAAGGGCGTTGTTTACAACGAAATGAAAGGGTCCTTTTCCAGCCCTGAAAGGGAACTGAGTTACCAGGTTTACAGGAACCTCTTCCCGGATAATTCCTATCGTTTCTCCTCGGGCGGATATCCAACTGCAATACCAGACCTTTCATACGAGGATTTTCTTGCTTTTTATAAGAAACATTACCACCCTTCAAACAGTTATATACTTCTTTACGGTGATGCCGACCTGGCCGAGGAGCTGGAATTTATTGATGAAAATTACCTTTCTGAATATGAGAAGTCTGACGAGGTGGTGGAAATCAAGGAACAGGAGCCTTTCGATCAAATGAAAAGAGTGGTTAGTACCTATCCCGTTCTCGAAGGTTCCGATACTGAAAACAGGACTTTCCTGCAGCTGAGTTTTGTTGTCGGCAAAGCCACTGATTATGCCCGCAACATGGCATATGATGTGATTTCTGATGTGCTGGTAAACCAGGAGTCAGCACCCCTGAAAAAAGCTTTGCAGGAAGCCGGTATAGGAAGCAATGTTTCTGCTTATATCGATGGTAACAAACAAACAACCTTCCACATAATTGTGAGGAACGCAAACGAAGGGGACATGGATAGATTCTACGAACTTACCATGGAAGTGCTTAACAATGCTGCAGAAGAAGGACTGGATAAGAAAGCACTCGAAGGAACAATTAACCGGATGGAATTCAGGCTGCGCGAAGGCGATAGCCCACAGAAAGGACTGACATACGGCTTCCAGCTTCTGAGCGGTTGGTTCTTTGAGGGAAACCCTTTTGCCGGGATACAATTTGAAGAACCCCTGGCTGAAGTTAAACGTTCATTGACAGAGGATTATATGGAGCAATTAATTGCGGCCGACCTGCTTGCAAATAAGCATTCCCTGCTGCTTGCTCTTAAACCTGAACCGGGACTGCAATCGAAAATTGATAATGAAATAAAAGCCAGGCTAAAATCCATAAAGGCAAATATGGATAATGAGACAATGGAAAAACTGATAAAAGAAACAAATGAACTTATTGAATACCAGCAAAGAGCCGATTCCCCGGAGGCACTGGCAACAATTCCTGTGCTTTCTCTTGATGATATAAAAGCGGAAGTGGTATGGTACGAGGCTGATGAGAGAAATGTAAATGGTATAAAAACTCTTTACCTCGATGAATTTACAAATGGTATAGTGTATAATAAGCTTCTCTTCGACCTCAGGGTGCTTCCCTTCGATAAGATACAGTATGCCTCATTGCTGTCGCACCTCCTTGGTAAGTTTGATACCGAAAACTACACATACGGTGAGATTGATAATGAAC
>JAGYMN010000203.1 GCA_018400395.1 Actinomycetota bacterium
TCTGTTTAATTTTGATATCAGTGATGATCTGACTTTTAACTGGCAGCCTTCAATGATGAATATAAATAATAATTTTGTGTATTGTATTAATTTCAGGTTTAACTATTAAATATTTAATAAAGTTATGGAGAGATTTTCACCGGCCGTTTTTTTTATTTTTTTATTTACGGGATTGATAGCACAGGATAGTGTCATTCCAAAAGATGAGATGCCCAAAATAAAGAAATTTGAAAATGACAGCACTATAGCCGGCATTCCCGGTAAAATTCCGACAGATACGGCAGTTGTTACCGATACTGCTTTTGTTACGCGTAATGATAGTCTGATCATTAATGACCTGGTTATTCCTGATGAGTATCTGAATGATATTTTTCAGGCCAAAATGGACAGCCTGATTGACTCGTGGTATGTTAATAACATGTTTAAATTTGATACTACTGATACTAAAGAGCTTCCGGATGTTTATCCGACCAATATTCCCGATTCGGTTTATATGGAGCGTTTAAGTCGGGCTGAACAAGTTATTGATTTGTCTTATAATAAAGTAGTTAAGAATTTTATCAAGTTATATACTGAAAAGCGCCGGGATCAGGTCAGGATGATGCTTGGGCTCTCTTTGATTTATTTTCCGGTTTTTGAAGAAACGCTCGATAAATATGATATGCCTCTTGAATTGAAATACCTTCCTGTAATTGAGTCTGCTTTGAATCCTAAAGCCCGCTCGAGAGCGGGTGCTACCGGTTTATGGCAGTTAATGTTCCTTACCGGCAGGCTTTTGAAAATGGAGATCACAAGTTTTGTTGATGAGAGGCGCGATCCGGTTAAATCCACCGAAGCAGCAGTAAATTATTTAAAACAATTATACGATTATTATGAAAACTGGCACCTTGCAATTGCAGCTTACAACTGTGGTCCGGGCAATGTTAACCGCGCAATAAGACGTTCGGGCAATAAAAATGACTACTGGAAGATCTATTATTTTTTGCCTCGTGAAACACGGGGATTTGTACCTGCTTTTATTGCCGCTTCTTATGTCATGACATATTTTAAAGAGCATAACCTGCTGCCCATGGTGCCTGAAATTCCGCTAAAGACAGATACTGTCTTAATTCATCAATATCTCCATTTCGATCAGGTGACTGCAACTCTTGATATTGAAAAGGAGATACTCCGGTCGCTTAATCCGGTTTACCGCCGTGATGTGATACCTGCGAAAAAAGAAAAACCGTATCCTCTTACTTTACCTGATTCCAAGATAATGGAATTTATTGATAAGGACACATTGGTTTTTGCATATAGACGGGAAAAATATTTCCCTGATAATATTTTGGCAAGTCCTGCGAGCTTCTCTTCCTCTTATTTTACACCTGTCGACATTGAGGGTAAAGCTAAAATTTTTTATAAGGTAAGACCGGGGGATAACGTCGGATTTATTGCCGAGTGGTTTCATGTGCGAGCCTCTGATCTGAGGTACTGGAATAATATTCGCAGAAACCTGATAAGGGCAGGGGAGAGACTGGTTATATATGTTCCTGAGGATCAAAAAGAGAAATATGAAAATATAAACTCTATGTCTTTTGCTCAAAAACAGGCAATGATAGGAAAAACGGCTGATAAAGCAAGTAAAACTGCTATATCCAAATCCATGGATCCCAACTATGAATATTACACGGTTAAAAGGGGTGACACTCTTTGGGAGATTGCCAGAAGGTATAACGGAATATCTGCTGAAGAAATACAGAAGCTTAATAACTTGTCAAGCAGATCTAAACTTTCTATCGGTCAGAAATTAAAAATTAAGTCTAAAG
>JAGYMN010000204.1 GCA_018400395.1 Actinomycetota bacterium
GGTAACACCACAGTATCTTTCCTGCGAAAGGTTTACTGCCTTTTCCACCTTCTTCCTGTCAATATCTTTTCCCTTTAAGGTATAAACAATATGCATCTTTGTCCAGTGCCTGGGATGATCATCCGACAAAATACCACTCACCCTTACTTCAAATTCTTCAAAGGGCACTTTCATTTTTCTCATTATTGAAGTCACATCCATACCCGTACATCCACCCAGGGCTACAAGCATAAGATTTTTAGGTTTTGGTCCGCGCTCTTTGCCCCCGAATTCTTTAGCTGAATCAATTTTCATATTAAGTCCATCGACTTCAATATTAAATGAAAGATCTTCCTCGAGATTAAGTTTTACATTTTCTTCCATTTCCTTAACATATATTGTTAAAATTTTTACAAAACTAAGAATAATATCAAACCTTATTAGCATCTTTGTGTTTATATAGCCATATGATGAAACAGAAGGATATTAACATACCTTTTTGCGATAACTGTCCGGTAAACAAAACTGGCGTATTCAGACACCTCTCAAAGGATGAAATTGATATAATTAATTTCGAAAAAGATTTCAGACTGTACAAGAGGGGAACGGTCCTTTATACAGAAAACAGCCGGATAAGCGGATTCTATTGTATTAACAAGGGCATAATAAAAGTGTTTAAAACAGGCATTGACGGCAAGGAACAGATTATACGCTTTGCCAAACCGGGAGATATCATTGCCTATCGTTCGGTATTAAGTAATGAGCCCGCATGCACATCAGCAAAGGTCATTGAAGATGCAAGAGTTTGTTTTATCCCGGCACATATACTCACCGATTTTGTCAACAAAAACCCGCTTTTCTCCATGGAAGTAATGAAGCTCACATGCCATGAGCTGGGAGAAGCCAATGAATATATCACTGATATAGCACAGAAAACAGTGAGGGAGAGACTGGCAGAAGTATTGCTTATCCTTATCGATGATTTTGGTCTGGACAACGATAGTTACCTCCAGATTTCACTTACCAGGGAAGAACTGGCCAATATTGTTGGTACCGCCACAGAATCAGTTATCCGTCTGCTCAGTGAATTCAAATCAGATAATATAATACAGTTAAACGGCAGGAAGATAAAAATTATTGATCAGAAAGCCCTTAAGAAAATAAGTAACGTATTCAGCTGACAGCTAAACCGTTTTGCATTTTTTCTTTTATCACTCCTGTATAAGGGTATTAACCAATATATAAATCAATAAACCCACAACCACCAATACGCCACTCCATATCAGCAATGTATTGTTTTCAAGTTTTTGAAATTCCGAATATGCCAGGACCCCGACACCTGCAAGCACAACAAATATTCCCAGTCTTTTCAATAAAACTTTCATGTTTTATAATTTTTTATTTTACTGATCATCAATATTTTAAAACGATTTTCTTTTGTTAAAAAAGTTATTAAAGATAATTATTAAGCTAAACATTACAAAATTAAAATAATAATCTGCTCTCTCCCGGTGTAATTTTTCCAAGATGCTTATATGCCAGCTCTGTTACCTCCCTTCCCCTCGGGGTCCGTTTTATATAGCCTTCTTTTATAAGGAATGGTTCATATACCTCCTCAATCGTTCCACTGTCTTCTCCCACGGCCGTAGAGATAGTATTAAGCCCTACAGGCCCACCGCTGAATTTATCCATTATAACACTTAATATTTTATTATCCATTTCATCCAGACCGTGACTATCAATATTAAGTGCTTCCAGTGAATACTTTGTTATGTCAAGGTTTATCCTGCCGTCTCCTTTTACCTGCGCAAAATCA
>JAGYMN010000205.1 GCA_018400395.1 Actinomycetota bacterium
GGGCTTTGTTTCCAGAAAACGCAGCAGGGAGGACAGGCGGATCTTGAATATCACTTTATCAAAAAAGTCAGTTGACCATTTAAAAAAATTTTTTGATAAAGCATCCCTTATCTTTGATGTGCTGGACAATGAAGAGCTGATGCAGTACTGCAGATTAAACAATAAAATAGCCGGTAAGGGAATAATATTTTGATCCAGTGAAATCAAATCTGGTAATTTTGGATTATTCAAGAAGTATCTTTATTTCATTCATTATTTTTAAAGCAGAACTTTTCCCTACTGACAGAGTCTGCATAATTTTTTCCGGGCCGGCAGACTCCAGTTCCTGGACAAGAATGATATCGGAATTAAAGAGTGTATCTTTCTGTTTCTTTTTGAGGGAGGTGAGAATGCTTACAGGATACAGCCTTTTATTTTCAATGTAATACTGTAAATTTTCTTTCGAGGGATACTGCCATGCAATTATTTTTAATTTTACGCATGATGCATACTTTATGGCGTCAGAAGTACATTTAGTGTTTGTTGCAAGCCAACCGGTGTATTTGTTATTGTCACTGGCTGTTTTTTTGAAAGCTTTCACTATATCTACGAATCTGGCATTTATGTACAACGCAGTTTTAACGTCTGAATAAGTACCTTTATAATTATGATATTTACATTCGATAAGAAAGACCTGGTCGTCTTTCCTGGCAACTACATCCACTTCATGGTCCACGCAGTAGCCTTTTATTATCTGTCCCACTTCTGTATGGTAACCATATATTGATAGGATCTTTGAAATATATTTTTCAAAAATATATCCCTGCGGGCCCATCTCCATGATAGCCTTCTTCAAAGAATATTTTAACGCAAGCTTATGTTCTATTCTGGATAAATATCCAATTGCCATCCGGTAAATATCCTCTGTACTCATACCTTCTCTGATTCTGGGCTTTATATAGGCTATTGTGCTTTCTGCCTGTTTTATGTCTGCACCTGACCTGATTAAAGAGTTCATAAGTTTTTGTGAGTCAAAATCTTCTATATAACCGTCTGATTTGATGATGTGGCTTTTCATATTATACTGTACGCTTAATTATTTTTAGTAAATCCATCTCTACCTATAGAATTTTTATTATTTTAACAAATTGTTTGCGCCACTTCCATCGTCTGCAGGGATTATTTTAAATTTTTTATCTGTATAGAAGATGAAATATAGTATAATCTATGAAAATATTGGTAATATTAAAAGAAAGGACAGATGGAAAGTACAGCTATAGTCACAGACAGCACTTCCGATCTGCCAATTAAGCTGGCGGTAGAAAGAAATATTAATATAGTGCCTCTATCGGTAATGTTTGAAGGCAAAAAGTACATAGATGATGGGAAAAGCCTGCCACTGAAGGAATTTTATAGGAGGCTTAAAAATTCTGACAAAATGCCTCTTGCGGCACAGCCTTCCCCGGGAGAATTTATGAGTACATATCAGAAATTATTAAAGAGTCATAAGAATATAATATCCATCCATATTTCAAGGAAGTTTTCAGGAACCTACAACTCTGCAGTTATTGCAAGAAAGCAGCTGCCTGAGGCCAGTATAGAAGTGATGGATTCCGAAACAGTTCATATGTCCTGCGGATTTCTGGCAATGGAGGCTTCCAGGATGGCTTCAGAAGGTTTAGAGTTTGATGAGATAATAAAAAAACTGCAGGATTTTAAAAAAAAGTTAGGCGCATATTTCTGCCCCCTTACCCTTGATAATCTTATTAAGGGTGGAAGGATGAACAATCTTCAGGGATTTTTTGCAAAC
>JAGYMN010000206.1 GCA_018400395.1 Actinomycetota bacterium
GATTCCATCGTTGTAGCCGGTTCAGAAAGCATATGCCGCATGCATGTTCATACCAATGCTCCTGCGGAACTTTTTCATGAGCTTAAAGACTCCGGCACCATAACATATCAGAAAGTGGATGACATGGTCAGACAGCAGGAAACAGCGTTTAAAAGGAAATGGAACATTGCGCTGGTAACAGACTCTACCTGTGACCTGTCACCCGAATTAATTGACCGCTACCAGGTAAATGTAGTGCCTATAAATCTGAACTTCGGGGATAACCATTATCTGGATAAGGTAACTATCCAGCCGGAACAATTTTATGAACTGCTTGAAACTTCTGAAGAGTTTCCCAGGACATCCCAGATAAACGAACAGGCCTTTACCAATCTATACTCGCACCTGGCCTCTCATTACGACTCAATAATTTCAATACACCTGAGCGGAAAGTTCAGCGGGACATATTCGAACAGTGTAAAGGCCGGTCAGCGAATCGAAAAAGAATTTGGTAAAGCGGTTTACGTGGTGGACTCAAAAAACATCTCGGGCGGACTGGGACTTCTTGTGCTCAGGGCTGCAAAAGAAATTGAAAAAGGCATGCCCGCGGAAAAGATTGTTGAATCTATTGAGAATGACCTGGCCCAATCAAAAATATTTGTCAGCGTAAAAAACCTGAAATATATGATCAAAGGAGGAAGGGTCTCAAAACCTAAGGGATTGCTGGCGAAAGCCTTGGGCCTGAATCCTGTTATTTCAATGGATAAAGATGGTAAATCAATTCTGTTTGGCAAGACTTTCAGCCAGGAGGCAAGCATGGCAAAGATCTTCAAACATATAATAAAGACAGGTGCGGGGAAATCTGTCCGGAACTATGCAATACTGCATGCTAACAACAGTGAAGGTGCCGGGGAAGCAGAAAGTGAGATGAAAAAAATAACAGGCAGGCAGGCCGTCTCAGTGGTCAATATCTCCCCGGTGATCGGCATGCATGCAGGTAAAGGTGCAGTGGCCGTTTCACTGATGTTTAAGAATTAACAGTTACAGGCTTATGAATGTTTTGCTTCAGGCTGCCTTACTTATATGGGGACTAATGACCTTACTGTGGCTGGTGAGTATCCTTATTAAAAATGTGAGTATTGTGGACCTCTTCTGGGGTTTCAGCTTTGTTATCGTCAATGCATTCTATGTATTCATGAGCGGTGATCTTAATCCAAGGAAGATATTAATTCTTGTGCTTGTCAGCGTCTGGGGACTGAGACTTACCGTTTATCTTTTCATCAGGAACTGGGGCAAAGGAGAGGATTTCAGGTACCAGGAGTTCAGAGAAAAATATGGGGAGAAGAGATACTGGTGGTTCAGCTATTTTCAGACATTTCTGCTCCAGGGTGCCCTTGTATTGATTGTTTCACTGCCACTGTACGGAATAAATACCAGCAATGATCCGGGCACGCTTAACTTTCTTGACTATGCAGGTATTGTTGTCTGGCTTGTTGGTTTTATTTTTGAATCGGGTGGTGATTATCAACTGGTACGTTTCAAGAAAGATCCGCAAAACAAGGGCAGGGTGCTGGATACAGGATTCTGGAAATATACCCGGCATCCGAACTATTTTGGCGACACAACAGTATGGTGGTCATATGCTGTCATAAGTATTGCAGCTGGAGCCTACTGGCACATAATTGGTTCGCTGGTGATGACATTCCTCCTCCTTAAAGTATCGGGTGTTTCCCTGCTCGAGAAATCATTAAAAGACTCCAAACCGCAGTACCGGGAATATATTAGAAAAACTAATTCTTTCTT
>JAGYMN010000207.1 GCA_018400395.1 Actinomycetota bacterium
ATCGAACTGGCACGAGGAAAAACCTCAACGGATTTTAAGTCCGTTGCGTCTACCAATTCCGCCACTCGGGCAAAAATAAGCTTCATTCAAGATGAATATAAACCAGATATTTGATGGTTTTTAATATTATCAGAATTCAGCAATAGTGTAAATAATTCCGTCTAAAATATCCTTTTCGCTTACTCTTATAAAATTCTTTTCAAGCTGTCCCATTGTTTCAAGAATAATAGCAGTGCCTCCCAGTATGATATCTGCCCTTCCCGGTTCCAGTCCCTTTACTTTTTTTCTACCTTCTATAGATTTACTGCAAAGCATTTCAAATATATCTAAAATCCTATCTCTTGTCAGTCTATGGTGATGTATTCTGCTGCTGTCATATTTTTCCAGACCCAGATCAATAGACGCAAGTGCCGTTAATGTACCTCCTACACCAACAACATCAACATTATTGGTGTCACCTATTGAATTAATAGTTTCCCTTATGCAGTTGCCTATAAAATAATTCATAATCTCAAGCTCTTCGTGACCCGGCTTATCTATTTTAATAAATTCTTCGGATAAATTTACGCAACCGATATCAAGGCTTTTAACTATTTCCAATTCAAGCTTCTTATTTCCCAGAATAAGCTCAGTGCTTCCTCCTCCTATATCTATAACCAGTATCCTTTTTGAAGAATCTAACAGCCTTGCGGCACCATAGAAACTAAGATAAGCCTCTTCTCTTCCTGTTATAATTTCAATATTTATTCCAGTATTTTCATATATATATTTTACAAACCAGTTACTGTTTTTCGCTTTTCTAAGTGCATTCGTCCCCACTGCCCTGTAAGTATCAATATTATACTTTTCCAGCAGCTTTTTGTATTTTATCAATGTTTTAAAGGCAGCATTTGCGGAACCAGGGCTAATCTTTCCTGCTGTGTCAAGATTCCTTCCTATGCGTGTTATCTCCATTTCCCTTACCAGGGTATTAAAGCAGGATTTATTATATTCTGAAATAAGAAGCCTTGTTGAATTTGTGCCTGTATCGATTGCTGCAATTTTCATATACACACAAAGCAGACCTGGGTTTCTTTATAAATTAAGCTGTTATCTATTTATATCCTGATTATAAAATAGCCTTATATTTCCCCATAGATCATTTCTGGAATAGTTTTCTTTCTTTTCGTCATCGAACTGGGCCCCACCTTCATCGTCGCCTAGGATAATCGATATATTTTTCTCTTCTTCATAAGCCAAATTGAACTGTTCTCTGGCCTCCTGCTCTACTCCAGCATCTTCATAAAGGCTTTTTTCAAGTGCCAGAAGCTTTATATTCTCATTCCTGCGCCAGGTTAGCTCCTCTTCCAGTTCAGCTATCTCTTTTCGCTTTTCTATCATCTGCTTTACCTGATTTACGGAAGCAAAGATAGTTATTATTATAAAAAGTAGTATAACTATAATCGTTATATTAAACCTTGCTTTTCTTGATAATCCATTTATTACTTTAAATTTATTTGTCATACCAATCCTGCTGTATTTTTAAACTGACTTTCAGGCAAACATTTGACTTGATCTCTACTATATAGATATGCATTGTTTTTCAATCTTTTTATCCAAAAATTAAATATAAGTATAGCATAATGTATCTGTATTTTGCTAATTGCCAGTAACGTACAAAACCTTAAAACATATTTCATAATGCAATTCTACTTATAATAAATATATCGTTGTATTTGATAATTATTTTTATTATCATTTTGAAA
>JAGYMN010000208.1 GCA_018400395.1 Actinomycetota bacterium
GATGCTCATCTGTTCAATTTTGATATCAGTGATGATCTTACTTTTAACTGGCAGCCTTCGATGATGAATATAAATAATAATTTTGTGTATTGTATTAATTTCAGGTTTAACTATTAAATATTTATTGAAGTTATGGAGAGATTTTTACCGGTTGTTTTTTTTATTTTTTTATTTACGGGGTTGATAGCACAGGATGGTGCTATTCCAAAAGATGATATGCCCGCGATAAAGAAATTTGAAAATGACAGCACTATAGCCGGCATACCCGGTAAGATCACGACAGATACGGCAGATGTGGCTGACACAGCTCTTGTTAAGCGTAATGATAGTCTTATCGTCAATGATCTAATTATTCCTGATGAGGACCTGAATGATATATTTCAGGAAAAAATGGACAGCCTGGTTGATTCATGGTATGTTAATAACATGTTCAAATTTGATACTGCTGATACTAAAGAGCTTCCGGATATTTATCCGACCAATATACCCGATTCGGTTTATATAGAGCGTTTAAGGCAGGCAGAACAAATTATTGATTTGTCTTACAACAAAGTAGTAAAGAATTTTATTAAATTATATACCGAAAAGCGCCGGGACCAGGTGAGGATAATGCTCGGCCTGTCTTCTATTTATTTTCCTGTATTTGAAGAAATTCTCGATAAATATGAGATGCCTCTTGAATTGAAATATCTCCCTGTGATTGAATCTGCTTTGAATCCTAAAGCCCGCTCAAGAGCGGGTGCTACAGGTTTATGGCAGTTAATGTTCCATACCGGCAGGCTTTTGAAAATGGAGATAACAAGCTTTGTTGATGAGAGGCGCGATCCGCTCAGATCTACCGAAGCAGCAGTAAATTATTTAAAACAATTATACGGTTATTATGAAAACTGGCACCTGGCAATTGCAGCCTACAATTGTGGTCCGGGTAATGTTAACCGCGCAATAAGGCGTTCGGGTAATAAAAATGATTACTGGAAGATCTATTATTTATTGCCTCGCGAGACACGGGGATTCGTACCTGCTTTTATTGCTGCTTCTTATGTCATGATATATTATAAAGAGCATAATCTGCTGCCCGGGGTGCCTGAAATACCATTGAAGACCGATACTGTCCTGATTCATCAGTATCTGCATTTCGATCAGGTGGCTGCGACCCTTAATATTAAAAAGGAAATACTCCGGTCGCTTAATCCCGTTTACCGCCGTGACGTGATACCTGCAAAAAAGGATAAACCTTATCCCCTCAGGTTGCCTGATTCCAAAATAATGGAATTTATCGATAAGGATACAATGGTTTTTGCATATAACAGGGAAAAATATTTTCCTGATAATATCCTGACAAGTCCTGCCGGCTTTTCTTCTTCTTATTTTACGCCCGTTGATATTGAGGGTAAAGCTAAAATTTATTATAAGGTAAGGCCGGGAGATAACGTAGGATTCATTGCAGAGTGGTTTCATGTGCGTGCTTCTAATCTGAGGTACTGGAATAATATTCGCAGAAATCTGATAAGGGCAGGCCAGAAACTGGTCATCTATGTTCCCGAGGATGAAAAAGAAAAATATGAAAAAATGAATTCTATGTCTTTTGCCCAAAAACAGGCGATGACAGGAAAAACTTCTGGTACATCAGGCAAAACTGCTATGTCAGAACCCCTCGATCCCAACTATGAATATTATACTGTTAAAAGAGGTGATACTCTTTGGGAGATTGCCCAAAGGTATAACGGAATATCTGCTGAA
>JAGYMN010000209.1 GCA_018400395.1 Actinomycetota bacterium
AGATATCTTCTTACCTCCCTGGCAACCCTGTGCCTGTGAATAATATTCTGCTTAACAGGCTCACGCCTGAGATCAAGATAGCGGTATTTCATCCTCAGCTCATCTCCCCCATCCGTATCTTTCTCAAGGGTGAAGGGAGGGGTAATGCTTTTATTTAATATACTCAGCTTATCAACAATAATTTCCACATCCCCCGTCGGCATGGAGGGATTCTTATTGCTTCTCTCCTCCACAATGCCTTCGGCACTGATAACATACTCCCTGCCCAGCGCCCTTGCTTCAGCGCATAAACCGGAATCTGTTTCCATATTGAAAACCAGCTGTGTCTTGCCATACCTGTCACGCAGATCAATAAAAGTCATACCTCCCAGGTCGCGCGACTTATGAACCCAGCCGCTTAATTTTACCTTTTTCCCCTTATCGGACAGGTTTAGTTCTCCGCAGTTGTGTGTTCTGTACATAATGAAACATATAATTTTGAAGCAAAAATAATTAAAACATTATAACACTGAAACGAAATAAAGCTGTCTGCAATATATTTCTGTTTTTAGTACTTTTACAAAAATTTCAATTTCACTGCTGATGGCTATGGACTTACCAGATGATTATTTTATGAAGGCTGCATTGATGGAAGCTGTGACTGCAAGAGACAGGGGGGAGATACCCGTAGGGGCCGTTGTGGTATGTAACAATATTATAATTGCCCGTGCTCATAACCTTACTGAAACATTAAATGACCCCACGGCCCACGCTGAGATGCAGGCCATAACAGCAGCCAGTGCATACCTTGGTGGCAAGTACCTTGACAAATGCAGCCTTTATGTCACCCTTGAACCCTGCACCATGTGTGCCGGTGCATTGTTCTGGAGCCGGATAGGGAAGCTGGTCTATGGAGCTGCAGATGAGAAGAGGGGGTATACAGCCAATGCAAAAAGAATTTTACACAAAAAAACAGGCGTGCTGCCATCTGTAATGGAAAAAGAATGCAGCAGTATTTTAAAAGACTTTTTTAAAACAAAAAGACAGGATTTAACAGCAAATAATAATTGAAATCTGGAAAAAATAATTTAGGTTTGTAAAAAAATCCCACTATGACATTTGACAACGGCAAAACTATTATAAGACTCAGGATCAGGCTGTTCATAGCCACCCTGCTTATGCTGGTCTATGTCTATGTGGTATATTACGGGAAGCAGTTACGCTTTCCCGTGTTCGGCATTGAAGAATCACTGGCCACCCTTGTGCTGACGGCGGCTTACCTTTTGCTGGCATTTTTGCCGCTTTTACTGAAATATAAATACATCTATTTTTCTGACGACGGCAGCAGTATAATATTCAGATACTATTCTGTTGGCCTTTTCAGCGGAAGTAAGAATTCAGTGGAAATACCAAAAGAGGAATTTATGGCGTATAAGATAAAAAAGAATCTGCCCGGACTGGTAAGCTCAATACTGCTTTACCGAAGAATGAAAAATACGGTAGCCAGCTACTCACCCATATATATCTCTTCCCTTTCCAAAAAGGAAATCAAGAAAATACAAACTGCTCTTAATAAATATAAACATAATTAATCGCATCAGTCTTATGAGTTTAATCATTTTTTAACATCTTTTATAAGACCATATTTGCAAACAAATGAACCCATTATAAATCATTAAATCTTTAATAAAAATGAATGTAGATATTATAATAAACAACCTCGAGAAAAAACATCCCGGCGAGGTTGAATAC
>JAGYMN010000021.1 GCA_018400395.1 Actinomycetota bacterium
GGTAAATTGTTAATAATATTATTAGATTATGCAATCATCCTTGTTACTTCTTCCCGGTTATGACATTTCTCAATACAAATTTCTCTTGAAATATACCCCTGCCTGTAAAGATCCGCAAGAGATTTGTCCATGGTCATCATTCCCCTTTTCCCTCCAGACTGTATGGCAGTGTATATTTGATGAACCTTCATCTCTCTTATCATATTTGCAATAGCCGGAGATGTAAACATTAGCTCTGTAGAAACTATTCTCCCATTTTCTTCACGGTTTGGTAAAAGCTGCTGGACAAGTACTGCTTTTAAAGTTGATGCAAGCTGAGCCCGTATCTGTCTTTGCTGGTGTGTTGGAAAAACATCTATTATCCTGTCTATAGTCTGGGGAGCATCCTGCGTATGAAGTGTTGAAAAGACAAGATGGCCCGTCTCGGCAGCTGTCAGGGTACTGGATATTGTTTCCAGATCCCTCATCTCTCCCACCATAATGACATCAGGGTCTTCCCTTAAAACCACTCTTAGTGCTGAACTGAAGGATGTTGCATCAGAAAGGATCTCTCTCTGGCTTATAATGCTTTTTTCATGGGTAAAAAGGTATTCTATCGGGTCTTCTACGGTAATAATATTTTCTTTCCTTTTTTTGTTTATCATATTTATAACTGCTGCCAGCGTAGTTGATTTACCAGAACCGGTGGGCCCTGTAACAAGAACAAGCCCCCTTGGATATGATGCAAATTCTTTTATCTGTGCAGGAAGCCTTAAATCTTCAATTGTCGGTATTTTTTTTGATATAAGGCGGAAAGCACCTGCCAGGGTACCCCTCTGAAAAAAATAGTTACACCTGAATCTTCCTTCCCCGGGTATCGTATAAGAAAAGTCAAGTGATAGATCCCTGTAAAGCCTTTTCTTCTGTTCATCATTTATAATTTTTAGTAATATTTTTTCTGATATATCAGGTGTTATATCTCCGAATTTATCGAATTTTTCGAGATTTCCATTAATCCTGAGTACCGGCGGAAGTATACAGACAATATGGACATCAGAAGCCTCTCTCCTGATTCCTTCAATTAAAATATCATCTATTACCATACAATTATCCTCTCAATCTTTTTAATATAATTTTTTATCTCTAAATTGTATATTTAAGAAGTACCTCTTTTAAGTTGCCGGTTTCAGGCATAACGCCAAACCATATTTTAAAAGAGGAAGCGGCCTGGTTTATAAGCATATCCAGGCCATCAACAACCATTGCTCCCTCTCTTCTTGCCTTCTTCACCAGTTTTGTCTCAACCGGATTATATACTGTCTCAAAGACTATCTTTTCATAAAGATTTATGTCTTCAGGCAAGGGCATCTTATCAATCATTTTCTTTAAATTCATTCCAATTGGAGTACAGTTACATATTATATCAAGATCATCGTATCTTTTTTTTAAATCATCCAGGCTATACAAAATAAATATCTTCCCTGAATTCTTTTGATCAAATACTTTTAACAAGTTTTCTGCCTTTTCTGCTGTCCTGTTATAAATAAATATTTTTCCCGCTTTTTCCTTCAGAAAAGCAAAAACAGCACTTCTTGCTGCTCCTCCTGCACCTGTTATTAAACAATTTTTGTCCCTTATTTCGTGCCCGGCTTTTTTTATTGATTCCGTTATGCCGTCTATATCGGTATTAAATCCAGCTGCCTCGGTAAAATATTCATTTCTATTAAATTTTATTGTATTTACTGAACCAGCAGCAGCTGCTATTTTATCTTTTTTATCCAGCAGACTGCATATTTTCTCCTTATAGGGCATTGTTATATTTAGTCCAAGTAAGCCCAGGCTTTTTGCACCTTCAAAAGCTGTTTCCAGTTCTTCTTCCGGAAATTCAAAAGTAAGGTATACTGCATCGATCTTATTGTCACGTAAAAATTTATTCTGGATAACAGGAGACAGGCTGTGTCTTGAAGGATAACCGAATAAACCAAGTAGTCCTGTATTGGAACTTATATTTAATTGCTGCATTTTTATTGCTATGTTTTTATTTACTTTACTATGGCCGTTTCTTTTTAATCTTTATTCAGTATTTAATCTCAAATGTATTATATTTCTTCTCTTCAGAAACCTCATCAATCCTTACATCTGTAATTACTGAAAATGAAGGACCCTTTTTTACTGCTGAAATAAAAGAATCCAGCTCATCCTGTTCACCCTGGCATAATATCTGTACTTTTCCTTCAGGAGTATTTTTTACATATCCTTTTACCCCGTAATTATCTGCCAGGGATACAGTAAAATATCTGAATCCAACACCATGTACCCTTCCTGAAATCAATACATCGTAAGTCTTAATATTTTCAACCATAATTTTATCAAAAAATATATAATAATAATAACAAAAATAATATTTTTTTACAATTTTATAATCTTTTTAACCTTTTATTTAATTTTTATCATAAATTGAAAAATTTTTATTTTTTATCCTAAGTATTGAAAAAGCACTTATATCTTTTAGTCCCCTTATTATAACCACATCATTTGGATTTGCAGTAGAGACCGGCCTGTAATCAGGCTTTAGCAATATTTCTCCTATTTCTTTTTTTAAGGGATATTTACCGGGCTGGAGTATATCCAGGATATGACCTGTCGAAAACTGGTTTTTTACATGTATCAGCGGCTCCTTGTATAAAGTATCCTTTCCCTTTACTATCCCTGTAAATTCATATTTTTTTATATAACCTACATTTTCATTATCCTCAAGCTCTTTTTTATCTTCCAGAAACATAAAGCCTTTTGTAAAGTTACGGTGTGATGCACCATCAAGCAAGGATTTAAGGTACGACTTTTTATTACTATCAAAATTACCATTCTTTATAGAATCCAGTGCCGTTCTGTATATCCATGTTACAAGGCTTACATAATTTTCCGTTTTCATTCTTCCTTCTATCTTGATGCTGTCTACTCCAGCAGAAATAATATAATCTAACTCTTCCAGCAGGCACAGGTCTCTTGAATTATAAATATATGTCCCCTTATGATCCTGGACAACAGGGAAAAATAGATTTGGCCTCTTTTCCTCCATAAGATAGTATTTCCACCTGCAGCTATGGGCACATTCTCCTTTATTCGCATCCCTTCCTATCATATATTTTGACAGCATGCACCTTCCTGAATAAGAAATGCATAATGCACCATGTACAAATACCTCTATTTCTATGGGACTATCCCTGCATATATTTTTAAGACTGCCGTATGATATCTCCCTTGATAGATTTACCCTGTATGCACCCATACCGGCAGCAACTTTTACTGCAGACAGATTGGTAATATTTGACTGGGTACTTATATGTATTTTTATACCTGGAAGTATTTTACTGACCAGTGCCATAACTCCAAAATCTGAAATTATTATCCCGTCCAGTTCAATACCTTTAAGTCCTCTTATATATTTTTTAAGCTCCTTTAACTCATCTTCATGAACAACAGCATTTAGTGTCAGGTAAACTTTTACACCTCTTTCATGTGAATACTTAATACCGCTGGAAATCTCATCTATGGTGAAGTTTCCCCTTAAACTTCTAAGGTTAAACTTCTTTCCTCCCACGTATACGGCATCGGCTCCATATTCTACAGCATATTTTAATACATTAAGGTTGTTTGCCGGAACCAGCAGCTCGGGTATCTTCCTGGGAACCAATTTATAAGCCTCCCTTATAGATACTGACTGCTATTCCGTCTCCTGCTCCTATTATGGTTGTATTGAAATATTTTTTATCTGATACTATTCTTAAATATTCTTTCAAACCCCTTACAGTCCTTTTATAGTGTTCTTCCTGTTTTTGTGATAATATTCTGTCCCCGCAAAGTATATTATCTGTTATTATTATTGCGTTATTACCAATCTTTTTGATTATTTCTCTTACATACAGGGGATATTCAAATTTAGCACCGTCTATAAAAACAAAATCGTATTTTCGGCCGATTTCTGGCAAAATTTTAAGAGCATTTCCGCATATGAATTCAGTATCTGCTTCAGGAAATCTATTTATAATAAATTCTCTTGCAGATGACAGTCTTTCCCTGTTCATATCAATACCTGTATATTTTGCTCCGCTTCCCAGATTTTTTATAAGAAAGTAAGTCGAAAATCCATTGCCGCATCCTATTTCTAAAATACTCGAAGGATTTATTATAAGTACTGCAAGCTCGAGAAGGTATCCCGTATCTTTTGTTATAACCGGTATTTTTTTAGATCTTGATTCCTTCTCAAACTTTTCCAGTAAATCTCTTTCATTCTGAAAATGTATTAAGCTATCACTTTGCATTTTTTATATTATCTAAATGCTCGTCAGGGTCATTGGTAAAGGAATGCCTGTGAGTGCTGCTGTCCGTAACCACATAATACAGGTAATCTACATCTGCAGGATTCAATGCAGCAATTATTGAATTGAGACCAGGATTACATATGGGTGTTGGCGGAAGGCCTTTGTATAATCTGGTGTTATATTCCGTATCAATATCAAGATCTGATTGCGTAAGAGGCTCTTCCCACTTATCAAGATAATAGCTAAGGGTGGCATCTATTCCAAGAGCCATGCCAATATTGAGCCGATTATGTATTACTGCCGATATAAGCTCCCTCTCTTCCGGTATATATGCCTCCCTTTCAATCATGGAAGCTATTTTCAATATGTCATATCTTGAAAGGCCCACCTCTTCCATCAAGCTGTAATCAAGATCTCCGGTCTCAAATTGATACTGGGCAAGCATCATTTCAATAACATCTGAGGCATCATAGTCAAGCAATACCTCATATGTCTTCGGAAACAGAAACCCCTCCAGGCTCGTACATCCAGTTAAATATTCATAATTGTAATTACTTACTCTGGAAGCAATTTCCATGTCTCCAATACTCAGGAATGGTAACTCCAGGCCATACTTTTCTAAAATTTCTTTTACTGTAAGACCTTCAGGTATTGTTACTTTATAAACTGTTTCAGGAGGCCCCGCTACAAGCTTCTGGAGTGCTTCATCATAATCTGAACATGTAACCATCTCATATTTCCCGGGAGCCATGTTTCTCTCTTTTCCTCTTTGCTGAACAAAAAGCCTGAACATAAAGGCATTGTCTACTATACCAGAAGATTCCAGCAGCTCAGAAATCTGCTGAAGGGTCATTCCTTCCTTTACTACAATCTCTACGGTGATCCCCGGTGTTATTTCCTCTTTTTTATCCAGTATTTCAGGAGAAAAGCATGAGGTAAATAAGAACACTGTTGTTGATAATATAATTAGAATCAGGGCTGTATAAATTTTTTTTATATCTTTTTTTATCATTTTTATTTTATACTTCCAGATTCCCTGTCCAGATAATCATTGAGTATTGATGCTGCTGAAAATTTATCAATTCCCCCCTTTTTATTAAAGGAGTGCCCAAGATTAATCTTACTTGTATATCTTTCATCAAAATATATTATTTCAGGACCAGAATTTTCCAGATTTTCTTTAACAAATCCTATAACCTTCTTGCCCTGTTTCCCAATTTCTCCTTTAAGGGTGTATGGCATACCTACTACTATTTTTTCTATTTGTTTTTCCTTTATTAATTTTTCCAGTTTCTGGCGTATGCAGCTGTCATTCGGAAAAATAGAATATGGAATAGAAAATTTATTTTCTCTGTCTGTTAAGGCGATACCTATTCTTTTATCGCCAATATCCATCCCTATTATACTCATTTTCTTTTATTAAATATTTCCCTTACCTTTTCCAATGTAAAATCCATAGCTTTAGAAAGCGAACCTTTATCTGATCCACCAAGACGGGCAAATTCTGGTCTACCTCCACCTCCACCTTTTACAATACTACCCAGCTCGCCTGCAAGTTTTCCGCAGTTTATACCGGACCTTGCCATATCATTTGTGCATGCAAGGACAATAACAGGTTTCCCGTTATAAATACTGCCAAGAGTGATAAATGTATTTTTATTTTTAAAGTAATTCTTTATCCTGTCAGCTATTTTTGCCATATCTTCTACATTTACGCCTGGGGATTGTTTAGATCTGGTCAGGTCAAAAGCAATTATATTTTTTCCCTCATTACCCTTTTTATCACTGAAACTTTCAATGATTTCATTGACTGCAGATTTTATCCTCAATTCCTCAAGGTCCTCTTTTATTTCTTTATATTCATCTTTTAATTGTACCAGCGACTTAAATAAATCTTTCTCTTCTGCTCCCATCTCTTTAGAGATATCAGTAAGAATTTTTTCCTTTTCTTTTAAAGCATCATATGCATGCATTCCGGTCACTGCTTCAATGCGCCTTAAATTTGCCCCTATGCTGGTATCGGAAATTATTTTAAAAAGACCTATTTCACCGGTTCTTCTTACATGTGTTCCTCCGCACAGTTCCCTGCTGTAGCTATCTATTTCAACAACTCTTACAAATTTACCGTATTTTTCGCCAAATAATGCAATAGCGCCCAGTTCAACAGCATACTCCATTGTTGTCTCAAAGCATCTCACCGGATCGTCCATCTGGATCTTTTCGTTTATCATTCTCTCTATTCTCAAAAGATCACTATTATCAGGGGTATTGTATATCGAGTAGTCAAATCTGAATCGTTTACCTGAAACAAATGAACCGGCCTGTTTTACCTGTTCCCCGAATAAAGTCCTGAGTGCCCAGTGAAGAAGGTGTGTAGAAGTATGGTTTCTTTTTATATCCCTTCTTTTTTTTCTGTCAATCTCTATATCAATCTTCTCATCTTTAGCTATAATACCTTCCTTTACAGATCCTCTGTGGACATAAACCCCTTCAACCGGTATTTGAGTATCATTTACAGTAAATATTCCGCTGTCTGATCTAATAATACCCTGATCTCCTACCTGTCCGCCCCTTTCTCCATAAAATACAGTTGATTTTAAAATCAACTCTCCTTTTTCTCCGGCATTTAGTTCCTCAACCTCTTTGCCCCTGCTCCCAGCATCCAGCCTTATAATACCCGTGATGTTAGTTTTTGCTGATTCATTTTCATATCCAATAAAATCCGTTTTTCCTTTCTTGGCCATATCCCTGTAAAGTTCCAGGTTCTTATCGATTTTTTTATCAAATACCGCTGCTTTTCTGGACCTTTCCACATGTTTTTTAAAATGATCTTCTACTTTTTTAAGATCGAGCACTATATTGTTTTCCCTCAGTATCTCCGCTGTAAGCTCCACAGGAAATCCATATGTCTCATAAAGCCTGAAAGCTTCTTGAGGATCAAGCGATTTTTTCTTATTTCCGATAACATCCTCAATCATCCCATTCAGCATTGAGCTGCCTTCCCTGAGCGTTTTAATAAACCTTTCTTCTTCTTCAAGGACTATTCTGCTTGCAAGCTGGTATTTGTCTGAAAGTTCAGGATAATAATCCGAATAAATTTCATAAATTATATTGCCGATCCTGTTTAAAAAACAATCTTCTATTCCAAGTTCTCTTCCAAATCTTACGGCTCTTCTTATTATTCTCCTCAGTATATATCCCCTTCCGTCATTTGAAGGAGTGATACCGTCAGCAATTAAAAAATATATTGCCCTTAAATGATCGGCTATTATCCTTATAGACCTGTTGTCTTTGCTGTTACCGTCTTTATCATCAGATTCTTCTAATTTTTTACCTGTAATTTCGTATATCTTATCAATTATAGGCCTGAATAGTTCAGTATCGAATACGGAAGATTTCCCTTCAAGGGCTGCTTTTATTCTTTCAAGCCCCATTCCTGTATCAATGTTTTTTTTGGGAAGCACTGTGTAATTTTTACCGTCAAAATTATACTGTGTAAATACAAGGTTCCATATCTCCAGAAACCTTCCGCAATCACAACCGGGGCTGCAGTTCTTTCTGCCGCATCCCCTGTCAGGTCCAAAATCATAGAATATTTCAGTACATGGTCCGCACGGCCCCGTATCCCCCGCAGGCCCCCAGAAATTTTCACTTTTACCAAACTTATATATCCTCTCTGGACTGATTCCATTCTCAATCCAGTAATTTATTGACTCTTCATCAGCAGGTATACTGTCTTCCCCTTTAAAAACTGCGGTCGAAAGCCTCTCAACAGGTATATTTAAAACATTTTTAATGAAATCTATAGAAAATTTAATAGTTTCCTTTTTGAAATAATCTCCAAAAGCAAAATTTCCAAGCATCTCAAAAAATGTAAGATGATGCCCGGTATATCCTACATTATCTATATCACTGGTCCTGAAGCATTTTTGCACAGTTGCAATCCTTTTAGCAGGCGGTGTTTCAATACCCAGATAATAAGGCTTGAATTGCTGCATGCCTGCTGTTGTAAGGAGAACAGTTGGATCATTATTGGGTATAAGGCCCGAAGAAGGTATTATAAGGTGTCCCTTTTCTTTAAAATAATCTAAAAAAATCTTTCTTATATCCATTTATGGAAATATATCCTGTCCTGTGTTTTATAATAAAAGAGATACCCCATTTAGTCGTAGCCTCAGTTAATTTTGCGCCCTGCACTCAGCAGGTGGATGCTCGCCGGTCTGCTTTATAAGTCCCGGAATATATTCCGGGCATTTATGCTACAGCCAAAGAAAGAGCTTCCAATGTAATTTTGTTGGCACAAAAAAATCTTCAGCTACGATATAAACAGAGTACCCGGCTCGATATTATCATAATTAAATTCTTTATTCAATAAAGCTGGAATCCTGTCAGAAAACCGGTATTTTTTTAATCCTCTTCTTCGGCAATAGTCTTTATAAATACTTCATCAAGCTGCTCCTTTTTTACATCTGAAGGAGAACCTGTCAAAAGACCTGCGCCTGACTGGGTTTTTGGAAAAGCTATAACATCCCTTATAGTATCAAGACCGGAAAGTATCATTACAAGACGGTCCATTCCAAGGGCAATTCCCCCATGAGGCGGGGCCCCATATGACAGAGCTTCTATGAGGAACCCAAAATTTTCTTTTACTGTTTTTTTATTTATATTTAAAAGTTTAAATATTCTTTGCTGGAGCGATGCACTATTTATCCTTATAGAACCGCCGCCTATTTCCTGTCCATTAATTATTATGTCGTATGCCAGCGACCTGGCCTTAAGCGGTTCCTTCTCCAGTATTTTAATGCTTTTGCTATCAGGACTCGTAAACGGATGATGAACCGGACTCAGCCTTTTTTCTTTCTCATCCCATTCAAAAAGCGGAAAATCATATACCCAGACTATCTCATAATCACCTTTTTTTGTAAGGCCCATCTTTTTTGCAAGATGTACCCTCAGGTCGCCAAGAACCCCACAGGAAGTTTTAAAATCTCCTGCTACTAAAAGTATTATGTTATTTTCTTTAAGGCTTAAAGTATTTATTAAAGCTTTTTTTTCATTATCTGATAGAAATTTAGCTATCGGTGACTGCATACTTCCATCATCATTTACTTTTATCCATACAAGGCCTTCTGCTCCTGCTGATTTTGCGATATCTACAAGCCCGTCCAGATCCTTCCTTGCAAGTTTATTGTATTCAGGAACTACTATACATTTTATAAATCCTCCCGAATCTATCACTTTGTTAAATATTTTAAGACCGCTTTTTGAGAATATCCCGGTTATATCATTTATTTTAAGTCCATACCTTGTATCAGGCTTATCAGTCCCGTAATTTTCCATACTTTCATTCCAGCTTATCCTTTTAAATGGAGTTTCGATTTTCTTATTAATAACTTTTTTAAATATGTTTTCGAAAAGACCTTCAATGATATTTATGACATCACCAACTTCTACAAAAGTCATCTCAAGATCTATTTGTGTAAACTCCGGCTGCCTGTCCGCCCTTAGATCCTCATCCCTGAAGCATCTTGCTATCTGGTAAACCCTGTCAAATCCTGAAAACATTAAAATCTGCTTGAACAGCTGCGGTGATTGGGGAAGCGCATAGAACTTTCCTGGATTGATTCGGGATGGTACAAGGAAATCCCTTGCACCTTCGGGTGTACTTTTTGCAAGAATAGGTGTTTCTATCTCAACAAATCCGTTTAGGCTAAAAAACTCCCTGGTTACTTCATTTATTTTGCTTCTTAACCTCAGACTTTTCTGCATCTTTTCAGTCCGGAGATCTATATAACGGTATTTTAACCTTGTATTCTCATCAACCCTTTCACTATGTTCCAGCATGAATGGAGGCGTTTTTGACTCTGATAATATCCTGGTATCAGATATTATTATTTCTATATCTCCAGTTTTGATAGAAGGGTTTATGGTTTCATCAGATCTTTTTCTTACCTTTCCGGCTGCCTGTATGACATATTCATTCCGTACTTTTTTCCCTTCTGTATATGCTCCCATATTATATTTTGGATCAAGTACAATCTGTACTATGCCTGAAAAATCTCTGAGATCGATAAATATTAATTTTCCGTGATCCCTCCTCTTATTAACCCATCCGCAAACAGAAACCTCTCTATTTATAAAATCTTTACTTAACTCGCTACAGAGGTTTGACCTCATTTTTGTACGGTATATTGAATCATTCATTCTGATCTGCTCCTGTAATCCTTAAGACTTCCTTTACCAGATTATTCTTTTTTACCTTATATTGTTTAAAACTCTTAAGATCTTTTACGGTTATAATATCATTTTTTACTTCTTCCTCACCGATTATAAGAGCCGTACTGAAACCTTTTTTCCCTGCCTTTTTAAGGGCGGAACCTATACCACTGGTTGAATAATCTATGTCACATGCAATGTTAGAATTTCTTAGCTGTTTTAGAACATCTATTATGTAAGGCCCTGCATCTTCGGATAATGATATTATATATGACTTTGGTTTATTCCTTATATCTGTATATTTTATCCCGAGCTGCCTCATTAGCAAAGCAGTACGGTCCATCCCTACGGCAAACCCTACAGCCGGCATGTCCGGTCCGTTGAAGTCAGCAAGAAGATTATCATAGCGCCCGCCTCCCCCGAGGGCGTTCTGGGCACTATTAAGATCATTTGATGCCATCTCAAATATTATACCTGTATAATAATCAAAACCTCTTACCAGATCGTCAGATATTGTATAATTGATTGAAAGATCTGAAATAATGCTTATTAATTCTTTAAAATGCTTACTGCAGTTTTTACACAGGTAATCCTTTATTTTCGGACCTTCAGAAACAATTTTTTTGCAGCTTTTAATCTTACAGTCAAATATTCTTAAAGGGTTGACCTTAAAACGCCTCTGACAGTCGGCACAGAGATAATCAAGTCTTGGTTCTATGTATTCCCTGAATATTTTAATATAGTTATTTCTACACTTACTGCACCCGATAGTATTTATCTTCAGAATAAGGTTTTTAAACCCGAGTCTTTTAAATATTTCATTTAAAAGCCATATAATTTCTGCATCCAGAATTGTGCTGCTGCTGCCAAGTGCCTCTACTCCCAGCTGCCAGAACTCGCGCATCCTTCCCTTTTGTGGTCTTTCATAGCGAAACATATTACCTATGTAAAAGAGTTTTAGCGGTATATTCTCGGGCACAAGCATCTTTTTTTCCACAACTGATCTTACTACTGGAGCAGTACCCTCGGGCCTGAGTGTAAGTGACCTGCCTTTCCTATCCGGGAAAGTGTACATCTCTTTGTGAACAATGTCCGTAGATTCTCCTATGCTTCTTGAAAAAACTTCCGTGTACTCAAAGGCAGGAGTGATTATCTCTTCAAAATTAAATATATCAAAGAGCTCCCTCGCTGTAGAAATTATAAAGTCCCTGTATTTTATATATTCACCATAAATATCTGCCGTACCACGCGGTGAGTTAACTGACAATATTTCCGCCTTTCATCCTGTAATGTTTCATGAACCGATTATGCTGTCCCTTAGATAATAATTATTTTCTTTCTCGTATTTAAGATCCGTTTCTGGACCGTGTCCGGGATTTATAATAAAATTTTTATCTATTCTTTTTATTTTTAAAAGTGATTTTTTCATCTGTTGAATATCCCCGCCTACAAGATCCGTCCTTCCTATAGATCCTTTAAAAATAAGGTCCCCCGTAAAAAGAGTATTTTCTATTTTTAAAGTAATGCTGCCCGGGCTGTGGCCGGGTGTTTTTATTATATATATCCCATTCTCATTAAAATACTCAATATCATCACCATTTATAAGATTATAAGTTTTTAATGATAAATTATTTTCGCCAAAAAATGAAGAGCCGTTCTTTAAAGGGTCCGTCACTGTTTCTTCTTCATCAGGGTCTATATAAAATGGTATGCCATAGTTTTTTACAATTTCCTCAACCGCCCCAATATGATCAAAATGCCCATGCGTATTTATTATCATATCAGGTTTTATAGAGTTTGATCCCAGAAATCTTTCTATTACAGAAGCTTCCGCACCCGGGTCTACAATAAAACTTATATTTTTCAATCTGACTATATAGCAGTTCGCTGCCAGCCGGCCGAGTGTTAGTTTATATATTTTCATATTTTATTTTCCAGGTGTTATTCTGAAAGCATCATAGACGGAATCTATCTGCCTTATATTATTTATGACATCCTTCAGTATATATTTATTATTTATTTCTATCAGGAACCTGAATTTTATATGGCCCGCCTGATCTACCTTAAGGGAATTAGCCCTCAGGATATTTAGATCATATTCACTGATAGCGTTTGTTATGTCCCTTAACAGCTTTGTCCTGTCAATTGCTTCTATCTGTATCTCGGAATTAAATTTTTCCGGAGCCCTGCTGTCCCAGCTTACCTCTATGAACCTTTCACTGTCCCTTTTCATAAGTGTTTTGACATTCTTACAGTCACTCCTGTGCACGGATATCCCCTTCCCTCTTGATATGTAACCGACTATTCTATCCCCGGGTACGGGATTACAGCATTTTGCCATGGTAACAAGTACTTCTTTCATGCCCTTTACTTTTATTCCGCTCCTTGACTCCCTGGTCTCCTCTCTCTCCTTAATATCCTCTATCTTTAATTCCTGTTTTTCTTCAGCCTGCGACAGCTTTTTGATAACTCTGGTAAATACCTGATGAGCAGAGACCTTATGTGAACCTATGCTCCTGAAAAGCGTATCTGCACTGTCAAAATTCATGTCCCTGGCAACGTCTTCAAATATATTATTTTTAACAGTTTTAAAGGAAAGACTGTTTTTTCTCAGTATTTTTAGCATTATTTCGCGGCCTGAATTATATGTTTCCTGCCTCTGTTCTCTTGAAAACCACTGTCTTATTTTATTCTTTGCTCTTGAAGTCTTTACCAGGTTAAGCCAGTCCCTGGAGGGACCTTTTGGGCTTTTTGACACAATAATTTCAATAATATCACCATTTTCAAGAGTACTTTCTATCGGCACCATTACTCCATTAACTTTTGCCCCTATGGCATTATGTCCAATATCAGTATGTATTGTGTATGCAAAGTCTATTGGTGTTGCCCCCCTGGGCAAATTTATTACCCTGCCCTTAGGTGTGAATACAAAGACTTCCTCTTCGAAAAGATCAAGCTTAAGTGATTCCATGTATTCCTGTGGGTCTTTCAACTCTTTCTGCCAGTCAAGAAGCTGTCTTATCCAGGCAACTCTCTTATCAAACTCTGACAGCCTGAAACCGCTTTCCTTATATTTATAATGCGAGGCTATTCCGTATTCTGCTACCCTGTGCATCTCATAGGTTCTTATCTGCACTTCAAGTGGTTTTCCTTTTAATCCTATTACAGTAGTATGCAGTGATTGGTACATATTGAATTTTGGATTTGCAATAAAGTCCTTAAACCTTCCTGGTATTGGCTTCCAGAGAGAATGTATTATTCCAAGTGCGGCATAACAGCTCTTTATATCATCAACTATTATCCTTATGGCCAGTACATCGTAAATGTCATCAAATTTTCTGTTCTGTCCGGTTATCTTATTATATATGCTGTAATATGATTTAACCCTTCCGCTTATATCTGATGAGATACTGACTTCTTCCAGCTTTTCACTAACAAGACCTATCACTTCATCAACCAGGGATTTCCTTTCTCTTATCCTTTCATTAACCATATCTTTTATTTTCCTGTATTCCTTTTGATGAAGGTATTTGAAGGATAGGTCTTCCAGTTCGGATTTTATCTGGTATATACCAAGTCTGTGTGCAATAGGTGCATAGACCTCGAGTGTTTCTTTTGCAATTTTATCCCTCTTTTCTTTATCAAGTGGAGACAGGGTCCTCATATTATGCAGCCTGTCGGCAAGTTTCACGAGTATAATCCTTACATCCTCTGACATTGCTATTATCATTTTCCTTATATTGTTTACCTGCTGTTCTTCCCTTGTATTAAACACAAGTTTGTCAAGTTTTGTGACGCCGTTTATTATTCGTGCTATGCTGTTTCCGAATTCCTCTGTAATTTTTTCAAGGCTGTATTCTGTATCTTCAACTACATCATGAAGAATTGCAGATACAATGGATGTCTGGTCCATTTCAATTTCTGCAAGTATCATTGCAACCTTAAGGGGATGTATTATGAAGGGCTCGCCTGATTTGCGAAACTGTTCCTGGTGATATTTTTTTGCGGTATTATATGCTTTGGACATAAGCTTTTCATCAATGCTATCATTATAGCCCTTTACTTTCTTCATAAGTTCATTAAAAAGATTATCGCTGTCAATTACCCTGCTTGTACTTTTTGTATTCTTATTCATACTCATAATCTATCTCTGCATATAGAAAGACACTTTTTTTCAGGAAGTTATTGTTATTATAGAACATTTTTAGATTCTTCTAAAATAGGTCCCTTAAAACAAGCTGTATGCTTTTATCTCCACCCCATGTATTAAATTGTAGATTGTACAGGATGCTTATCTTTTTTTTACTTACCAGGGTATCCCTTTTGCGGTCGTCTATATTAAAAATTATACCCTCAAAAGTTACGTTCCCGTTTTCCAGTACTATTTTCATATGTCTTCCGTCTTTTAATTTATAAATCCTGCATACGCTGCAGTCTCTGGATAGAAAAGACGGTTTCGGATTCCCTGTCCCAAATGGTTTTAGGAGTGACAGCTCGTCTACGAATTCAGCATCTAAGTCGTTAAAACCCACTTCAATATCATATTCATATTTTTTTGATATTATTTTTTCTGTAATCAGCGTAGCTGCTATCTCTGACATGCTTTCGCAAAACTCTTTAAATTTTTTTAAATCCATTGTTATGCCGCATGCCATATCATGTCCTCCGAATTTGTTAAAAAGGTCCTCAAGCTTTTTAAGATTCCGGTAAAGATCAAAGCCGGGAATGCTTCTTCCGGATCCTTTTAGGACCCCGTTTCTCTCCCTGAAAAGTATTGCTGGTATATTGAATCTTTTTACAATATCCGAAGCAGCAATACCTAATATGCCTTCGTTCCATTCAGTTGATTTTGCAATAAATATTTTATTTACCTGTATTATCTCATCAAAATTATACTTTAATAATATCTCATCTATTACTCTTCTCTGTATTTCCTGTCTTTCACTGTTGTATCTACACAGGTTTTCTGCTAAAAAAGAGCAGTCTTTACGGTCATCGGAAAGAAGTTTAAAACTTTCCATTGCATTTTTAATCCTTCCAGCTGCATTTATTCTTGGAGCAATAACAAACCCGACCTCAAACTCTCCTATACTATTTTTACCCGGGACAGCTGCATCTATAAGTGCCCTCAATCCTCTGTTCGAGCTATTTCCTATCCTATCCAGACCCTTCTTAACAATTAATCTGTTTTCGCCTGTAAGGGGCATAACATCTGCTATTGTAGAGACTGCAACAAGATCTAAAAGTGAACTTAAGTAATCTTTTTTAAATAATTTTTTCCATCCTGCATCAAGGCTCCTCAAAGCTGCTATTAAAAATTTAAAAGTCACACCACCTCCGCTGAGTTCCTTAAAGGGATATGATGAATAAGGTAATTTAGGATTGACTATTATATATTTTTCATTATTAACATATTTATCCAGTGAGGGATTATGGTGGTCGCATGCTATTACATCCGGTGCATCCTTATTATTTTTTACATATTCCTGTGTTTCTATATTATTGGTGCCGCAGTCAACACTTATTAAAAGATCTATACTGCCTTTTATGCTTTTAATAAACTTTATTCCTAGATCGTAGCCCTCTAAAATCCGGTCAGGAATATGTATCTCTGCCTGTATTTTTAACAATTTTAAAAAATTATGGACCATTACAGAGCTTATTATACCGTCTGCATCATAGTCGCCGAAAATAAGGATCTTCTCTTTTGATTCAATTGCCCTGACAAATCTATCTACACCTTCTTTCATGCCAGGAATCAAAAATGGATCATGTAGTTCTTTTATGGAAGGCCTTGTAAAGTTCTCTGCCTCACCATTAGTTTTCAGTCCTCTTAGAAGCAGCAGTTTTGAAAACAGCGGACTTAACCCACGAAAAGCTTTTTTATCAGCGGTTTTTATTGCTGGATTCCTGATTATCCAATTATCCGGAATAACTGACATCTTTATTTTTTATACTTTGAAAACCTGTTGTTCCAAACTACAAGCAGGGGGCTTGCAAAGAAAATAGATGAATAAGTACCTGTTATTATACCTATAGTGAGAGCAAGAGCAAAATCTTTTAAGGCTGCCGTTCCAAGTATCAAAAGCAAAATCACAGGGAAAAGGGTGGTAACAGATGTATTTATAGACCTTGAGAGTGTCATATTTATTGAATTGTTTACAACTTTCTCATAACCTATACTTTTCGATTGTGGAGTATTTTCCCTTATCCTGTCAAAAACTACTATCGTGTCATTAAGTGAGTAGCCTATTATTGTAAGAAATGCAGCTATTGTTGAAGTATTGATCTCGCGGTTTAAAATTGCATACATACCAAGTGTTACAAGGACATCATGCAGGAGTGCAGCAATAGCA
>JAGYMN010000210.1 GCA_018400395.1 Actinomycetota bacterium
GGGATAATCTATCAGTATAACAAGGTCAGGCTTATATTCAAGAATTTGCTGCCTGCATTTTTTAAGGTTCCTGAATATCTTACCCAGCTTCATCAGCACCTCCCAGAAACCCATTATTGCCAGCTCCCTGTAGTGAACAAGCAGTCTTGCACCGGCTTCCTGCATTTTATTGCCTCCCCAGCACAATATATCAGCATCCTGATCAAGCTTTTTTATTTCCTTCACCAGGTTTGATCCATGTAAATCACCTGAAGCCTCGCCCGCTATTATAAAATATTTCACAAATTCTGTTCTCTAATAGTTCCTTAATATCTGATATCTTTTAATATACTGACAACTTATCTTTTACACATGAATATCAGAATAATTTCACAGCAAACACTGCTATTGCCCATAATATTGTTACACCAAGCACCCCCCGGGCACTCATTAGCCTGTCTGAACGGTTAAAGATAAGGAAGATGACAATATTAGGGAAAACACATAAACTTATTGTATGTGACAGAATATTTCTGCTAAGAATCCTTTCGGTATATTCTTTAAGGCTCATACCATCGCCTGTAAAAAGGTACACTACAAAAAACACCACTACCGGCAGCAGCAATCCCGCAAGAAAACCCGTAATAAATCTGTCAGATGCAGGCTTACCCGTCATTTCCCTATTTGTTTTTCCAGTTCGCCAATATAATTATGAGCTGTCATATCAACCGACACCGGAACAACCGAAACATAATTATTTGACAGAGCCCATTCATCAGTATCTTCAGATTCCGGTTCATGATTTTGAAATATTCCTGTCAGCCAGTAATATGATTTACCCATAGGATCTTTTCGTTTCTCAAATTCCTCACGCCAGTTACCTCTTGCCTGTCGGCAGACTTTAACACCCCTTATACCGTCCCCATCCACCGAGGGTATATTAACATTGAGGCATACACCTTTTGGCAGTTTATTCTTCTCCAGCATATTCATTATCTCCCTGACATATTTCTTTGAATGAGAAAAATCGGCTTGAGAAGAAAAATTATTAAGTGAAAAACCTACGGAATCAATTCCATACAGACATCCTTCTATTGCTGCAGCCATTGTTCCTGAATATATAACACTTACAGAGGCATTGGATCCATGGTTTATCCCCGACACCACCCAGTCAGGCTCTCTCTCGAGCAACTGGTTAACCGCTATCTTAACACCGTCCGTGGGTGTACCGCTGCAGGCATATATTCTTTTCTTATCTGTTTCCTTCAGCAACTTAATCCTGATCGGCATCTTAACAGTAAGCGCCTGCGACATACCGGACCGGCTGTCAATAGTCGAAACCACCACCAGCTTACCGAATTCCTGCATCACATCAATCAGGGTACTGAGGCCTTCAGCATAAAGACCATCATCATTTGTAATTAAAATCAGTCTGTCGTCTTTTTCAATCTTCATATTTACTATAAAACTTTACACATATGTTAAATAATTTTCCCTTAACCATATATTTAAAAATAAAAATCTCTACCTCTCCCGCTAAGTTACATGCTCAATTAATACAATCAAATATGTATATTAATCAACTATTATACAAAGATAGCTAAATACACTAAGCTAAATAAAGTAAATTTTCCTCTTTATACTTTTTTTAAAATCCTTACTTTTGCCATTGGCTATATTCACTCACAGATTATTACTGTAATAAAAAAAAGCCATATCAATTAATTTTAAACGCATATAA
>JAGYMN010000211.1 GCA_018400395.1 Actinomycetota bacterium
AAGTGAGATGATGGCAAAAGCTCTCTGTATTGAAGATCCTGCAATCTCCCTTCTGAAGAGCTCCAGCCGGTTTTTTTCCCTTGCAACGCTTGACAGGTTAAGGATGCTTATAGCCAGAGTGCTGGTTTTTATTCCCCCGCCTGTTGATGCAGGAGAGGCCCCTACCCACATAAGGAAGATAATTATCATTATGGTGGAAAAGTTAAGGGCTGATGTATCAACCGTATTAAATCCCGCCGTCCGCGGTGTTACAGCACCGAAAAATGCCGTAATAACTTTTCCGAAACCCTTATGGGCGGCAAGGGTGTTATTATATTCAGCGAAATAGAAAAATAATGTGCCTGCAATTATCAGTACAAGGGTTGTAATGACCACCAGGCGGGTGTTTATATTGATCACCCACGGCATATGTACCACAGGCTTCCTGCTGACGAAAGGTATCAGGCGGTTAACTATATAATGCTTTACGTACTTAAATGAGTTGAACAGAATGGGAAAGCCTATGCCTCCGGTTATAAATAAAGCAGCTATGGTCAGATGCATGGGATAGTTAAAACGGAAGCCCGTTTCATAAAAACTGTTGGTGAGTGTTGAAAAGCCGGCATTGCAAAAACCTGACACTGTGTGAAAGATGGAAAAGAAAAATTGTTCAGAAAATCGCGGGATAATGTTTTTATCCAGGAAAGAAAAAATGAATATGGCGCCTATTGCCTCAATTATAAGGGTGAGAATAATTATTTTTTTTAAAGTGCTGAAGACATCAGCTATTCTTTCGGCATTAATAATCTCCCCGAGTAAAAGCTGGTTCTCATATGTTGAGCCTCCTTTAAAGAAGTAACTAAAATAGCTGGTAAATGTCATAATGCCCAGTCCGCCCAGTTGGATAAGCAGCATAATGATAGTCTGGCCGAACAGGGTAAAATAGCTGCCCGTATCAACAACAATAAGACCTGTTACGCATACTGCACTTGTTGAGGTGAAAAGGGCATTGGTAAAAGATATTCCTGCATGTGTTGCATTGGGCAGCAGCAGCAATATAGTGCCTGCAAATATTATTGCCAGAAAGCTTAGGATGAATAGCTGTGCCGGGTTGACATATCGCCCTGAGGTGCTGAGGTCAAGGGTGAACAGTTCACGGATAAATACCAGAAATATGGCCAGGTATTTCCACCTGACATCATAAAGGGCCGGGATATGAATCAAACCGTAAATATTGATGATGATGATTAAGATAAATGTAAGAATCAGGATATCAAAAATGAAGACTTTCTTTTTATAATGGTGTTTCTTAAGGAATAAACGTGTGCCGAAAAATAAAAATACCGCTGCCAGGTAAGTTGTGTATATATTCCTGATAATGTTTTCTGCAGCAGCATCCTGGTCAAATCCCAGGTCATAAATAACAAGCAGGAAAATAAGCAGACTGAGTATGAAGGGAATATGTCTTATTGGTCTTTTATTCTCTGTAATTAACTGCTGTTGGTTTAGTTCTGTTTTTTTCAACACCTGCGGCTTAAATGTGAAACATAGATCTGGCTGCTTGTTTTTTATTCCGTATTATTACCCTCCGGTGGTCATTGAAACACTTTTCTTTTAGCCTATGTCAAATTTAATAACAATTAGGTGACAGAAGCTTCTTTTAGTAATTTTTTTGGATAAAGCAAAAAAGTGTTATTTTTGCAATCACATTTGCGGGAATAGCTCAGTTGGTAGA
>JAGYMN010000212.1 GCA_018400395.1 Actinomycetota bacterium
TAATCGTAGTTGGAGCTTTTGCAATATATCTTGTACTTCTTCTGTTCTCTGGTTCAAGGAGTGCTTTTATCGGTATATTTATCTCAATACTTATATTCGGTACCACCTTTATAGTTATTGGTTTTAAGTTCTTAAGGAGAAGATTCAGGTTTTATTCTGTAAGGAAAAGGCTGGTAATAATAACTGCAATCGGCGTAGTGGCTATACTTATTGCAGCCTTTTTTGTTGTGATATTTACCTTACCTGATTTATTTATTTCAAGGGTTAGCTTCGTAAGACGGATGGTAAACACCGTAGAAACAGCTATAAACTACGGACAGCGTGCAGGTATTATTGAAGGATTCAAGTCCATATCAAATTTCCGCTATATATTCTGGGGTCAGGCAATGGAGATGTTTAAGGATCATCCGGTTGCTGGAGTGGGCCATGCATCGTACATATTTCAGCTTCCAAACTATCTTAAGATCAATCAGACAGGGTTCTCCCAGATAGACTTTTCGGGAAGCTTTTATCTGCAGGTGCTTTCAGAGCTCGGCATAACCGGTATCATATTATACATTTTTATAATAATGGTCTTTCTGGTACAGGTACTGCGTTATTTCAAAAGGAAAAACAGGGAAGATCTTGAAAGAAGCGACTGGTTTATCCTTGCATTTTTTGCTTCATTTATTGCAATGCTTGCCGGCCAGGGATTCGGGCCACACACGAATTTTGATGAGGTTAACCTTACATTCTGGCTTATGATCGGTCTGATGATGGCCTGTGTAAAGGTGATGCAGAAAAAGTTTGAACCATCTCTAAGACCGATGAGGATAAGCAATAAAATAAGGTTTGATTTTATAGAAAAGATATCACTTGCAGCTGTTATACTAATATTTACTTCAAGCTTTGTTTTTAGTTCGGTTACAGGGCTTTCTATAAATATAAATCAGAACCTTTATGATAGAAAAGGAACTTATATAGGGTGGGAGAATAAATACGGTTTCTATGAGGAGGAAACCATAGATGGTGAAAAATTTAGGTGGGTATCTATTGATGCAAGTGAAGTTGTGGAGAAAAAAGGTGAAGTTATGGTAATCCCTATAATGGATGCAATACCTGAAAAACCTGAAAAACCGCTTGAAGTAAAAGTATATATAAACAATTTTATGGCAGCAAGAGAAGTGATAGAGCATGAGTACTGGACTGATGTCCGGGTTGAAATACCTGAAGTCTCTGGTGACAGATTTACACTGACGCTTGTATTTAACAGGGGCTGGTCTCCAAAAGAGATGGGTTTAAATCCTGATACCAGGCAGCTTGCTGCAAGGGTAAAAAAATATATGTTTGTTGAATGACTTTAACAGCAGCTTTATTTTACATGAACTGTTACTGTATAATTATTAGACATGATAACAGATAATTCTAAAGGCGAATACAGCATAAGAAGCAGGATATTCTATGGTTTTATCCTTGCCCTTATGGATTTTATTTTTATATGCCTGTCCGGACTCCTGGCATATTATATAAGGTTCTACCTCAGAATAGTAGGGGAACCTACCCGCATCCTTGACCAAGAATACTTTATATATATTATGATAGTTTCACTGCTTGCAGTAATTATATTATCCATATTCAGATCATATGATCTGAAATATATATACAGGGATTTTTCTTTTTTTTATAAGGCACCTGCAGCAGCACTTGCAGCATTAATCATTATATTTT
>JAGYMN010000213.1 GCA_018400395.1 Actinomycetota bacterium
ATATCAATCATTGCTAGATCTGCATCATCATTTTTGTAAGTAAAGCGCAGCTGCTGGTCAATGGCGCCGGTTGACCAGCGCAGAAACTCATCGGAGGTAACCAGCATTGTCATCTCATCCGTTGTATAGCCCATCGAATATAATGATCCTATTATAGCACCCATTGATGCCCCCGATATATAATCAATTTTTATTCCTTCTTCCTCCAACGCTTTTATAACACCTATATGTGCAAGACCTTTCGCTCCCCCGCCACTGAGTACCAGTCCGGTCTCCTGGCCAACAATCCTGGTTGTGCCCATAAATATTAATATGAAAGAAAAAACAAGGATACAATAACAAGGACCTTTCACAATGTTTTAAATTTATTTGACAATTTAAATTAACAAGCTATATATTTGTGTTCTGTTTTAATATAGAAAATTAAAATTACAAAGATTTATAAACTTATGATAAAGACATATTCCCTGTCCGTATTTTTTGCCCTTTTTATTACATTTCTTACACTTTCCTGCACTGATAAGGGAAAGGAAAGAACATATTTTGTAAATATGGAAACAACTGAGGGCAATATTAAGCTTAAGCTATATAATAACACGCCCCTGCACCGTGATAATTTTATAAAGCTGGTAAAAGATAAATATTACGATGGCATAAGGTTTCACAGGGTGATAGAAGATTTTATGATACAGGCCGGTGATTACAGGACACACCCTGACCTTGCAGCAGACACAACAGGAATATATGAATACACTATTCCGGCGGAGATACATAAAGATAATTTTCATAAAAGGGGTGCTCTGGCTGCTGCCAGGACAGGGGACAGGTTTAATCCTGAAAGGGCCTCATCCGGCACACAGTTTTATATTGTGCAAGGCATTAAATTCAACGGTACGATTACCCCCACAGGCGATACCATAAGTTCTGAACAGATGATAACTGATATTGAAAACAGGATCAACTCTTCTCAAAAGCAGAATGTTTTTTATAATAATCTTCAGAAAGAGAGGGAAAAATCTCAATCCTCAGGCGACGACCGGACAGATGCTGAGATACAGGAGGCTGCCACCCTGCAGACATATGATGAGCTTGAAAATTTTCAGGAGTTGAATATTCCGGCTGAACACATTGAAGTCTATAAAACAGATGGGGGCACACCGCATCTTGATATGCAATATACGGTATTTGGTGAAGTGCTTGAAGGATTTGATGTTATTGATAAAATTGCTGCTGTTGAAACAGATAACAGTGACAGACCCCTTAATGATGTGATTATAAAAAAAGCCAGGATTGTAAGAAAGTAGTATCTATGCTTGAAAAGATAAAAAACATACAGAAAGAAATTAAAGACTTCAATGCTGGCAGTCCGGCCGAAACAGAAGAGTTCAGGATAAAATACCTTGGCAAGAAAGGTTTGATACCCTCACTGTTCCATGATTTCAAAAACGTACCGCCCTCTGAGAAAAGCCTTTATGGAAAACTAATAAATGAGCTTAAGAATGAGGCCACCGAAAAACTTAACAGCCTGAAAGAGAGCGTTAAGAATGATGACGACACCAGGTCGTATACTGACCTTACACGTCCGGCAGCAGGCTTTCCGTCCGGCAGCAGGCACCCCATATCTATTGTAAGGAATGAAATAATCAATATATTCCAGAGGCTCGGTTTTACCATATCTGAGGGTCCCGAGATTGAGGATG
>JAGYMN010000214.1 GCA_018400395.1 Actinomycetota bacterium
AAGTGGTATAGGAGGTGCATTGATAATAGACGGAAAGCTATACAGGGGATCAGATAATGCAGGAGGTGAGATCGGACAGATGAGTATTGATGTGTCGGGTGAATACAGCGATAAGGGAGTAAGGGGTTCACTGGAACATTATGCATCCTCGGTTGCCCTTGTGAATGATTACCTTGTGCTGAGCGGAAAGATGAAAGAAGATGTCGGGGACTTAAGGAATAATGTCAGGGCAAGGGATGTATTTGAACTGAGTTATAAGGGAGATGATCATGCGAAAACGGCAGTCAGGAACAATGCCAGGTATGTCGGGGCAGGGCTGGCCAACCTGGTAAGTATAGTTGCACCCGATCTTATTATCCTGGGCGGGGGAATGGCTATGGCCAGGGATGAATATTTTGAAATGATAAAAGAAAGCGTTGTTTCAAACACCATCGAATATTGCAGGCAGAATGTCAGGATAGTGCGGGCAAAGCTGGGCTTTCATGCTTCATTGATGGGAGCCGGCATATATGCTCTTACCCGGCTCGATGGTAAATATATCTGACAGGGCATTTTTTTTACACACCAGCAATCCTTTTTTTATACTCTGCCAGTGCTTCGTCAAGACGCACTTTTGCAGTTTCATCTCCGGGGACGTTATGTGATGGGTGTATGTAGAGCTTAATTCCCCTTTCAGCAAGTATCTCCGCAACGGTGGTAATAGTCATCCATACGCAGGTCGTAAAAGCCATTGTTGAAACGGGTCCTATCTTGTCCTGGTGATTTTTTAGCTTTACCGATGCATCCTCCAGAGGTACACATGTATCAACAATGATATCAGCCAGCTGGAAAATAGTTTTCCCGCATGAGTGCCTGGTCTTCTTTCCCCTGGCCTCTCCGGCTGAACCGAAGACTATAACTTTCATTCCCTTTTTCCTTGCTTCAAGGGCAATATCAATATTAACATTATTTATACCTGAATGTGAAAAAAGCCACATTATGTCACGGGGGTCAAAGTTATATCCTTTCATGATCTCAACACCGTAACCTTCAACTCTTTCCAGGAATACAAACTGGTGTACGCCCATTTCCCCGGTAATTCTTGTAAAAAAACTCAGGGGCAGTTCAATCAGGGGATGGAATCCCACGAAACCACCGATTCTGGGGTACATCTCTTCAATGGGTAATGTGGCATGTCCGCATCCAAAAGTATGTACCCATCTTTCTGCTTCAATGGTATTTGCCATAGCTTCTGCAGCCAGGTTAATGTTGTCGGTCTGGGTTTCCTCAATTCTGGTCATTACATCATATGCATTTTTAAGCCATTCTTTTGCTAACATGTCAATTTGCTTTTTTAGTTGTTATTTCTTTATTTCCCTATTTTTAATCTTCATCGCTACGATAATAAACAGTACAATCATTGCCGTTAATTCGATAAAGGCAACAGTTGTCAGATGTTTTACTCCGAAATTCTGTGCAATTATTCCCATGGCATAATTGATAAGTGTATTGCCCAACAAGGCAATTGCAAGGGCAAAGCTGAAGGCCGTGCCGGATAGACTGCTGAATCTTTCCCCTGCGAGTCCCAGCATTATTGGAAAACCACCCCCCAGGCCAGCACCCAGTATAAATAATCCTGTAACCGCAGTATTATACGAAGTGGCGGCTTTCAGAACAATGATAGCCGCTAATATAAGCACGAAT
>JAGYMN010000215.1 GCA_018400395.1 Actinomycetota bacterium
CCATTCGCATGTCCAGTATAGATGAGACAACAGCAGGCAATGTTATCTCAACAATACTGGATGACCCTGCTACTTATCCCATTCTTGAATCGAATGATGATATGGTGGCACTGAAATGGACAGAATCATCACCTTACAGGGAGCCTTTCTATGAAGACCAGATTGGAAGGGATGATCATGGTATGGCTGACACCTTTATCGATGCATTATTGCACACAGATGACCCGAGGATAAGTGAATTTGCTCATCCTGCACCGGTTGACGATGTTTACCGTGGCCTTACTGTAGGTCTTGGGGAAGGAGCTGATTTCCAGATTAACCAGATAAGCCGTATTGGTACACGTTACCGTGATATACCCGATGGGCTTACCTACTGGATGAGGTATGCCGAGGTTGAATTCATTAAGGCTGAAGCCTATGAAAGAAATCTTGCTACAGGTGATGCAGAGGCTGCTTATGAAGCAGGTGTTACAGCCTCATGCGTGGAGCATGACGTTGATGCTGCTGATATAACTACCTACCTTTCTGATCCAAATGTTGCATGGGATGATAATACCGGCGATTATGGCTATTCCAACCTGGAAAAGATATACTTCCAGAAATGGATTAGCCTGTTCAAGCAGGGACATGAAGCATGGGCCGAGACAAGGCGTACTGACATCCCCGAGCTGGATGCAGCTCCGGGATCACCTTATGATGGACATAACAGGCCTCCTTTCCGCTGGCCATATCCGTCTAACGAGTATACCCTCAACGAGGGTGTCCCGAGTCAATGGGACGGCGATATAGTAGACCGTTTCTGGGGCGACCAGATGTGGTGGGATACCAGGACAGGTGTACAGTAGATGAACATATGAGTTTATATATAAAAAAAGAGGTGCTGACCGGCACCTCTTTTTTTTTTGACTGAAAAATTAACTGTTATTAACATTAATTCTGACATATAAGGTCTAATTTCACTGTCAGCTTTCTTACATTTGTGAAACATAAATTGTATTTTATATGTACAGAAAACTATTGATTCTTATTTGTTTTCTTCTTTCATCTTTATTTGCTGCTAATGCGCAGATAGGTAAAATAAGAGGGCTGGTGAATAATTATGTTGAACAAGGGTCATCTGATAAACAGATTGAGGCATCTATTCCTATGGCTGTGATCGAACCTGTTGACGGTGTGTTTAATACAGCAGAGTTTGCTGCTGCCTTCCCGGACCTGGATATTGAAGTTGAGAAATTTGAGATAGACCATCCTGATATGACAGACTACATCGATACAATTTATGTAGTCTGGTTTTTGAAGGACCTGGCGTACCTGAAATCCGGTCAGTCTAATATTATAATTTTTGGCATAAGCCCTGAGCTTGATGTTCATTATTACTTTGATAATAATAATGACAGGGTATATTCTGCCGGAGAAACGGTGGTTGATTTTGAAGAAGGGGAGAAGAGCAGGATAATTGAAATGGATCTTGACAGGCAGAATGAATACCAGTTTGCCAATCCATTCTATGAACCAGCCTCTGTTGCGGAAAGCCAGAAAATCAATTATGAAACATGGCAACGGGCAACAAGCTCATTTTCAAGCTATGCTTTCGGAGGCTTTAGTTTCGGGATAGGTGATGCCTGGGTTTCATATAATTCAAGCCGTTTTTCAGTTGACCG
>JAGYMN010000216.1 GCA_018400395.1 Actinomycetota bacterium
TGACGCACCCCATGCTTGTGCAGGCAGTACCCTGGTATTTTCTGTTTTGCTGTCATCATCAAAATCTATCGAACCATCACTTTTAACAACTACATTTTCAAGGAGGGCATCCCTTTGTATGGCATTATAAATGTCCGGTTCCTTTTCCTTGCTCAGATGTATACACTTGGCATAGCAGCCTCCTTCAAAATTAAATAAACCGTCATCGTCCCAGCCATGCTCGTCATCGCCTATCAGTGCCCTGTCAGGATCGGTTGAAAGGGTAGTCTTGCCTGTTCCTGACAAGCCGAAGAAGATGGCAACATCATTATCTTTACCCACATTGGCTGAACAATGCATGGCGGCTATCTTCTGCAGGGGCAGGTAATAGTTCATCACGGAGAATATTCCTTTCTTCAGCTCTCCACCGTACCAGCTGCCACCCAGTACCGCCATATTCTCGGAGAGATTGAAAAATACAAATGTTTCTGAATGAAGACCCTGTTCTTTCCATTGACTGTTGGATGTTTTAGAGGCAACAAGAAAAACAAAGTCAGGCTCAAATGTTTCCAGTTCTTCTTCAGTCGGACGGATAAACATATTTTTTACAAAGTGGGCCTGCCATGCCACTTCCATAATAAATCTTATTTTCAGGCGGGTGTCTTTATTGGCACCTGCATAGCAGTCCATTATGTATAATTTTTGTCCGGACAGCTGCTGAGAGGCCAGTTTCTTACCATGTTCCCATATTTCTTTGCTTATGGGTTTATTATCTGAAACCTCTGCCTTTTCTGATTTCCACCAGACGGTATCCCTTGTTTTATCATCCAGTACTATGTACTTGTCTTTAGGAGACCTGCCAGTATATATTCCTGTGTCAACAGCTACAGCGCCCGTATCTGTCAGTATTCCTTTTTCATAGGCTTCCAGATCCGGACTGGTCTCAGCTTTGAACAGATGTTCGTAACCGGGATTATAGATTATTTCGGCCGGTTCGGTGATATTATAGCTCAGTAGATCTTTCTTTGTGACCATTATTAAAGGGTTTAATTCATAAAACACAAAGTTAAAAATATTTGAGTGCCCTGTACTTTTAAAATATAAGTTATTTGATATTTAATAATAATAGTCCGGACGCCCGCCGGTATTTGTGCAATTGTCTTAATCATGCGAACACTGTAAACAAGGATGCTGCTTATAAACCTTTTTGTTGCTTGATTGTCTATATATTATAGATACAATTAAAATTTAATAAAAATGAAACGAAACGTAAAAGCATATTTGATACTTATTGCAGTGATGATTATCTCATCCGGTTCTGTTCTAAAGGCCCAGACTTACAAGGCAGACCCTGATAAGACTGTTATTATATGGCATGGAAAGAAAATTGCTGGGGAACATACCGGTACTATACAGCTTAAGTCGGGAACCCTGGAAATAAAAAATAATAAACCTGTAAGCGGCACTGTTATTATCGATATGAAAAGTCTGAAAGACACTGATATATCAAATGATGGCATGAGAGAAAAGCTTGAAGAACACCTGAGGTCTGATGATTTTTTCAGTGTTGAAAAATATCCTGAAGCCCGCCTGGAGCTGACAGGTACGGAAAGAACGAACGGCGGTCCGGTGTCGGTGCAGGGAAATATTACAATTAAAGGGATAACAGAAGCCATTG
>JAGYMN010000217.1 GCA_018400395.1 Actinomycetota bacterium
AGGAGGCTCTGTCAGTCTGAATCCGGGCCGGTCATCCATGGCAATAACTGCAATATCTGCAGGTACGCGTATATTTTTCTTTTTTAATAAAGAAAACAGCGGATAAACCATATCAGCATCTTTCACGATAAAGAGATGTGTGGCATCCGGGGGACGTATATCCTTAATTATTTTTTTCACATCCGTTTCGCCTTCCAGCTTGCAGGAGTTTAATGTATTTACAGTAAACATTCCGCGGGGAATCTTTTCATACAGACTTTGAAGCAGCATATCTGTTTCACATGGAAACACAGTCCGGGTCTTATAGTCAAGCAGAGATATACGTTTATATCCCAGCTCATTTATATGCTCTGCCACCATCCTGCATGCTTTTTCACTATCGCTGCTCACCATATTAATCCTGTGGCTGACAACTTCTTTTTCAAGGACAATAAATGGATAGCTGGAAGCTTTAAGATTTCGTATAAGTATATCATCAGCAGCTTCACCATATATTATAATGCCGGTGTACAATTTTTTTATCTTATCGAGTAGAAGGTTAAACTTATTATCATTCGTATTTCTTGAAAGAAGGGTGAATGACAGTCCTATACTGGAGAAAGCCTTGTCAAGCAAGGGTGCTATTTCAAAAATAAAATGATCATCAAACGCGGGCACTATCATAGCAATAATGCTGGCCTTACGATTGTTATCCGTACTCGAATTCTTCCTCTTCTTCAGTGGTTTATCGCCGAAATAACCCATCTGACTGGCAGTATAGAGTACTTTTTCCTGAGTTTCAGGTTTTATGCCATAGCGGGATGCTTTATCATTAAGAACGAGTGATACCAGGGTGCTGGAAAAGCCGCATTTTTCGGCAATGTCTTTTATCTTTACCCTTTTCTCCATTGTATTTCATTTAAATGGCAGTTCAAAAGTGCATATTTTTATAAAACATCTTCACACAAATATTATTTTTTCTTCGGCGGCTTATATCCTCTTTGTTTGGCCGCCTGTTCCAATCTGTTCTGGAACTTGGATTTTTTCTGCGGTTTTTTCCTGTTCTCATCTAGTTTCTTAAGCACTGCATCCTCGTCAATAAACCGCTTGGAAATCAAGTTCTGTCCGAAAGTTATAATATTAGCAAGGAAGTAATAATAGGTCAATCCTGCTGAAAAATTATTTAAAATAAACATAAACATCACCGGCATAATATACATCATCATCTTCATTCCCGGCATCTGGTCCTGTCCGGTTGCAGAAGGACTGTTTATTTTCATTGTTATGATTGTCGAGACGGTCATAAGCAGCGTAAACAGACTTATATGGTCGCCATACAGGGGGATAGTAAAAGGCAGATCAAGTATGGAGTCATATGTTGAAAGGTCATCTGCCCACAGAAATGATTCCTGTCTCAGCTCTATTGATGTCGGAAAAAACCTGAACATAGCAAACAATATAGGCATCTGCAGGGCCATAGGCAGGCAGCCTCCGAGCGGACTCACACCGGCTTTCTTATAAAGGTCCATTGTTGCCTGTTGTTTTTTCATGGCATCCTCCTTCTTGGGAAATTTTTTCCCTATCTCATCAACCCGTGGCTTAAGAACTTTCATTTTTGCCTGCGACTGGAAAGATTTGAAGGTAAGGGGAAAGAGGACTATCTTAA
>JAGYMN010000218.1 GCA_018400395.1 Actinomycetota bacterium
TCACCATTATTATCTTAACCTGCATCGGCTCTGTCTATACGGCATTTTCATCACTGGAAGAAGCTGTCAGAACAGGAAATCTTGAAGGCAGTTTCTTCTTCCTGAAAATTTTTACGCTTTCAGATGGTTCTTTGCCTTCATTTATCGTATTCATAAGTTTTCTTGGGCCATTGCTGGGTATTAGCCTCGGATTTGACGCGATTAATTCAGAACATAACCGTGGCACCCTCAGCCGTATCCTCGCCCATCCGATACACCGCGACTATCTGATCAACGCGAAATTCACAGCAGCCATTATCCTTATCAGTGTTCTGCTATTTGCATTAAGCTTTTCCGTTTTAGGTGCCGGACTGATCTTCATCGGCATTCCCCCTACCCCGGAAGAATTTATTCGTATCATTTTGTTTACACTTACTGGAATAATTTATATCGCTTTTTGGCTGAATTTATCAATATTCTTTTCAGTGCGTTTTAAACAATCTGCAACCTCCGCATTGGCAGGAATTGCGGTCTGGCTGTTTTTTGCGGTTTTTTACCCTCTTATCATCAACCTTGTAGCCAAATCATTGCAACCCTCAGAATTTGCAAGTGGCAGATATATATATTTTTATGAGAAACTATTGTTCAGCTTACGTCAACTTATGCCCAACCAGGTGTTTAGTGAAGCTACAGGGGCATTGCTCACACCTTCAGTAAGAAGCCTCGGCCCGCTAACGATGGAACAGGTACAGGGAACAATTCCTGGCGCCTTACCACTTGGGCAGAGCGTCTTACTCATCTGGCCACAGATAACAGGCTTAATCGCAATTACAGTGATATGCTTTGTTTTATCCTATGTCTCTTTCATGAGAAGAGAGATCCGTTCACGCTAAATACTCAAAATAATCAGGTGTGAATCTCTGTTTCTTTTTGCTTTTTCAAATATTGTAAATATTCAATAATCGAGACCTTGAGCATGATAACAAGCCCGAGAACAGCAATCTTCTGAGCACCCTGGCGAATCCCTGTCCCACTGGCATACAATATGGCATAAGGAATAACTGTCCCATGAAGTATAAAATGATATAATACCACACGGGACTTTTTCACCTTGCCAAACAGCTCAATAAGCTTCCTCAGTGTATAAAACCAGAAAGATCCCACAACAAGAGCACCCCCCAGCGTATGTAAAATATTAATAAAATCTGTCGGTATGGCAATAAGAATAAAGCCTGCAGCAGATATCCGGTAATATATATGCTCCCTGTAACTGTTTATAATCATACTCATCCTCAAACACAACACAGAAGAAGCAATCATCCCTGAGGAAAAAATAATAAAACTTAAGGTATTGGATTGTCCGTTTACCGGATATATTTTACCCAGATAGCTCAAAGCATCATCCCAAAAACGAAACTCTCCGGCATATACGAAAGTCCCTGTAATAAATACCAGGAATATAACCGCTAATAAATAGCGAAGATGCCTGTTCAGTCGTGAATAAGCAAAAATCTGACCTGAAAGCTGATTTAAACCCTCATTATGAGACATACACTATCATTTTCAGCAAACCCTTTTACTGGTGAATAATTATTCAATAAAGCAAAGAAAGAATTTCCCAAATACCATCACCTTTCTATATCCTGACAACTAACCTT
>JAGYMN010000219.1 GCA_018400395.1 Actinomycetota bacterium
CTGCACCGGCACCCCTGCTACCCAGACCTATAAAGCCCACCCTTACAGTTTCAATGGCAGGAGCCCTGTATCCGCACATATTGAAGTGCTGGCTGTACTGCCTACCGGCAGCCTCCCTTATATGCCGGAGATTGTCTTCGCCCTCCGCCTGCTTACATGAATTGATACTATTTACGGACAGTGCGCCCGCTCCTGCAAAAGCGGCTGTCTTTAGGAAATTTCTTCTGTCAGTTTTCATACTTAAGGTGAATTAATAATCTAATAAATCTTCTGGTAAAAATATTCACCAAAATAAAAAACTTTACGCAAAAACTGATTATAAAATATGATTATTGCTCTTTGGCACCCCGGCTTCTCCTTTTCATGATGAAGCCGGATATAAGATCGCCGACCAGGTAACCAAACACAAGACCATAAGCAGTCATCAGGTACCAGTTCGACTTTATCGGACAGCTGCCTGTATTACACCCCACAAATTTCCAGTAAAGGAACCCCGCAATACCACCTGCTATGGTAAATATTACCAGGTATGGTACCTTTCCGCTTTTTGCCTTTTCAATAATTCTTTTTATCATAATTATTTATAATCTTCCTGTTAATGTTTTTAATAAATCCATCACGATGAAGTGCAAGGTTAATGAAAAAATTCCATTCCGGCTTTTTCATATATTTCCTTCACTTTCAGTCTCTCATTTTCCCAGTTGAGCTCTTGTGCTGCAATCAATGAATTATCTTTAAGCCTTTCAAGCAATCCGGGATCATCCCTTAGTAAACAAATAATATCGCTAATTGATCGGGGATTAACAGATTTTACTAGCAAGCCGCAGTTATACTTATTAATTAAAGCTTCAATTTCAGGCAGTTCACTTGCAATAACAGCAATGCCGGCATTAATATAATCGAAAATTTTATTAGGGAGACTGTACCTGGAATTGATATAATCACTTTTATCCAGGCTTATACCGGCATCGGCGGTGGCAGTATAGGACATCATCTCACTCCATTCCATTACAGGTAAAAAGGAAATCTTGTTCCCTGTTTTTTCGGCGGCAACCCTTTCTTTCAGATTGTCAATAATATCTCCCGCCCCTATAATCAATAGGTGCACTCCCTCGCATAAAGCTACTGCTTCAATAAGTTCCCCGGCTCCTCTCTCTTTATTAATACCCCTGCCCTGCAGTACCAGTAGCAGGTCTTTTTCATTTATACCCAGCTGCTTCCGTTCGGCTGCGCGCCCATCATAACTCCTGGCTATATTTCTTACCACTGCAAAATCCACACCGTACTCTTTTCTGTATATATCTGCTATTGAGTTATTTATAGTAATACAATGTTGTAATCGGGGAATAATATTACGCTCAATACTTTTCCAGACACTTTTAACAAAAGGTCTGTTTTCAAGCTCGGGTACACCGGTAAAATATTCATGAGAATCGAATACCAGCCTTACCTTTTTAAATCTTGATATAAGATAATTCGGAAGCAATGTGTCAAGGTCATTGGATACCAGCAGACAGGACCTTCGAACAAGCAGAAAAAAGAACAACCTGATATTAAAAAACTTATAGAATAAAAATCCTTTCCTGAAAACCATATGAAAGCGTTTAACGGTATATGGCAATTCTCCGGCCGGC
>JAGYMN010000022.1 GCA_018400395.1 Actinomycetota bacterium
ACGCTGTTAAAGAGAAGGCTCCCTGAAAGTACTATTTATAGAGCGCTCACTCTTACGCTGACTGCCATCATGCTGATAATTCTTTCTACTATAGGAATACTTATATTCGAGAACTGCTCCCTAAAGGAAGCTCTTTTCGAAACTATCTCGGCATTCGGGACAGTCGGTCTGTCTACAGGGATAACAGGCAGCCTTTCAGTCTCCAGCAAGGTAATATTGATACTGAGTATGTTTATTGGTAGAATCGGCATAAGCACTTTATCAGTAGCAATCGCCATAAGAAGCTCGGTTGACAAAATGATTTATCCCGAGGATACGGTTACGATTGGGTAATAATAATTTAATAGGTGAATTACTTTATGAAAAAACAATTTTTAGTTATAGGACTTGGAAGATTTGGGGCCAGCGTTGCCCGTACATTAACAGATGCAGGTCACGGTGTGGTTGGCATAGATATATCAGAAGACCGTATACAGCGGGTTTCAGAAGAGATATCTGATGTAATAAAATGTGACGCAACTGATTCTGATCTTCTGGACACCATGGGAATTTCCGATTATGAAGCCGTAATTGTCTGTATAGGAGAAAAGTATATCCAGAATTCCATACTGACCACGTTGATTCTAAAAGAGAAGGGCGCAAAAAAAATTGTTGCAAAAGCCGGTACCAAAACACAGGGCAGGGTCCTCTCAAAAGTTGGCGCTGATACAATAGTTTATCCTGAAAAAGATATGGGAGAAAAGGTCGCAAGAAGCCTCATAAGTAGAAACATTCTTGATTTTCTTGAAGTCAGTCATGATATAAGTATTATAGAAATACCTGCACCTGATTTCATAGTTGGGAAAAATCTAATCGAATTAAATCTGAGACATAAATATGGTGTTACAATAATAAGTATAAAAAATGCAAAAAATGAGACAATAACCCCTCCAGATGTAGATTACCGCTTTTCAAAAGAAGATATTTTAACATTAATAGGTGAAAACAGGCAGCTCAAAAAATTGAAGTTCACCGAGGATTAAAATAATTTTCTTTATACTTCCCTGACATTTATAAAATTTGTGCTGCCCGGTTTATTTACCATCACACCTGCAGTTATTACTATTGTATCTCCTTTTCTAATGTACCCCATTTCCCTTGAAACTCTGATATCCTCCTCTATCATACTGTCAATGTTTTTTGTAGATTCAGACTTTACTGGAACCACACCCCAGCTTAGCATAAGCTGCCTTACTATATGAATGTTTGGACTTGCACCTATAATCAAACTACCGGGCCTGTTCTTTGAAACCTGTCTGGCAGTAAAGCCTGATTCCGTAGAAGAGATTATCGCTTCGGCATTCAGTATCCTGGCAACTTCACAGGCCGCATAACTAATCGCTTCCGTCATTGTGTTATGGGGCATACCGAGTTTTTTTCGCAATATTGCATTATTCTGGGAAATGAGGTCGTGGTCAAGAGTCTTTTCAGTCTCCATTATGACACGTATCATCATATCAAGAGTTTTTAAAGGATATTTACCTATAGCAGTTTCTCCTGAAAGCATTACAGCATCGGAACCGTCCAGAATTGCATTAGCCACATCACTTACTTCTGCCCTTGTAGGCCTTGGATTTTCTATCATAGAATTAAGCATCTGGGTAGCTGTTATAACCGGTTTTCCGTCAAGATTTGACCTTTTTATTATCTGTTTCTGAACTGTCGGAACCTCCTCTGCATCTATCTCAATCCCCAGGTCTCCTCTTGCTACCATAATTGCATCAGATTCCTCAAGTATTTTTTCAAATTCACTTACTGCTTCGTGTTTTTCAATCTTTGTTATTATCTTTGCGGGACTCTTTGCTTTTTTTATTTGCTCTCTTATTACCCTTACATCATCAGGGCTTCTTACAAATGACTGAGCTATAAAATCTACTTCAAGTTCAATTCCCAGTTGTAAAAATTCTATATCTTTACATGTAACAGAATCTGTGCTTACTGAAACTCCAGGAAGGTTTAATCCCTTATTCGATGAAAGCCTTCCGCCGGTCACAACTCTGCATAGTGCATTTTTATTCTTCCTGTCAATTTCCAGTATTTTGCATTCTATAAGCCCGTCGTCAATAAATATCCTTCCGCCGCTTTTTATATCATCTATAAACCTGCTGTAATCAACCCTTGCTATATTTTTTTTATCATATTCTTTTTCTTTCCTTTTATCTCCTGTATAAAATATTATATCCTGTCCGTTTTCAAGATATAAATCATGCGGAAGCTCGCCTATTCTTATCTTTGGTCCCTGAAGGTCAAGTATTATTGCTACGTTTTTTGAAATTTTACCCGAAATCTTCCTTATCCTCTTTACCAGTGTTCTAACCTCATCCTCATCGGAATGTGAGGTATTAATCCTGGCAAGATCCATTCCGGAAAGCATCATCTTTTCAAGAATTTTTTCATCACTGCTGGAAGGCCCGACTGTACATATTACTTTTGTCTTTCTCATGATTAAATCTTCTTTTTTGCAAGTTCCCAGAGCCTATCTTTTTCTTTAAGAGACAGGTCTTTAAAATTCATATCCTCATCTTCTGCCATTTTTTCCATATATTTGAATCTTTTTATAAATCTTTTCCCTGATTCTTTTAGACTCTTTTCAACATCCAGCCCCAGATGCCTGCTATAATTTACTACTGAAAACAGAAGGTCGCCAATTTCCCGTGAAGCAGCCTCCTTGTTTTCTCTTACAGCTTCTTTCTTGAGTTCTTCCAGCTCCTCCATTATTTTTTCATACACACCCGACGGATCATTCCAGTCAAATTTCAGTCTGGCAGCCCTGCTCTGAATCTCATGAGCAAAATGAAGTGAAGGAAGAGTAGGGGGTATTCCGCTAAAAATAGAGTCGCTATCTTTCTTTTCCCTTTTTCTTTCTTCTTTTTTAATATCTTCCCATTTTGACAGGACTTCGCCACTTGTACTTGCTCTGGTATTTCCAAATACATGGGGATGCCTTCTAATAAGCTTTGCTATTATTGTTCGTATTATGTCAGAAGTCCTGAAAGCTCCTCTCTCATCAGCTATCTGCCCATGGAATACGACCTGCAGCAGGACATCACCCAGCTCTTCCCTGATACTATTGTCATCATTTCTTTCAATTGCTTCTAAGACTTCATAAGCTTCTTCTATGATATTTCTCTTTATCGAAAGGTGATCCTGTTCCCTATCCCAGGGACAACCGCTTTTAGAGCGGAGTTTTATCATCACGTCCATAAGGATTTTAAACAGGTCTTCAGCTTTTTGTATATGACCAAGTAATTCCAGATCCGGTGATTCAAGATTAAAGTTCATTATATGGCTTTCTTCTATTGATTTTCATTAATAAAATCTTCTATGTTTCCGTCATCAAGAAGACCGTCATCTTCTCCGCTTTCTGCTTCGTCGGCCTCATCAGTATCATCAGGGGCTTCATCCTCTTCGTCCAGGAGTTCATTTAATTCTCCTCCCGGCTCTTTAAGGTATTCAATCTCTGCATCTTCAATAAGCTCAATCACAAATTTTTCCCATTTTTCTGCTTTATAGGTACCTGAAAGATATGTGGATATATCTTCTTTTATTTCTTCATATTCCTGTACAGTTTCTTCCTGCCTGTCGAATACTTTTAATATATGATATCCATAACTGGTCCCTATAATATCGCTGACCTCTCCTGCCTCAAGTGCAAAAGCAGCCTTTTCAAAATCTTCCTCCATCTGACCCCTGGTAATAAATCCAAGGTCGCCACCATCTGCACTGGTAGAAGTATCATCAGAATATTCCCTCGCCATATCTCCGAATTCAGCTCCATTTTCCAGTTGCTGGTTTACAAACTCTATTTTTTCCCTGGTTTTGTCTCTATCCTGTTCATTTTCCTCGATACTATCATCAGTTGTCCATGGAAATGCAGATAATATATGGCTTACTCTCACACGTTCTGGTATTGTAAAGAGGCCATCCTTATTTTCTTCATAATACTGCTCTGCCTGTTCTTCTGTCACGATCACCCCGGATGTAACTTCCGCGTATATCTTGTTCCTCAGTATTTGATTCCTTATTTCGTATTCAAGGAATTCCCTATCTATATTCATTCTTTTGAGATCATCCTCGAATTTGCTTTCATTCTCATATGAATCTATTATTGCCTGCATCTGCGTATCTAATTCTTCCTTTGAAGTTATTATATTATTCTTCTCAGCATATCCATCCAGAATCTTTAACACAATAAGCGAATCAATTATATTTACCTCGATTTCTTTTAACTCTTCTTCAGATATTTCTTCTCCTGCTTCGCTGCTCTGTACCATTAAAAAGTTCACATAAGCATCTACCTCGTCCTGACGTACAGGAATATCATTTACTAATGCTACAGTTTCACTGCATCCTGCCATAAAAATAATAACAGCAGCAAGACCTGCCAGTACAATAATCTTTATGAGTCCATTAATATTTTTTCTCAAGACAACCTTCCTTCTTAAAATTAAAGCCAGATTCACATGGCCATTATTATATCATTAACCTGCTTTATGACTAAATCTAAATTAATTTTTTTATCAATATTTTTGATAATTACCTTGCCTAACCGCTGCTTGTAAACAATATTTTTATTTGATGCTAAGAGTTGTGCAGCTTTTCCTTCATCAAGGACCACCTTTTTTAAAATAATCCCCCTTCCCTTTGAGAATTTGAGGCTCCCTATTTTACCTTTATTCATCAGTGATTTTATTTTGAAAAATCCTATAAGATTACATACAGCTCCTGATAGCTCACCGTACTTCTTTACCATTTCATCTGTAATAAGATCAATTTTTTCAAAATTTTCTGCAGATCCCAGTTCTCTGTAAATCTTGATTCTTTCTCTCTGGCTGTTTATATAGTTTTTAGGTATATAAGCACTTAAGGGGAGGTCTATCTGGATATTTATATCCTGCGTAACTTCATTGCCTTTTAATTTATCCACTTCTTCTTTTATTATCTGGCAGTACATCTCATAACCAACACTATTTATATGGCCGTGCTGTCTCGCTCCAAGCAACTCTCCCGCTCCCCTTATCTCCAGGTCTTTCATGGCCACATTATATCCTGAACCAAGATCGGTATAATCTGAAAGTGTCCTGAGCCTCTGATACGCGGTTTCACTGAGGGTTCTTCTTCCCGGATAGAAAAAATATGCATATGCCTGCTCTGAAGACCTTCCAACTCTTCCCCTTAACTGATAAAGCTGGGAAAGGCCGAACATATGGGAATTTTCTACGATAAGTGTGTTTACATTCTCTATATCCATGCCTGACTCTATTATTGAAGTTGTCAGCAAAACATCATATTTTTTATTAATAAAATCATTCATTGCCTTCTCTATTTTATTACCTTCCATCTGTCCGTGAGTAAGAGCAATTCTTGCACCTTTAAGAAGTCTAACAAGCTGATTTAACTTCTCTTCGATACCGGATACCCTGTTGTACACATAGTAGACCTGTCCTCCCCTCACGATTTCCCTCTCTACTGCGTTTTTAATTATCCCGTAATCCATTTCGCCAACAAATGTCTCTATGGGATTTCTACCTTCGGGGAAGGTTTCTATAAGAGCCATTTCCCTGATTCCTGCCAGAGTCATATAAAGAGTCCTGGGTATGGGAGTTGCACTCAATGTCAGGACATCTACCTGCTTCTTTAAAAGTTTTATTTTTTCCTTGCTGTTTACCCCAAAACGCTGCTCTTCATCAATTATTATAAGACCCAGATCCCTGGGGTTTATATCCTTTTGCAGTATCCTGTGTGTTCCTATAAGCATATCTGTCCTGCCGAGACTGAAATCCTCGACTATCCTCTTCTGCTCTTTTGTTTTTTTGAATCTGGATAAAACCTCGATATTTACTGGATAGTTTTTAAAACGATCCGAAAAAGTCAGATAGTGCTGGTCTGCAAGAATAGTAGTAGGAGCCAGCATCAGCACCTGCTTCCCGTCTTCCATAGCTTTGAAAGCTGCTCTTATTGCTACTTCTGTTTTACCAAATCCCACATCCCCTATCACCAGCACGTCCATGGGCTTGGGGGCTTCCATAGCTTTTTTTACATAATCTATTGCCCTGACCTGATCTTTTGTTTCCTTAAAAGGAAATATATCTTCTATTTCCTCCTGCCAGCTGCTGTCAGGAGGAAATGCATATCCGGAGGCATCCTGCCTTTCTGCATATAGTTTTGATAAATCAACTGCCAGTTTCCTTACAGATTTTCTTACCTTCCTCTGTATGGAATCCCAGTACTTTGAATCAAGAGGCGCTATCACAGGTTTTTTTGAACCAATATACTTGTTTAATCTTTCAGCCTGCCATGTAGGTATATAAAGTTTATCTCCCTTTCCATATTCAATTAAAAAATATTCTCTCTTATAGCCCTCTATCTCTTTCGATATTGTATCTATATATATGCCTATACCGTGATTTTTATGTACAACATAATCTCCAGGTTTAAAATACTGCAAATCCGGTCCGGCAGTTTTGCCAGTTTCGAAAACAGCGGACTCCATCTGCTGATAAATATCAAGTTCTCCGTAAATAGAAAGTTTTCTGGAATTGAACCCTCTGAAAAGTTTGCTTTTTAAAATGTAGGCTATTCCTGGTTTTAATTGGCAATGACTTTTTTCTAATACAAAATATTTATTTGTTATCGTTTTATAAGATATATCATTCTCAAAAAGCAGATCGGTTATCTTCTTCGTTCTGGATTTGCTGTCAGTAGATATTATTATTTTCTTACCTGATCTCAAATCTTCCCTGATATTATCTATTAATATATTGGCATTCCCCATACTCTTTTTCTGTCTTGATACGGTTTTAAAAAAGAATGTCTTTGAAGACCTCAAATCGCCCGCGGTTGACATCAGATCCAGTCTCTTCCCGTAATTTTTATTATCAAAAAAATTCTCGCTTATAATATATTTTGAGAGGACACCCTTATCTTCTGTTATCAGATCATGTATATCCCTATCAAATAATCTTCTGGTCATATCTATATCACTCTTGAGTTTCAGGTAGACTTCAATAGGATCACAGAGTACGGTGGTAAATTCACCTAAAAATATCTCAAGAATATCAAAAAGATTAAACATATCCGCATCCTTGCCGGTTATTTCCTGCGGTTCTATCTTCCAGAGGTTAATATTGGGAAATACTGCTATATGATCCATCATAGCTATATTCCTTCGGTTAGTTATATCGTATGATGTTATTTTCTCTACTTCATCTATTAAAAGATCTATCCTAACAGGCTGGGTGCGTGTTATATCAAATACATCTATGATATCTCCTTTTACACTGAACTCCCCTCTGTCGTATACCTGGTTTACCCTTTCATAACCATTTTCCGCCAGCCATCCCGTTATGCTCTCGCGGCTATACCCGGTACCTTCTTTTAACTGAAGAATATCCAGATCTCTTATCCTTCCAGAAGGTACGAGATTTGTCAGTGAGCTTGCCGTTGCAATAACAAACTGCTTATCCTTTACAACTTTTTCACTAAATTGGTTCTCAGCTATCTTTCTTATTGTATCCAGCCTGTTTACAATTGCCTGGTAATCTGGACTCTTATTTTTGAAAAATATACTCCTTCCCATTCCCGTATATAATGAAATTGCTGCACCAGGCAGAAGGCATCCTATTTCTCTTTTAAGCTGTTCAGCCCTTTCGAGAGTTGAAGTTATTATAATAATGGGTAGCCCTGAGATCTGCCCGAACGCGCTTATTATAAAAGGCCAGATAGCCTCGTCCGCTACCATTATATCCGGAGCTTTTTGATTTCTGTATCTCTCCTCAAATTCCTTCCACTGCTTTTGGGCTGTAAAAAATTCGATCATAACATAAAAATTAACATAGATTTTTATAAATTCCAGGGATTAAAAATTAAAACTGTTTCAATCAGGCAAGCAAAACACCATGATTATCTTCTGATTTAACATACTTATAAAATAGAAAAAATATAATAATTATTCCTGTTTTCTGAATAAAAATATTCCTGTTAAAGTCATTGCAATAATTATTCCTACTATCACAATGATATCTACATAAAATGGAAAAAGCTGCAGTGTCCTGTCACCCGTCAGCACGTATCTCATGGCATCGACACCAAAAGACAGCGGATTTATTCTTGCCATAAATATCATCCACTGTGGTGCATTATTGAGTGGGAATAATGCTCCCGACAGGAAGAACATGGGCATCAGGAAAAAATTTGTAAGTGCCTGAAAGCCCTGCATTGTCTTGAGCCTTGATGCAAGCGCAATTCCCAGAGAAGAAATAGCCATAGCCGTAATAAACATTACTGGAAGTAATTTAATCACTGACAGAAATGTAATAGGTACCTTAAGTACGGGAGCAAATAACAGGATAATCGAGCCCTGTACAATAGCAATTGTGGAACCCCCGAAGTTCTTACCCAATACTATGGAGACCCTTGATATCGGGGAGATCAGAACTTCTTTTAGAAAGCCAAACTCCCTGTCCCATATTATTGACATGGCACTAAAAAACGATGTAAAGAGTACAGTCATGGCTATTATTCCAGGATACATAAAATAGAGGAAATCTTTTCCGCCGTTACTTCCAAATACCTGAAAAGAACTTGCCAGACCCGTGCCCAGCACAAAAAGAAACAGCGCAGGCTGGGCCACCGAACCTATAATCCTGGGCCTGTCCCTTAAAAATTTTTTAACATCCCTGAGCCATATAATATATATGCCGCTTAATTCTCTCATCCCCTTAATCTACCTCTCATCCTCATACCTGATCTTAGCCTGTCCCTTTTGCTGGCATCGCTGTCCCTTAAATCCTTACCGGTCAGGTTAAGGAAAACATCATTAAGAGTAGAATGACGTGCACTTATTGAAAGTATCCTTACCGGACAATTCTTAATAAAACCTGGAATAAAGCTGGAACTGTCCTTAACTTCAAATTTAATCTCGTTTCCTTCATCATATTCTATATTTATATTGAAATTATCTTTTAAAAAATCTATTAATGCCCTGTTATTATCCGAACTTACTGTTATACTGTCAGACCCTGCCATTTTCTTAAGATTGGAAGGAGTATCCAGTGCGATTATCTTGCCCCTGTCTATGATCGCTATCCTGTCACATATTTCTGATTCTTCAAGATAATGGGTGGTTAGAAATATGGTAATTTTTTGTTTTGATTTTAGCTGAACTATGTAATCCCATATCTTGTTGCGCGTCTGGGGGTCAAGTCCTATTGTCGGCTCATCTAAAAACAAAAGTTTTGGATAGTGTATCAGTCCCCTTGCTATTTCCAGTCTTCTTTTCATCCCTCCGGAATAATTTCGTACCAGGTCGTTTCTTCTATCATAAAGATCGACCATCTTAAGAACCTCACCGCACCTTTTATTTATTGTTTCCCGTGGTACATTATAAAGACGGGAATGAAAATAAAGGTTTTCCATTGCTGTAAGTTTGTCATCAAGGCTGGGATCCTGGAAGACAAGCCCTATGCAGTTTCTTACCCTTCTTCTTTCCTTTACTATATCAAAGCCGTATAATTTTGCATTCCCTGAAGTAGGTTTTATAAGAGTGCATATCATATTTATTGTGGTCGTTTTACCTGCTCCGTTAGGCCCCAGAAATCCAAATACCTCACCTTCCCTTATGTTGAATGACACACCGTCAACTGCAGTCAGGCCATTAAACTTCCTGGTGAGGCTTTTTACTTCCAAAATATTATTATTCGTCTTTTCTCTCGATTCCATTTTTTTACATGCCAGGTCTATTGTTTTTTGATACTGATTACAATAAGCGGGGACAAAAATCAATTATATTTACCGGCTGCGCTTTCAAACCCATCTGTTATATAATATTTGAGCATATCCACCGAATGGTCTATGAATATACCAAGCTCTTTCCTCTCATTTTTTTTAAATTTTCTGAGTACGTAGTCAGAAGCATCCATCCTGCCTGGCGGCCTGCCTACACCAAAGCGGATACGGTCATAGTCCTGCCTGCCTGTCTCTGTAAAAATTGACTTAAGTCCTCTGTGACCGGCAGTACCCCCTCCCCTTTTTATCTTTATCCGTCCAAATTCCAGGTCTATATCATCATGGATTACAATTATCCTTTTTATACCTGCCCCATAAAACTTAAGGGCTAAGTCCACAGCACATCCACTATTGTTCATAAAAGTAAGGGGTTTTAAAAGTAAGAGATTTATGCCTGAATAGACTGAATCAATAACTGTAGAATTAAATTTTTTATATTTATTCCCTGAATCAGTCACGGAAGCCAGGGCATCTATTACCTCAAAACCTATATTATGCCGCGTTTCGCGGTATTCCTCCCCTGGATTGCCGAGACCGACAATCAAAATCATGGCATTTATTCTTTCCCGGGTTCTTTTTGTCTTTTATCAGCTTCGGCTCCGTCTTCTTCTTCAGGTTTTTTATGTCCCACAACTTCCGGTTCCTCTGCTTCCTCCTCTACTTCTTCCTCGGCCGCAAGTTCCTCTTCCTTTAGCTCAGAAGGAGGAATTATCGATATAACTACTTCTGAAGGATCGTTTAGTATTTTGATCTTCTCGTCAATCACTATATTATCAACCCTTATGATATCATTTATTTTGAGGTCCTTTATATCATATCCTATATATTCCGGGATATCTGCAGGCAGGCACGATATGTGAAGCTCTCTGAGACCGTGCTGCAGCACTCCACCCTCTTCTTTTATTCCTATGGCTATGTCTTCATTTATTATCTTTACTGGTACAGCTGTCTCTATTTCCTTTTTCATCTGTATCCTTAGAAAATCAAGGTGTATCAGTTCGTTAGAAATAGGATCTCTCTGGTATTCCTTTATTATAACAGCATCTTTTGACTTATCTTTTTGATCAATATTAATATTAAAAATCACACTTGATATGCTGTGTCCCTTTAGCAGTTTCGTTATCTCCTTCTTTTTGACTTTTATGCTCACAGGCTCCCTGTTAAGTCCGTACATAATTGCCGGAATATAACCCAGGCTTCCCAGCCTTCTGGCTGAATTATTTTTTATTTCTTCTTTTTCTCTTTTTTCTGCTTCCAGAGCCAAACTTTTCATTTACTATCACATCCATCCAGTATATTAAATGCTTAAACCAGGTTCTCACCTTTAAACAATTCGCTTACCGATTTGCAATAATAAACTTTTTTTATTGTTTTTGCAAGCAGGGGAGCTATGGAAAGTACTTTAATCCTTTCAGGGTTAAATTCCCTATTAATTGGAATGGTATCAGATACCACTACTTCATCGACATCCGAACTTTCTAACCTTTCAAGCGAATCCCCGGAGAAGATAGGGTGTGTTGCCCCTACATATACTTTTTTTACACCGTGTCTTTTAAGCATGTCAATAGCATTTAAAAGTGTTCCTCCTGTATCTATCATATCATCAAATATTATTGCTTCTTTTCCTGTAACCTCCCCAACGATATGCTCTATCTCTGCCTGGTTTGGAGCAGGCCTTCTTTTATCAAGGATGGCAAGTGGAAAGTTTAGTCTTTTTGAAAATATTGAGGCTCTTTTTACTCCTCCGACATCAGGGCTAACAACTACACCGTTTTTTATTCCCTTTTCCTTGAAATATTTTGATATTATTGGTATTGCTGTTACATGGTCTACAGGAACATCAAAAAACCCCTGGATTGTCGAAGAATGAAGATCGACGAGTATTGCCCTGTCCATTCCGGCTACCTGTAAAAGTTCTGCAAATAATTTAGCAGATATAGGTTCCCTTCCTTCAGATTTTTTATCCTGTCTTGCATAACCGTAGTGCGGTATTACCGCATTGATCACACCTGCAGAAGCCCTCTTTAGAGCGTCTATCATTATAAGGAGTTCCATTATATAATCGTTTACTGGTCCGCTGCATGTCTGTACTATAAATACATCTGCACCCCTGACACTCTCGTTAAACTTCACATATATCTCCCCATTCTTAAAATGCGTCCTTGATATATCTCCAAGTCTTATATGCAGTTCATCTGCAATCTTCTCAGCAAGTTCCGGAGCAGAGGAACCGCTAAAAAGCATCATCCTTTTGTTTTTTGTCTCTTCTTTTATGCCCAGATTATGTTTCATACCCTATCTCTCCCGGTTAATTTTTCACATTTAAATGTTTAATAAAATCATTTATTATTTTTGTTACTGCTGTTTTTAAATAACATCCTATCAGTAGAACCTCCTGCATCCCTGTTTTCAGGGTTTGAGATATTTACAGGCCCGCTTTTATAAACAGAAGATATTATTTTAGATCCATTGAATGGTCCTATTTCCGTACCCTTTCCCGTTACTGTGCCTGGTTTTATATAGTTATAGGGACCTATATAATTTCTTTGCCCTATTTCAGAGCTTATTACGAAAGAGCTTTCCACAGTCGAGTGGGAACCTATTTTTGAATCCTTTATAATTGTAAAAGGACCAATACTGCAGCCTTTTTCTATTAACGTTTCCCCCTTCAGGCAACAGGACTGCTCGATTGTGGTATCCTCTCCTATCCTGACATTATCTTCTATGTATACCGTAGAAGAGTTTCTGATTGTAACACCATTTTCCATATGTTTTTTATTTATACGATATCTTATTATATCCTCTACTCCGGATAGCTGAAATCTATTATTTATTCCCATTGCTTCACGACTGTCTGAAGTTATTAAGGTCTCTGCAGTTTCAGCCTTACCTATAAGTTTCTCCACTATATCCGTAAGGTAGTATTCGCTCTGGGAATTATGTTTTCCTATACTGTCAATATTTTCTCTTAAAATATTTCTCTCAAAACAATATATAGATGAATTTACTTCTTTTATCTTCCTCTCTTGAGGAGAGGCATCAGAATCTTCTACTATCCTGAGGATCCTCCCGCTTTCATCTTTTATAACCCTTCCATATCCTGAAGGATCTTCTGCAATTGAAGTCAGCAGTGAGACCGCAAGATTTTTACCATACCTTATCTTTACAAGCGAGTCCAGTGTTGCCGAAGTTATAAGCGGGGCATCGCCGCTAATAACCAGTATATTATCTCCCATATCAGAAAAATAATCTTCAGTCATTTTTACCGCATTCGCTGTTCCCGATTGTATGTCCTGATCAACGGCTACTACTGAAGGGAAAGCCTTCTTTAGATAATCCCTTACCGGTTCTTTCCTGTGACCTACTATCACAAAAATATTTTTTGGAGCAAGTAACTTTACCTGCTGAAGAATATAATAGATAACAGGCTGACCGCATATTTTGTGAAGTACTTTGGGGACTGATGACTTCATTCTCTTGCCCTTACCGGCAGCAAGAATGATAACACTTAAGACTTTAGAATAATCCATATAGCCCGGTCTCAAATCATAAGATCATTTATTAAATCCAGGTTGATTGTAACATAAAATTTATATTTATCTAAGAAAAATCAAAATATCAATCAGCGAATTCCCCGCCTGTTATTTCCCTGGATATTACTTTATATCCCGGACCAAAATAAATACTTATATAAATAAGGTTATTGCAATTATTTCCCAGTATTTCCTTTCTTAAGAAGTATTCTGCACCTGCAGGACCCTCACCTTCGTATACTCTTGATATATCACTTGTCTTTGAAGCCCTTACAGGTATTTCTTCGCCACATCTGGCACATATAACATTAAATTTAACAAACTTCGAACTGCTGCCTTCGGGAACTGTAAAAAAGTCTTTTAGCTTATCCAAGAATCCGCTCATATTTCTCTCCTGTATTTTTTATCCATTAACTACATTATATTAAACCTCTCCACTTTTTCAATCACGCAAATTGCCCTATTCAACAAAACAGAAATCTAAAAAAGGTCATGTATAATGCAAACTAAAGGATATTTAAAAAATGCGGGATAACACCCTGAAATTCCATAATTTTTTAACAGCCATTTATTATTCTATTCTTTAGCCACGCGCAGGTGCACAGGGGTTATTCTGGTAGAAATAAAAATCTAATAATCTACCTTTATTCCTTCTATATCAAGAAATTTTTTCTTTAATTCAGCACCATAAGAAAATCCGCCCAGCTTACCATTGTTTTTTATTATCCTATGGCACGGTACTATGATAATTAAGGAGTTTCTGCCCAGTGAACTTCCTACAGCGCGGCAGGCCCGGCGGTTTCCGGCAGCAGAAGCTATTGATGAATAATCAGACGTTTTTCCAAAAGGCACATTACGGGTTAAATCCCAGACCTTTCTGTCAAATATGCTCCCCGTGAGGAACAATGGCTCTAAATCAATATCCTTTATATCTTTTTTTAAATATCCCGTTATCTCATTCTCCAATGCTAAATATTTGCCATTGGATATATGTATATCATTATTTTGATATTCTTTCCTGCTTAACTTTTTTAAAAACTGTCCTATTTTTAATTTTTTGACTCCAAGATAAATAATTTTTGCCCTTTTGCTGCTTCCCGCCCAGAGGTAATAAAATGTTATACCCTCTGCTGTGAAACTGGAAATCTTTATTTCTATATTACATACCCCCTTACAATAAAAATTAAGAAAACTTCCATATCTTATTTGTTAAACTCAATAAATACTCTATAGACCTGTCATATGTCTTCCAGGCTTTGCTGTCTAAATAACATGCTTGAAGCATTGACATTTCCTCCAGTCTTTTACCAGAAATTTTTTCTGCATTTGATCATTACTCCAGGTTGTATACTTCTGGATTAGTATTCTATGCCCTTCTTTGCCTTTATCCCCTTACTATAGGCATGCTTTATTTCTTTCATATCTGTAACAGTGTCTGCAATATTTATCAGCTCTTCCGGAGCTCCTCTTCCCGTCAATACCAGATCCATTCTCCAGGGCCTATCCTCTATCAATTTGATAACTTCTTCTATATCTAGCATGCCGTATGCTACAAGGTTTATTACCTCATCAAGTATTACCATATCGTAACAACCGCTTATTATTTTCTCGCGTGCAAGCCTGAATGACCTGGCTGCATTGTCCCTGTCTCTACGTGTAATCTTCAATCTACCGTCTTCAATCTTTATAAAACCCTTCCCCAGCTGCATCATATCTATTTCAGGTTTTAGCCTTTTCATTATCTTTAACTCGCCTGTCTTCCATGGTCCTTTTATAAATTGAAGGATAAGAACTTTCTTACCGTGCCCGGCAGCTCTCAATGCAATTCCCAGAGCAGCGGTAGTCTTGCCCTTGCCTGTTCCGGTGTTTATCAGAACCAGGCCCCTGTCTTTATGCATCCCATCTTTCATAACAGACTCTACTTAATACCAGCTAAAGTTATATTTAACAATACCTTTTATAACTACAGCTAACCATCTTAGATAATTACATAATTTTTACTAATCCCTATCTTCAATTCAAGATGATTTTTACCGCAATTCATTTATAGTTCCATACAGTTAACTAAAGATTAGCTTCAAAAAAAAATTTATGTGTAATATTATACTATGCCTGGGATATTATTAGAAAGTTTTAAGCTTTTAACTTTATAAGAAGTAGGTAATTTGAAGAGAAGCATTATAAAAAATTATTTAGTTGAATCTCCTTACTTCATATCCATGTTTACTTTTAATTTTTACGTGATGCTTACAAGCCCCATTCTTATAGATATAGGCGCTTATTTTAATGTACCGCCTGAAAATATAAATCTTATAACATCCCTTATTTTAATTGGACAGGTCATAGGAACTCTTGCTTTTATCTTCCTGAACAGAAAATTTAATATTATAAATGTGGTTATATGCTCATATATTCTACTAATACCAATATTAGCCGGATTAATTTTTACAACATCTTTATTCTTTTTCTATTTGCTCTATTTTTCTTCCGGTTTTCTGGTAGGAATCATACTTATGGATGCAAATATCAGCATTATAGAAGGGAAAGTAAAAAACAAGGATAGTGTAGTTAATTTAGGATACAGTTTTTTTGCTACCGGCGCATTTGTCTCACCTTTTTTTGCTTCAAGTCTGGTAGGTAAGCAGATAAACTGGAAGTTCATTTACCCGGCGGTTATAAGTCTTGTTATAATTTCTTTTATATCTTATCTTCTTAAAAATAAAAGAAAGCAAGTTAAGAAAGGCTTATTAACAGAAACAAAAACTATATC
>JAGYMN010000220.1 GCA_018400395.1 Actinomycetota bacterium
TCTCCAGCAGCCTGTAGGCTGCGCTAAGCTCCCCCTGGCCGGGTAAAATGGGCTCTATGTCAAGCATGGTGGCAAATTTCTCCCCCGCCAGGATAAAGGCCACGAAGCTGTGGTAGTGCTGAAGTTTTACCTGGCCCTCTATCTTTGATACATTCCTTATCCTGCAGTGGCTGCATTTATATATATTGCTTGAAGTTACCTCATGGCCGTCAAGTATTCCTATAGATCTTCCGGATACATTTCCTATCATTTTCTTTTTCCTGGCAGCAAGGTAGATACCTTTAAGTATTTCTCTTAATAGCGCAAAGATCAATGGTGTCTGCAGATCTGGCTATAATAGAAACAGATGGAGAGCATAACCTATTAATTGACGATGCAGCTTTAAGCTGATTAAGTGAGCCCAGGTTTGAAAGCACCATGGTAAGAACTTTTTTTGAGATCTCTGAAGTGGGAATCTGGGGCCGGCATCTTCCGTCGGTTATGTGACCCAGTTTTTCTTCTATATCAAAATGTCTATCTGCGTATGACAGTAGCTTATTTAGCATTCTTTTTTTGAAAGAAGCCTTTTTAGGTTTATATCTGATATCTCTTCCAGTGTATCCTTTATCTTAAAATATCTATCAACCATTATCCTGGTTTCTTCTTCCAGCCTCTTTGGTATATATATTGCCTTTCTTTTGCCGTTTTTCTTTGTGGTAGTAAGATACATGGACACATGCTTTTTACCCTCCCTTATGCATCTACAGTTTTTATTCCCGCAGGTCCTTGCTACGGTGGTCAGGTTTGCATGTATAAATTCCGAATAGTTTAGAATCCTTGAAACCCTTGACAGTAGATCCCTTTCTCTCCTTGTCATGCCTGCTTTTTTCATAAATATCCCTTTTCGTTAATATGATTTACTTAAGTACATCATATTTTACCCAAAATGTCAATCACTTTACGAAAGCGAATTTGCTTTTTTAAAAAAACAGCTCGAAAGAGCCGCTTTTAGTGGTGTTTTTTAAAATATTTTTTAAAGGTGATTAATTGCTGTATTTTAATATTTTAAAACATATTAAGGAATGTAAGACTCCATAATCCTATATAAAATAACATATTTCTAATCAATTGTATCAGTTATAATAAGAAGCTATTATTATCTTATAATTTAAACTGGAGGAATATAATGGATAAAATTTTAGAAGATAAAATAATAGAAGAAATGAAAAAAGTTTTCAAAAATAATAAAAGACACATAAGACATACTTTAAAAGTACTAAATTATGCAAAAAAAATATTAAAAAGTGAAAATGGAAACTCTGAAATTGTTATACCTGCAGCAATTCTCCATGATATCGGGCTTGTAAAAAGTATGCAAAAATATAATTCATTAGCAGGCAAATATCAGGAGATGGAAGGCCCACAGATAGCTAAAATGATCCTTTCTAAATTAAATATAGATAATAGTATTATTAGCAAGGTTTCAGATATTATTGGTGCCCACCATAGTTTAGGCAAGATAAAAACAGACGAATTTTATATAATATGGGATGCTGATTGGCTGGTTAATTTAAAAAATGAATTTGATGCTAAAGATAAAAATAATTTATTAAAAATTATAAATAAAATTTCAA
>JAGYMN010000221.1 GCA_018400395.1 Actinomycetota bacterium
AAGTTTTTTTTCTGTAGTTATAATATCTTTTGCCCAGAAACAATTAGTTTCAACAAATGGAAGAGGTATTTTTAAAATTATAAAGGACCAAATTTTATGTTTATTATGTTGTAAATTTTACTTATTGAATTTAAAATTTAGATAGTTGTAAAAATTATAAGGGTATAGGGCTATAATGTATATAATAAATATTAAGGACGCAAAAGAGCTTAAAACTCCACATGGTAAATCAATCAAATGGCTTTTATCAAAAGAAAACGGAGTTCCAAATTTTGAAATGAGATATTTTGAGGTGACAAGGGACAGCGCACCATCAGAAGATAGGCACCCCTGGGAACATGAGGTATTTGTTGTAAGGGGAGAGGGGCAAATAAAAAGTGGGGGAGTGGAGAGAACAGTAAGGTTTGGAGATGCTATTTATATTCCTCCTAATGAAATGCACCAGTTTTCAAATTTTGAGGAAGAGCCTTTAGGTTTTATATGTATTATACCTAAAGGATGTGAAGACAAAATGAAAGGCAAAAAATAAATAATCAGATACCCGCTTACTATACAGGCATTTTTTATTATTTCCTGGATAAATGTAAATAAAATATACTGGTTTTTGACATGTGATAAATTTAATCAATAATTTTCTGTTAAATTTTTGATAAGACAGTTATTTTAATATTTTAAGTTATCCTCCAAAAATTTATCTTCACTTTCCCTGTCCCAGTAATCAACAAACTTTAGGTCCATCTGTTTTATATGCGGATATAAGATAGCCTTGCCCTGGATCTGGTTATTTTTTATCATTTTTAAGACTTTTGGAGCATTGTCAATGCTCCCTACGGCTGCCACGTAATTTCCTGGGTCAATATCATTATTCCGGACGGCCTCCAGGGTTTGTGCGTAATCTCCAGGATCACCCCCGGAGGAACCTACGACTTTTATTTCTTCATAGTGCACTTTTATGTTATCAACATTTAATATTGAATCTCCCCTGGGAAGGCCTCCAAATAAATTTATTACTCCGCCAAAACCAAGCAGGTCGAAAGCTGCCTGCTGCACATTTCTTATCCCTACTGCCATTATTATGTCATCTGCCATTCTGCCATTGCTGACATCGGCCACCAAGTCATGTATGGTGTCAGGAGTAGCGGTTAAAAGTTTTATTCCTTTTTTTTCTGCCTTCGGGCCCAGCACCCTTTTAATCCAGTCCAGCCTTTCTTCAAGGACATCGTTTGCTATCAATACACGCGGCCTGAACCTCATTGCCAGTTCCATATGTATTTTGCCCATTGCCCCGGCGCCCACTATTATGCATACTCCGTTTTCCTTAATTCCAAGTTTTGCATATCTTGGGGATTGTGGAGAATCTTTATATATATGAAAATTGCGGCTCTGTGATGATATGACACAGGATATGGGCTCTGCCATGGATACTGCAAAATTTGGGATAGAATCATCCTTTAGCGGGATAAGGCAATGGGCCTCCATGATCTCTTCCTGGATTAAGACATATTCTGCAAGCTGACCCGGCAGGGTATAGCCAACACCCATTTTTTCAACGCCTTCTCCATGATTTTTATACCTTTCCAGGTGGTTTACCGGTTTTGTATCAACAGCA
>JAGYMN010000222.1 GCA_018400395.1 Actinomycetota bacterium
AATATAACTGTCCGGCAGCATAAGTGGATCACCGCCGGAAAGGAGGACATCCCTTATGGCCGGTGTATTTTTTATATATTCAATACCCTTTTTTAGCTGGTCTTTTGAAGGTATATAATCTATATCTCCCACTTTTCTTTTTCTTGTGCAATGCCTGCAGTACATGGAACAGATATTGCTTACATGGAAAAGGACCCTGTCGGGATACCTGTGGGTCAGGCCTTCAACCGGACTGTCCTTGTCTTCAGCAAGAGGATCCTTGAATTCAGAATCGTGAATCGTGAGCTCATCTATACCACCAAAGGCCTGCTTGAAAACAGGATCCCTGCGAAAATTATCCGTATTGATCAATGACAGATAATAGGGGGTTATGGATAATGGGAATTTCTTAAAGGTCTTTTCCAGGTCTTCCCTCTCCTTGTCCTCAAACTTTACACCGGTGAGGTGCTCGAATTTGTCAATGGATTTTATTGAATGCTTTAATTGCCACCTCCAGTCCTTCCAGTTGGAAATATTACTGTTCTCTTCTATCTTATTTGCAATGGATTGCTGTCCCTTATTGAATATTGACATAATGTCCTGAAATATTTATTTAGTTGCAAAAATAGCCATATAAAGACAAAATCCAAAGGGAGGGTCTTAAGTTAAAGGGTGAACTCATGGCGTAACGAGCACATAAACAGCCTGTTGTAGCCAGTCAGTGTATGTTGCGGTATCATTATACTGTGAGCCAGGGAACAGTTGACTAATAAGCCTCTTTTATTTTTCTTTTTCCTGAAAAGCGTATCTGGGCCATATAAAGTCCGCTGATCATAATTAAAATGCCGGCAAACTTTTCAATGGTAATGATTTCATTTATTGTGTAATAGGCAAAACCGGCCGTTAAGACAGGGATAAGATTGGCAAAAAGATTTGCCCTGGTTACACCTATAACCCTGACTGTATAGCCGAACAGTATAAAAGCACCGCATGAAGCAAAGATGGCCAGCTGGGCAACTGCTACCAGTGCTTCGGCATTAAATGCCATATCCTGCAGGTGGCTGCCTTCGGATATTAAAAATACCGGAATGAAAAGACCCAGGCCTATAATGTTCTGCACATTTACAATATATACAGGCCTGTAATTATTTGCCAGACGCCTTAATATCAGCGAGTAACCCGTGGCACACATTACTGCCAGGAACATCAGTATTACACCTTTTGTATTGAAGGAAAGATTGCTTTTGCCGGCAACCGTAAAAATAAAAATGCCCGTAAAGGATATTATAATGCCAAGGTAATTAAACAGGCTCAGTTTTTCCCTGAAAAGTATAAGGGCTCCTATTGCCGTAAAGATCGGTATGGTTGCTATTACAACAGAGGCAACGGTGGATGAAACAAAGGATAAGCCGTAACTCTCAAAGATAAAATAAAGGAAGGGCTCAAAAAGGGCAATAAAAAAGAAGTATATCCTGTCCTCTTTTCTGATCTTTTCAAACCTTTTTGTCAGGTACAGGAAGAGGCTCAGCACAATTACCGCTGTTGAAAGGCGGAAGAAAACTATTGTTAGGGGCCGGTATGCCTGGTTTGCAACCTTAAACCATA
>JAGYMN010000223.1 GCA_018400395.1 Actinomycetota bacterium
TATAATGGCACACAGATATGTTTTGAGCTTTTTCTTGCCCTCTCTGACGTAGGGGCCATGCATAAAGTCTGCAGTCCAGAGGATGTTAATGTGAGGTGCCTCGAAGGCCTTGCGAGGTTTTACATCCTGCGATTCAAAGGTAATGTTGTTAGCTTTAAGAAAATTTCTGAGTGTCACCTCAGTAAAATTTTCAGCTTCAATAATTCCTTCTGTAAGTAGATACCGGTACAGATTGCTGATTGTTTTAAAATCATACTCTTGGCAGAGTTGATAAATTGCCTCGCCAAGAGGCATAGATATCTTACGGGATTTTCCCCGATCAACTCTTCGTGATGGCGTTAAGCCTTCATATCCTTCTTGGCGATAGATATGCAGCCACTTCTTAAAGGTCCTGGGATTAAAGGTGACCCTGTCAATCTTTCCCGGCATGTCATACTCACGTTCAGCTGCTTTTTCAAAATACCTTTTCTGATTCATGCTGCTGTCATTGATGACCGGTGCTATGATGCCATACTTGAATATGGCTATTTTATCATCTTCAGTCATAGGTGCATCCTCCTTGAAATATGTTATCCACTCAATGTAATTGAATGAGCACCTCAAATCACGCCATAGAGTGTGTATGCTGTTTTAAAAAATAGTTTTCATGGTTATGGATGTCTCAGGGAAGCAGAATGATGTAATCACATTGTTCTGAAACAGCCAAAAGGACTCTACAGGCAGAATTGTGAGGCTGTTCCAAAGAGAAACCGGGCATTTTGGTGGTACGATTCCTGCATTTCATAGTACAGGACAGACAGGGAGTATGCACCCTTTAGAGGGTGTTCATGATCAGGCACCGGATAGTTATAGAGATAGTCTACTACCTCATGCAGCGTGCAAGCATGAAAATCCGGCGGAGCACGGTCACTGGAATACTGCTGGAAAAAAAGGATCAGTTTTATTCTGATCTGCGCCATGATCTCAAGAAAATGAACAAGCATCTTCTCTGAAAAAAATATATCTCCCGGGGTTAGTGGATCTATTTTCTGCAGAGTACGGCTGTCGGACTCTGTGGTGATCAATAGTTGCAGGATATACATCATAAGATCTATGGATATTCGGTTATAGGGTATCAGAGTGTCTGGCAGCAGGGAAAAAGTCCCGTGTTTGTGTTGTGGTTTGCTAACAGCTTTGCACAAATATCTTGCGACAGGTATTCTGATAATGATTATTTTATAGCTTTGCAGATCAATATCTATGGCCCATCGATAATAATAGCCGATTCTTACTGCACAGTGGGTTCCTCCGCAGATGGGGCAATAATCAGAAAAATCTGGAAAAGGAAAAATTCCTGCTTGAACTTTTTCCAGGTAGTCCGATAATGAGAGTGATATCTTATATGGTATCTGAAAAAATCTGCCTCCTTGTGAAGTTGAGTGTGGTGCTTAAAACTTCGGGCAGATTTTTTTATGTCTTCACAATTATTTAATTGCGGATCTGGTATTTTTTGATTTTACCCCGTTGCTCACTTCTATGGGATATTTGAATTATTAAATATCTCTTGATTTTGTAGGG
>JAGYMN010000224.1 GCA_018400395.1 Actinomycetota bacterium
ATATATTTTTGGGGCAGCAACGAATGTAGAAGTGATTCGACACTGGGGCGTTTTTCTTCCCCCTCATCACGTGATGCCATAAGATCTTCCAGTGCCTGTTTCTCTCTTAATTCTTTATCAGACGGATATTTCTTTTCCCATATTTTCTCCAAGACATCTCTTTTTAATTTTACAAACCCATCTTTGTCAATTGATGCCAGATTATAACCGGAAGCTTTAACATAGATATATCCGTCTTCCTTATAAGATGTATTGCCGCCCCCACCCAGGACATAGTCGGGATCTTTACCGTAAAAACGGGAGATTTCAACTAAATCATCCAGGTCCATATAATCACAATCCTTCTTAATATTTTATTGTCTCTTCTATTCCATTTTTTATTCTTTCAACTGACGGTATGCAGTAGTTTTCCATCACAGGTGAGAAGGGTACAGGAGTATCAAAAGCTGAAATACGCTTTACTGGAGCGACCAGATAATCCGGTATTGTTTCAGCAATAACAGCGGCTACCTCGGCACCCCATCCACCTCTGCCTGTACATTCCTCTACTACTGTAACCTTTCCTGTTTTCTTGATCGAATCAAATATACACTCCCTGTCTATGGGGACAAGTGACCGGAGATCGATCACCTCGCATGAAATACCTTTCTTTTCCAGCTGTTCTGCAACAGCAAGAGATCTGTGAACCATAATAAGCGTTGAAAGTATGGTGATATCCTCTCCTTTTTTTAAGATTTCGGCTTTGCCGATAGGAACAGTATAATCTTCTTTCGGTACATATCTTGATGCATCAATTGTACCCTTTTCGGCACGCGCTCCCTTTGAACCATATAATAGTTTATGTTCAAAAATCATTACAGGATTTTCGTCACGGACAGCAGCCTTGAGAAGGCCCTTGGCATCATATGCATTTGAAGGACATACTACTTTTATCCCCGGAATATTTATGAACCAGGATTCCATTGAATGCGCATGCTGCGGTCCCCGGCCAGAAGCACCGACTGGCGCCCTGATAACTAAAGGTACCTTTATCTTCCCGCCGGACATGTATCTCATCATCGGTATCTGGTTTGCTATCTGATCCATAGCACAGAATAGAAAATCACCATATTGTACATCTGCAATAGGCTTCATCCCAATTATAGCACTCCCCAGAGCAGCGCCAAATATTGCTGTCTCCGAAATAGGTGTATTGATTATACGGTCAGGAAAAAGCTCCTCCAGCCCCAGCGTTACTGTGAATGCACCTCCCCAGCCTCCAGGTATTCCTATATCTTCTCCTATACAGAATACACTTTTGTCTCTTTCCATCTCCTCTACTATTGCCTCGCGCAGGGCTTCTGCAACAGTTAAAACTCTATCTTGATTTTTTTCTGCCATAAATCCACTCCCTGATAATAAATCTGCATTTTTAAAAGCTTTTATCAAAATCACTTAATATTAGAAAAAAACATCCTTTAATGCATCCTCTGGTTCCGGGTCCGGTGCTGACATCGCATATTCTAAAGCCTC
>JAGYMN010000225.1 GCA_018400395.1 Actinomycetota bacterium
AAGATTATGGAGCCATTTAAGCGGACATGGTGGATCCATGTCCGGGATTTGAAAAGACGGACTGAGCAAAGCGAAGGAGTCTGCGTCTCTGCAGCGACCAGAGGGAGACGAAAGAACAAATCCCGTCAGCTCCGCCAGATTATTTGCAGTTTTAAGTTAAAGATTATGGAGCCATTTAAGCGGACATGGTGGATCCATGTCCGGGGATAATTTGATATTTTTCTGGCGAGATAGCTCAGTTGGTAGAGCAGTGGACTGAAAATCCATGTGTCCGCAGTTCGATTCTGCGTCTCGCCACCACTTCAATATATCTTCTGTATGAGCTGTACCCAGGACCTGAGCAGTCCCCGGAAGAATCATCCATTATAATATAATAATGAGAACTATAATTTTCTTTTTTCAGCCTGCCCCTTAGGGCGTTAATGTAGTAAATGTAATAATGGGCTGTCTGCACTATCCTGTCTGGAATATAGGATACAAGGGTTGCCGTCCATTCCAGGAGTCGGGTTCGGCTAATTTTTTCATATTTGGACTCTTATTTTACTAAATATGTAAGATACCTCAGCCTTGCTATGGGAATGTTTTTATAACTTTTTATTTTGAGTAGATGTTTATCACCAGATACTATTAAATCAGCGTTTCCGGAAACGGCACATTCAAGTATCCTGTTATCAGATTCTCTTTCTTTTATAATATCAAGCTTTATTTCTGGCTTTATATTTTCACCTGTATCTGATAACCTTCTTTTAAACTTATCAATATTGTGCCGGGGCCATCTAAACTTTTCCTCAATTATCCTTACCGTTTCAGTGATTATTTCATCAGAAACTATAAGTACTATTTTGTTATCCTGAGCAATTTCCAGGATTTTTCCAGGGATGCCCTTAAATAAAAGTGCTGAGATATAGACATTGGAATCAAAGACTATCCTTAGCATAAGACTGTTTAAGACCTTTCCTCATCCAGGATCCTGAAGAGCTCTTCCTCATCTTTTATTTTAAATCTTTTTGCTGTCTCTTTGCCAAAACTGAAAAGCTCCTTCCATTCTCTCTCTGCAACTGACTCTTTATATGTCTTAAACATATCCTTGAATATCTCGCTGCGGCTCTTATCTTCAGTCCTTGCCATATTGTCCAGTTCCCGGGCTATCTCAGGAGGTACGGAAATGCTCAGGACTTTACTTTTTCTACCCAATATACCGCCTATTATTTGTTATTACATAGTATTACACAAATATTATCATGAAAATATTTTATTTAAAAGGGCTAAAATGCAGTTTGAAGAGTATCATAGATATGGCGATTATTCGCGGAACAGTCAATCCCGGCTTCTTCAAGATATAAAAAAGATTCTTTAGAAAAGATATCCTATTAATTAAAATAAGAGGAAATGGAAAGGCTGTAATTATTGACTTTTTCTCAGTCAATTTTTATTATAAATATTGGGGTATGTTTGCTCCCCGGGAAGTAGTAAAATTTACTATATTTTTGGTTCTGTTATAATTGCCTAAGT
>JAGYMN010000226.1 GCA_018400395.1 Actinomycetota bacterium
GGGGAGGAAAGATAATATGGGATGAAACTGAGAAACGTCCATGTCCTGGGCTCGAATATGACAGACCCGGTGTGCTTTGCCTGCAGCAGGTAGTTGCAGTAAGGGCAGGACAAAGACTCAGCCTTGCAGGGAAACTGAAAACTGAAAACATGGAGGATGGAAGTTTTTCCTATCTGCAGCTTGCATTTCTGGATTGTTTCGGAGGTCTTGTGGAGGATGCCTCAAAAGCTCCAAAAGGGAATCTTTTTACCGAGGACATTAACTGGACGGAAGACAGTTTTGAGGCAGTTGCACCTGACAATGCCTGTGCGGTTGAAGTAAGAGTGACAATTTGTGGTAAAGGCAGGGTATGGGTGAAAAACATGATGTTGATGAAATGAGATATAATGAATTATATTTATGAAAGGATAGGATTAGAAAATGTCTAAGAAATTAAAAATACTTTTTATTGGTGAAAAAAAAGTAGATATGCTTGCACAAGGTGCATTTAGAGAGGCTATGCAAAAGTTAGGCGAACTGACCACCATATTTGATGCGCAGACATTACCTGAAAAAAAGAGGGCTGAAATGATAAGAGATACGGATATTTTACTTACCATGTGGAATGCTGCTCCTATACCTTTGGAAATTGCAGAGAACCCTGGTCGACTTTCCTATATATGCAATATAACAGGTTCGGTAAGAAAATATATACCACTTGAAGTTATCAAGGCTGGAATACCTGTCAGCAACTGGGGAGATGCTCCGGCACACGGAGTAGCAGAAAGTGCAGTAAGCCTGCTGCTTGCAGTACTAAAAGACATTCGTGTAAAGATTATGAATGTTAGAAATGACAAATGGGGTCTGGAAAAACACCAGATGATTAGTGGTTCACTAAAAAACTTGAATGTAGGGATATACGGATTTGGTGTTATAGGGCGGCGCTTTGCTGAAATATTGAATGTTTTTGGAGCTTTGGAATACGTTTTTGACCCTTATGTGGAAAATTTGCCGGAATACTGTACAAGAGTATCGAGCCTTGAAGAGCTCTTTGAAATATCAGAAGCTATTGCGATTCATGCCGGTTTATGTGATGAAACCAGGGGAACAGTAAATGCTGATATGCTTTCATTGTTTCCTGATAATGGTATTATTATAAATACTGCCCGGGGTGATATTATTGATCAGCAGGCTTTATTCAAGGAACTTGAGAGTGGAAGGCTGAGAGCAGGACTGGATGTGCTTTCGGGTAATGACAGACTTCCTCCCGGCCATCCTGCACGTAAATGGGATAATCTCATACTTACCTGCCATAACAATTCAAAGGTTTGGTGGCCAAAAAGGCATGGAGAATTAAATGATTTTCAAAATATATGCATTGAAAATATTAAGAGGCATATTGCAGGGGAGCCGTTGAAATTCAGGATGGATGAAAAAAGATATATGCGAAGCACTTAATTTTTGACTGTAATATATTTACAAAAACATAAGAAAATATAATATAATTTGTAATTTGTA
>JAGYMN010000227.1 GCA_018400395.1 Actinomycetota bacterium
TTTTATTAAGGTATCTGGTGCTTTATGGTTGATATGGATTTAAGAACCCAGAGAATAGGCGATATTCTTGTAAATAAAAAACTCATAACCAGAAAACAGCTTGACGAAACGCTTATAATGCAGAAGGAAACTGGCAAGAAACTGGGAGAAATACTTGTCAGTAAAGGTTTTATAAATGAGCAGACCCTTGTAGAGCTCATATCTTTCCAGCGGGGATATGATACAGTTAACCTCAGCAGTATACAGGACAGCATAGACCAGTCTGTCGCAAATCTTATATCAAAAGATTTTGCTTTTAAAAGAAAGGTATTTCCATTTAAACTTATAGGCAGTACGCTCCATGTAGCAATGACGGACCCCAGGGATATTAATGCAATTGATGAGATAAGGCTTCTTACAGGATATAATGTAAAGCCGTTTATAGCTACCCGTAAGGATATAGACGATATAATCAAGTTGTATACTTCTGACGATTACAGCCTGAAAGAAGTCCAGGAGATAATGAGGGATACTGATCTTACAATATCCGAGAAATATGAAGAGGATGCAGTAGAGAAGAATCCCCTGGTAAAACTTGCCAACCAGATTATACTTAAGGCAATATCCCTGAGAGCCAGTGATGTGCATATAGAACCCCAGGAAAAGAATTGTACAATAAGATTCAGGGTGGATGGGGTTCTTCAGAAGATAAAGGATGTTCCAAAAACAGTACAGCGGCTTCTTATATCCCGTTATAAGATAATGGGCGGACTCGATATCACCGAAAACAGGCTACCACAGGATGGTAGAGGTTCAATAAAATTTCAGAACAGGATAATTGATCTGAGATTTGCATCAATTCCTTCAGTTTTTGGGGAGAATATAACAATTAGAATCCTGGATAGGGATGAAAGTGTGTTTAACCTCAAAAAAAGCGGGATGCTTCCCGATGATCTTAAAAAGTACAGCAAAATGATATCAATACCACATGGATCCATAATAATTACAGGGCCTACAGGTTCCGGTAAAACTACTACCCTTTATGCAACTCTAAACAGGATAGCCAATGTAGAAAAAAAGATTTTTACGATAGAAGATCCTGTTGAATACAGGTTTCCGAATATAATACAGGTTCAGGTTAATCCAAAAATAAATATGGATTTTTCAAGAGGTCTGCGTGCTATGTTAAGGAGTGACCCTGATATAATAATGGTTGGTGAAGTAAGGGATCTAGAAACAGCGAAAATATCAATGGAAGCATCAATAACAGGACATCTTGTATTGACGACGCTGCATACAAATGATGCTCCTTCAAGCCTTACAAGATTGTTGGAAATGGGTGTTGAATCATACATGATATCTTCTGCGGTAAAATGTATAGTTGCCCAGAGGCTTGTCAGAAAGTTGTGTGATAACTGCAAGGAGGAAATGGATATATCAGACATACCTCTTGAAAAAGATATTAAGTCAATACTAAAA
>JAGYMN010000228.1 GCA_018400395.1 Actinomycetota bacterium
ATTAAGATGACCCGCAACGATTATATCAGCTGTCCCACCTGCGGCCGCACAAAGTTCAACCTGGCAGCGGCGGTGCAGGAAGCACAAAAACCTCACTCCCCCTCCATCATTCTTAGCACGAGCTTTTCCGGAGACACCACTTCAATTCCTTTCTCTACACTCCATCCCTTTTCAATCGGTGCCACAATAAAAGTGTTATCCGGTTTAATCGCCTGCAGAGCATATCTGTTACCTTTATTTAATCGCGGAGTTAATGATGATTTACATTCGATAGCATAGACTTTTCTCCCGGATTCGACAATAAAATCTATTTCGGCTCCATTACTGGTTCTGAAAAATGATATATCCGTAGCAGGCATATGTCCTCTAATATTTGCCAGCACCATGCCTTCCCACATGCTTCCGAACGACGGATGACCGCTTATCTGATCGAATCCCTTGAGGTTTAGCAACCTGGCTGCAATACCGGTATCTGAAATATAGACCTTTGGAGCCTTAACAATCCTTTTTCCGAAATTTTTATGGTATGGTGGGATTGCTTCAACCATAAAAGTGCCTCTTAGCAGGTCTATGTAGTTTCTGATGGTAGTATTGCTGACACCTAGTGATTTACTGAAGGAAGAATAATTGATTGTCTGACCATTGGTATGTGCTATCATCTGCCACAGTCGCCTCATTGTTAGTGAAGAAGCACCCGACCATTGCAGCAGGTCGCGTTCCAGGAAAGTAGAAATGAAGTCATCAATCCAGTTTGATGATATTTCGTCATCTGCTGCAAGCAGGCTTCTGGGAAATCCGCCTCTGTACATATAAGTTTCCAGATCAACGAGCTCTTTAATCTCGGAAAGTATAAACGGACTTAAGCGTTTATATGATATCCTGCCGGCCAAACTTTCAGACGATTGTCGTAGCATGTCCCGTGAAGCTGAACCAAGTATAAGGAATTTACCATTATCCTTCCACTCATCAACCAGGCTTCTTATAAGAGGGAACAATCCGGGTTTGCGTTGAATCTCGTCCAGTACAAGCAGATGGTCTTTCTGGGATTTCAGGAACCATTCCGCATTATCAAGTTTAACAAGATCGGAAGGTCTTTCAAGGTCGATATATACTGAATTGTTTATTTCTGCAGTAATTTCCCTGGCCAGTGTAGATTTCCCACACTGTCTCGGACCGGTTATAGCAGTCACGGGATTATTCTTCAGCGACTCCAGTACATCCTTTTCTATAAGTCTTTTTAGATACATATACACTATCTTAACCATGTAAATATAAAACTTATTTTTGAATCTACATGCATAAAAATTACAGAAGCTGTCCCACCTGCGGCCGTACAAAGTTCAACCTGGCAGCGGCGGTGCAGGAAGTCAAAAAAGCCACCTCCCACCTTACAGGCCTCAAGATAGCCATTATGGGATGCATGGTTAACGGTCCCGGTGAAATGGCCGATGCCGA
>JAGYMN010000229.1 GCA_018400395.1 Actinomycetota bacterium
ACATACTCAGGCATCATTTTCAATATTTTCTTCCAAAAGGCAGTAATTAATCATCCACTCGGGATTCTGCCAGAAAATCCACCAATAATGCTTCGTTATTAATACCTGCCTATATTAGCATATTCCAAATGATTGTTTTTAGGGGTAAAAATTTACCGATTTTTGGGGTTTTGGGGTGCCTAAAACATATTAATTCTGGTAATATTAAATTTAGCCTGGAGGGTGATCTTTTAAATATTAAGCACCAGAGGTGCTATATAGGTATGGGCGGAAGCGGACGGGCCAGACTTAAAAAATCTGCCTTTATTCTATCTTTCAAGTTGAGCTTGGTCCTTATGTTTTTATCTTTTATGTTTCTTACCATAAAGATATTAAATATATTTACCGCCATAAAAAGAAACAGTAAAAATACCATTATTGCGTTTTTACTGTGCCGATAGATATGCTCTGCATTCCACATGCCGGCTGTTTCCTTAAAGCACCGGTTCTCGATATGCCACCGGCTGTGGCATATCCTTACCATATTTTTAAGGTCACCCGCAGTCTCTGAAGCACTAAGGTTGGTGGCCCACATCCACTCAGACACCTCTGTCTTATCTTCCCATCCCTTCCCGTCTTTTGAATGTACCCTGGTTATGGTGGTCTCTTCAGATACTATTACCCTTACGGCTTTTCCGTAGCCGTCCCAGCATCCGGAGATGGAATGGTCCCATACCCTGTAGCTTGTAGCCTCTTGCTTGTAGGTTACCGGTTCCGATAATAAGCACAGCCTCTTTGCCTCATCATAAAGCTGCCTTCTTTCTTCCTTAAGGACAGCAATTGCCTTTTTGTGGTGACTCTCAAGAAGCTTGAACGTCTTTCCGTTTAGATAAAGCCCGTCACCTATTACTACGGAAAATGCTTTGGGATAATTCCTGCATACCCGGGATATCAGCCTGTAGGCACTTGTCACCTCCCCCTCCCCTGGAAGTATGGGCTCAATATCAAGAGTAATTGAAAAACCACTGCATGCCAGTATAAATGCGGTAAACTGGTGATAATACTGGTATTTTAGCCTGCCATCCTTATCCCTTAGCTTTCTTTTTTTGCAGTGGCTGCATTTTTTATAGTCGGAAGTGGTTATCTCCTTTCCGTCTACTACCCCTATCCACTTTCCCTTAAAAGGGGCAAGCATCTTTGATGCCCTTGCCTTTCTGTATATATCCATATTTATATCTCTTATATGGCTAAGGTTCATGGTATCAGCCGATCTTGCTACTGTTGATACAGAGGGGTAGGTAACAGACTGGGAAAAGTTATTTAAGGAACCCAGGTTAGAAAGTTGGAGCGAAAATATGTAGATGGCAACCTTTACTGCGGCAATACGGGGCTTTAATCTTCTATCTTTTATCTCTTTTAGTCTTTGGTAAAGGCGGAAGGTCTTCTGTGAATACCTAAGC
>JAGYMN010000023.1 GCA_018400395.1 Actinomycetota bacterium
GCATGGCCTGATCAAGAGATTCCGGTGTCACCTCAGAACTTCCGGTCTCTACGGGTTTTAGTATTATCTGTGTTCCGCCTTTAAGATCAAGCCCCAGGTTTATAGGACTGGTTAATATATAATACAGGCTAACACCTATAATTAGGACAAATACTATAATTATGACAATATTTACTTTTTTATTGCGCATCCATTATTATCCAGGTATATTTGTCTAGATTATTAACTTTATTTATCTGTGTTAATAATTAATGGTCTGAAACCTTCTTTGATACCGATGCCTTGTTTACCTTGACGTCAACACCGGCGGCAATAGTTATGATCATTATGTCATCTCTTATGTCTTTTATCCTTCCGTGGAAACCGCCGGCAGTTACGACTTCATCGCCTCTTGCAAGACTTGACATAAGTTCCTGTGTCTTTTTGCTTCTCATTCTCTGCGGCCTTATAAGTAAAAAATAGAATGCAACCACAAGTATTGCAAGCCAGATCCATGTACCATATTTTGCAAATAATCCTGCAAAACCGGTAGCTTCTTCAGCCTGTCCAGAATCACCTTCGGCAGGGGCAGTTGTTTCAGTCATTGGATAACAGGCTACAGCAAAAGAAGATACACCAATTACTAAAATGCTTAAAATCAAAACAGCAAAAAGTCTCTTTGAATATTTCATTTGTTTACCAACTCCTTATATTCTCTTAAATCAAATATTACTATTATTAACTTTTTTAAAATTTTTGCAAACAAAATAATTGTTTTTTATTATTTTTTATAATTTTTATATTTGTTCAAAAAATTATTTTTAAAATTTATATAGTCATCATCCATTATTGCATACTTTGCTTTTTTAATAAGATTAAATATGAAATGCAGGTTATGTATTGTCAAAAGCATGCTTGATAATATTTCCCTGCTTTTAATAAGGTGTTTTATATATGCCCTGGAATAATTTCTGCATGTGTAACAACTGCAGCCTTCTTCCAGCGGCCTGAAATCATCTGTGTACATGCTATTTCTAAGGTTTATTCTGCCTTCTGATGTAAATGCACTTCCATTTCTTGATATTCTTGTAGGCATTACGCAATCAAACATGTCAACACCCAGGCCTATTGCTTCAAGTAATCCCTCAGGATCACCCAGGCCCATTACATAAACTGGTTTTTTACTATTAACATATTCTACAGAATATGAAAGAATTTCCAGTGTAACACTTCTCTCTTCACCAACGCTCAATCCGCCAAGCGCTATTCCGTCAAAATCCATTTCTGATATTGTCTCGGCGCAGAATTTTCTAAGATCTTTTATAAACCCTCCCTGTACTATACCGAATACCTTCATACTGCTGTTTTCTATACTATTTTTTTCAACAATAGATTTTTCGGCCCATTTTATTGTCCTCAAAGCAGCATCCCTGGTATATCTGTAATCCCTGTTAAAGGGAATGCATTCATCAAGAACCATTGCAATATCAGAACCCATTTCAGACTGCATCTTTATAACATTACCGGGGGTAAAAAAATGTTTTGATCCATCTATTATGGACCTGAACTCAACACCCTCTTCCCTTATATTCCTTATATCTCCCAGACTAAAAACCTGAAAACCGCCGCTGTCGGTCAAAATGCTTCTATTCCAGTTCATAAAAGCATGTATTCCTCCTGCCTTCTTTATTATTCCTATTCCCGGCTGCAGATATAGATGATAAAGGTTTCCCAGTATTATATTGCAACCCATAATATATAGGTTCTCAGGTAAAACCGCTTTTACCGTACCTTTTGTCCCTACAGGCATGAATACAGGAGTCTCTACCGCTCCATGTGCTGTTTCAATAATCCCACATCTCGCAGAACAATTTATATCAGTTTTATCTATTCTAAAGAATCCCATAAACACTTATTTTATAAACATGCAGTCTCCAAAGCTATAAAACCTGTAATTTAGCTTTATTGCTTCAGAATATGCTTTCATAATATTTTCTCTTCCAGCAAAAGCGCTTACCATTATTAAAAGTGTTGACCTGGGAAGATGAAAATTCGTTATAATGCAGTCTACTGCCCGGAATTTATAGGGTGGATAAATATATATATCCGTGTATCCTGAAGAACCTTTGATCACTCCGTACTCTTTCATTATAGTTTCGAGAACCCTTGAGCTGGTAGTTCCAACCGCTATTATCCTGTTTCCGGCGTCTTTTGCTTCTTTTATCATCCTGGCCTGGGAGCTATCTATACTGTAATATTCCCTGTGCATAATATGATCCTCTACTCTTTTACTTGATACAGGCCTGAACGTACCGGGTCCGATATGCAGAACAAGAGATGCAAATCTTATACCCTTTTTCTTTAACCTTCCTATCATCTCTCCGGTAAAATGAAGACCTGCTGTTGGCGAAGCAGTGGAACCCTCCCTTCTTGCATACACAGTCTGGTAAAGATCCTTATTAAAGTCTTCCGACTTTATATATGGAGGTATCGGCATTACGCCGCAGTTATTAAAAATATCTTCTGCGGGCCTGTTAAATCTTACCAGAGCTCTTCCATAATTAAACTTTGAAATAACTTCAAAAAAATATCCGTCAATATCAACTATATCTTTAATATTAAGTCTTTTAGCAGGTTTAAGAAGTACTTCAAAATCAAATTTTCCTTTTTTTTCAAGTACAAAGCACTCTATCCTTGCGCCCGTACTTCTCTTTATCCCGTACAGCCGGCATTTCGTTACCCTGCTTTCATTTATTACAAGGATATCTCCGCTCCTTAGATAATTATCCAGATCATAGAAAACATCATGCGCTATACTGCCGCTGCTGCGGTCAAGTATCATTAATTTTGAATGGTCCCTTTTTTTTAACGGGTATTGAGCAATATAACTCTCCGGAAGAACGTAATCAAATAATTCAATATCCATATCAAATAAAAGAGTTATTAAAAAAGCCTTTTGTCTTTGTTCTGTTTTACCCCGAGGTAATCGAAGGCACTGCCTGTAGCAACTCTTCCCTTGGGGGTTCTTTTTATAAAGCCAAGCTGAATCAGATAAGGTTCATAAACATCTTCTATTGTATTTATCTCTTCACCTATAGAAGCGGCTATGGTCCCCACTCCTACGGGTCCGCCTTCAAATTTTAGTACCAGGGTATTTAATATCTTTTTATCTATTACATCAAGGCCGAGTTTATCGATATCCAGTTTTTTAAATGCTTTTTCTGTAGCTGTACCGTCTATCCTGCCGTCGCCGCTTACCAGGGCATAGTCCCTTACTCTCCTGAGAAGCCTGTTTGCAATCCTGGGAGTCCCCCTGCTCCTTGAAGCAAGTATACTGAGACCTTCTTCTGTTACTTCCAGACCGAGAATTGCAGCAGACCTTCTTATTATTTTTATAAGATTATCTATATTGTAATAATCCAGCCTGAGGTTCACACCAAACCTGTCCCTTAAGGGTGATGATACCAGTCCTATTCTTGTTGTAGCACCTATGATTGTAAATGGAGCGACATCTATTCTTATTGATTTTGCAGAAGGTCCTTTGCCTATAATTATATCCAGCTTATAATCTTCCATAGCTGGATAGAGTATCTCTTCAACTGTCCTATTTAATCTGTGTATCTCGTCAATAAAAAGAACATCATAATCTTCAAGATTGGTTAGTATTGCAGCAAGGTCACCGGCTCTCTCAATTGCAGGTCCCGAGGTGATTTTAAAATTTACACCCATCTCGTTTGCAATAATTTCTGCAAGGCATGTCTTCCCCAGGCCGGGGGGACCGGACAATATCACATGATCCAGGGGCTCTTTCCTCCTTCTGGCAGAATCAATAAAGACCTTAAGGTTTCCTATTATCTTGTCCTGTCCAATAAATTCAGATAAAACCCTTGGCCTCAGGCTTCTGTCAAGTTCAAGGTCTTCTTTTTTATATTCCGGATCTATATCGCTTTTCTTTATATCCTGTTCTTCTTTATTGTTTATTTCAGACCTCCCTAAGTGCAGCTTTAAGGATTTCTTCAACCTTACCTGTTTTTAAATATTCTGGTTTCATTTTTAATAGTGCCCTGTTTATTTCCATGCTATTATATCCAAGAGTCTTCAATGCCTGTCTTACTTCCCGTATTTTATCATCACCCAATATTCCCCCTGAACTTACAAAATCTGCCATTTCTTCCTCATCAAATTTATCCTTTAGTTCCAGTATCAATCTTTCAGCAAGTTTCTTTCCTATGCCTGGTATCCTTCTTACCATATCAGAGTTTTTGTCAGTTATTATCTTTTTTAATTCTTTGAAACTATATATAGTCAGGGCGCTGAGGGCTATCTTTACTGATATCCCTGAGACTGAAAGCAATTTCAGGAATATTTCCTTTTCATCTTTATTCAAAAAACCAATAAGACTTATTCCGTCTTCTCTAACATATGTGTATATATCAAGCTCTACCATATTCCCTTTTTCAGGAATTTTTTCAAATGTCCTCCCTGAAATAAATACTTCAAATCCAACTCCTGATGTTTCCAGAATCAGGCTTGATGGATTCTTTTCAATTATGTTTCCCTTTATTTTTGCTATCATCTGCTTTTATTTATGGCCGGCTTTGAACTGCCGTCATAATTTGTCTTGTCTCTAAATTTAACGTTGCTTGCATGGCATATTGATACAGCCATTGCGTCCCATGCATCGTCCGTACCGGGGAAAAAATTATCATTGACCCCCAGTATGACTTTTAACATATATTTTATTTGCTTTTTTGTCGCCCTTCCATAGCCTACTACTGCCTGTTTTATTTCAAGCGGCGTATATTCATAAACCCTGAGTCCTTTTATGCTTCCTGCCAGGATAAGCACTCCCCTGGAATGCCCCACGCTTAATGCAGTCTTTGTATTTGAACTGAAAAAAAGATCTTCCACAGCCATATATTCAGGTCTGTAGTTATCTATTATTTCCGACACATCATTAAATATCTTTTCAAGCCTGCTGCAGAGAGTAAGGTTTCTTTTCGTGACTATGCACCCGGAATAAACAGGGTGATATTCTGCTCCCTCTATATCAAGAATGCTTACACCGGTAGTCTCAAGCCCTGGATCTATTCCCAGTATCCGGTAACTCTTTCCGGTCATTTTTAACCTTCGTCTATTTCTTTTAACAACTCATCACTGAGCTCAATATTTGAATGGACATTCTGGACATCATCGTGTTCCTCAAGCCCATTTAAAAGCCTTAAAGTCTTTCTACTTTCATCCGGTGAAAGATCCAGCGTTGTTTTTGGTATCAGGCTGATCTCACTGTCTTTTATTTTTATGCCCCCGGCTTCAAGCTTTTCCCTTACTTTAAGAAAATCTGCAGGATCAACTTTTATTTCATAAATATCATCAGTATCATCTATGTCTTCTGCTCCGGAATCTATTACCTTAAGCATAAATTCCTCCTCATCCTCAATGGAGCTTTTGTCTATTATGATCATTCCCTTTCTTTCGAATTGCCAGATTACACTTCCGCTTTCACCGAGGCTTCCATTGTATTTACCGAAAATATTCCTTATGTCAGATGCTGTCCTGTTCCTGTTTTCGGTATAGGCCTCCACTATTATTGCTGTACCGGCAGGTCCGTATCCTTCATATACTATACTCTCAAAATTTGCCCCTTCTATCTCTCCTGTGCCTCTCTTAATAGCTCTGTCAATATTTAATTGGGGCATATTGAACTCTTTTGCTTTAGCTATAGCATTAGAAAGAGCTGTATTGTCTTTTGGATCAGAAGCTCCCCCGCCGTCTTTTACAGCAATTATTATACTCTTTGAAAGTTTACCAAAAAGGTTCCCCCTCTTTGCATCTTCTTTGGCTTTTTTATGTTTTATTGAATGCCATTTTGAATGTCCGGACATATCATCTCTCCTTCAGATACTCCAATATCATTGTAATAAAATACTTATGTATCCTTGTATCATCTGTCAATTCAGGATGAAAAGTACTTACAAGTATATTTTTTTCTCTTGCAAGGACTACTCCATCATTGTGCCTGGCCAGTATTCTAACTTCCTTTCCTGCCCTGATTATTTTAGGTGCTCTTATAAATACCGAGTTAAATTTCTTATTTTCCATATCATGATTAAGATTTAAGTTTATTTCATCTTCGAAACTTTCTATCTGTCTGCCATAAGCATTTCTTTTTAAATCAATATCTATAAGTCCAAGCCCTCTTTTTCCATCTTCTATGCTTTTAGAAAGTATTATAAGTCCTGCACAGGTACCAAACAATGGTTTCCCCGATAATGCAAGTTGTTTGATTTTTTTATCAAAACCATATTTTTCCATTAGTTTATTTATAGCTGTACTTTCTCCTCCTGGAATAATAAGCCCATCCATATCATCGACCTCTGAAGGGAGCCTTGCTTCCACGCCCTCAACATTTATTTTTTTTAAAATATTTATGTGCTCCCTGAAATCACCCTGCAGAGCGAGTACTCCAACGATAACATTTTTCATCTACGGCTTACCATCCCCTGCCGGCTATTTTTTGTTCTTCAGTCAGCTGGCTTACGGCTATTCCGCTCATGGGTTCTCCAATTCCCCTTGATACCTTTGCAAGTACTTCAGGCTCATTGAAATGAGTGGTTGCTTCAACAATAGCAGAAGCCATCTTTTCAGGATATGAAGACTTAAATATACCCGAACCTACAAATACGCCTTCGGCTCCCAGCTGCATTATCATTGCAGCATCAGCAGGTGTGGATATTCCTCCTGCAGAAAAGTTTATTACAGGAAGGGCCCTGTTTCTGTGTACATATTCTACAATGTCGTATGGAGCACCCATCTCTTTTGCAATCGTCATTAGTTCTTCTACAGGCATTACAGCAATCCTTGATATTTCATCTCTTATGCTCCTCATGTGCCTTACTGCCTCCACCACATCACCTGTTCCAGCTTCTCCTTTTGTCCTTATCATTGCAGCACCTTCACCAATGCGCCTGAGGGCCTCTCCAAGATTTGTGGCACCGCAAACAAATGGGACCTTAAACTTCCATTTATCTATATGATACTTTTTATCTGCAGGAGTAAGTACCTCACTTTCATCTATATAGTCTACCCCGATTGCTTCAAGGATCTGGGCTTCACCAAAATGCCCGATACGTACCTTAGCCATTACAGGTATTGATACAGCATCCATTATTTTAAGTATTATTTCCGGATCTGTCATCCTGGCAACTCCTCCCGAAGCTCTTATATCTGCAGGTATTCTTTCTAGCGCCATAACGGATACGGCTCCTGCATCTTCTGCTATTTTTGCCTGTTCCGGAGATGTAACATCCATTATAACCCCGCCTTTTAGCATCTGTGCAAGCCCGGATTTAACTTTAAAGCTTGATTTTTTCATTTTACCTCCTCTATTTCACTCCAACACCAAGAGACATCTCGTCAAGCCGCCTTATTCTCTCTTCTATTGGAGGATGTGTGTTAAATAAATTTTTAAACATTACAACCGAACTCTTTCCAAGTGGATTGCTAATAAACAAATGTGCCGTAGCACCATTAGCTGACCTGATCTCGCTATTTTCTTTTATCTTCCTGAGGGCATTTGCCAGCCCTGCAGGATATCTGCTAATCAGGGCCCCTGTTGAATCTGCAAGATACTCGCGATTCCTGCTCAAAGCCATCCTTATAATCATTGCTATCAATGGAGATATCAATATAAACACAATTCCTATAACCAGAAGGACCAGTGTAATTATCCCACCGCCTGAAGAGTTTTTGCTTGACCTTCTGCCCCTTCCTCCGAAAAGCAGCATTCTCCCCATAATATTAGCAACTATTGATATCATCCCTACAAAAACAACTACCACAGTCCCCAGAAGTATATCGTAATTTTTTATATGTGCAAGTTCATGGGATATAACGCCCTTTAATTCTTCATCACTTAAACCTTCAATAATACCCCTGGTAAGCACGATTACACCCTTCCCGGGATTCCTGCCCGTAGCAAAAGCATTCATACCTTTATCCGGTATTTCATAAATTTTTGGTTCCGGTATCCCTGCAGCGATAGAAAGGCCCTCGACCATATAATAAACACGCGGATTATCTTCCTTTGAAACAGGCCTGGCACCTGCTATTGAAAGTACTATACGGTCGCTGAAATAATAGCTTCCAAAACTTGCAGCTAAAGCTATTATGAGAGCAAATATCAGCAGAGTTATAGAGTAAGAATTACCGTAGCCATAACTATAATCAAAATAAAACCCTATGAAATATCCTATTAGGGAAATAAAAAATATAAAACCCATGATTATAAACGCTGTTTTTGCCCTATTTTTAGCAATATTCTCATACATTTCAAACCATAATTAAAACCAATTAAATTACAGTAAATTTTCACAGATCCTCGTACTAAAACTCTACTTTAACCGGCCCTCTTGCAGCAGGTTCTTCTATTTCAAAATAATCTTTTACATTAAAGTTGAAAATCTTTGCCATTATATTTCCCGGAAAAGTCTGTATCCTTGTATTAAATTTCATAACTGTATCATTAAAGAATTGCCTGGCGTAAGCGATATTACTTTCGATCCCATTCAACTCCTCCATCAACCTGGAAAAATGTACATCCGCTTTCAGGTCCGGGTATCTTTCAGAAACTGCAAAAAGTGATTTCAATGTATCAGTTAGCATATTTTCAGCCTGTGCCTGCTCTTTTACTGTTTTAGCATCTATACCAATTTTTCTGGCAGCTATTACCTTTTCAAGCGTTTCCCTCTCATGCTTTGCATATCCCTTTACAGTTTCTACAAGATTTGGTATCAGGTCATATCTTTTCCTTAGCTGGACATCAATCTGATGCCATGCATTATCAGCCCTGTTCCTTAGTGATACCATTGAGTTAAAAAATCCTGCTATCACACCGGCGATAATTAAAATACCTCCAACAACCACTACAATCAGTACAATCAGGCCCACTCCCATAATATATCCTCCGTCTCCGGTTTTTTTATTTTACTCATCTTTATGTAAATCCCAATATATATTATATACAAATAAGGCCAAATTATAACATATTAAATATTACAAAATACATAAGTTATAGAATTTGCTCTTCAAACTTTTTAACGTTACTGATTATTCTGTTTAGCCGATCTTTTTACACTGTACCTATTTTATGATATATTTCTTCTATTGCTTTTATAAGTGTCTTACCGACTTGATCGGAGTGATTCTGGAAGGAGAATTAATGAGCGATAGTATTGGCCAAAAAAACAAAGTGATTGGAATGGTGTCGGGCAATGGATCTGGCAAGACTACTCTTGCTGAATGTTTCTTATTTGATTCAAAAACCATAGACCGCCTGGGTAAAATAGAAGATAAAAATACAGTATCCGACTTTAGCGAAATCGAGAAGAATAAAGGTTTCAGTGTAAGTTCAAGCATAATTCATTATAGCTGGAAGGGTTTTAATATTAATATAATAGATGCTCCCGGTTACAGTGATTTTATAGGACAATCACAATCTACCATTAAAGTCTCTGACAGTATTTTAATGATAATAGATGCCAAATCCGGAATACAGGCATCAAGTGAATTCATAATCGAAGAGATTCTGGAAAATCCAAAACCAATGTTTATTGTTCTAAATAAAATGGATCTTGAAAATATTGATTTCTTTAAATCGGTAGAACAATTAAAAAATAATTACAAGCTTAACCTGGTACCAATAACAATACCTGTTGAAACCGGCGAGGAGTTTTCCCAGTTAATAGATATATTGCAAAATAAGGCATACAAATATTCAGATGAAAACTTTCAGGGCTCAAAAACAGAAATTAGTGATTCTATCAAAGGACGGGTCGATAGTTACCATAATGAACTCATAGAATCTATTGTCGAAACTGATGACGAGCTGCTCAATAAATACCTGGAAGGTGAAAAAATAGATGATAAGATTTTAAGCAGTATATTAAAGAAAGCTGTAGTTTCAGGAGATGTCATTCCTGTTTTTGCCATATCCGCCGGCAAAAATTTTGGTGTTGACCTTCTTATGGAATATATAAATGGCCTGCTTCCTTCCGCTGTTGATATACCTCCCATAAAATCCCGGTCCCTGGCAGATAAAAGTGAAAAAGAGATAAAACCATCACCGGAAGGTCCGCTGCTTTCATATGTTTTCAAGACAATGGCAGACCCGTACATTGGAAAACTTTCCATTTTAAGGATTTTTTGCGGCACAATCAGAACAGGAGAGAGCTATAGAATATCCAGTGAAGAAAAGCCTGTAAAAATTGGAAATCTTTTCAGGCTTCAGGGGAAAAACCAGATAGACATAAATGAAGCAACATGCGGAGATATAGTGGCCATTCCAAAAATTACTGTTATATTAAATGACGATACTATTTCCTCTGCGGATTATCCAATGGAAATAGATAAGACGCAGTACAGAGAGTCTATGCTTCCCAGGGCTATTATCCCTAAAAGCAAAGGTGACGAAGAGAAGATAAGCAGCGGTATTGGAAAGCTTATTGAGGAAGATCAGACATTAAGGCAGGAACTAAATCTTGAGGTCCATCAGAATATAATCTGGGGTATGGGTGACATTCACCTGACCATTACCAGTGAAAAACTGAAAGAAAAATTTGATGTAGATATTGAAATGATAACACCGCAGGTTGCCTATAAGGAGACCATAAAGAAAGAAGCGAAATCAGAATATAAATATAAAAAACAATCAGGAGGCCGAGGCCAGTACGGTCATGTTTTTATTGAACTTAAGCCTAAAAAACGGGGCGAAGGTTTTGAATTTAAAGACAGTATATTTGGGGGAGCTATTCCAAAGGGTTATATACCTGGAGTCGAAAAAGGGATAAGGGAAACAATGGAAAAAGGGGTACTTGCCGGTTTCCCTGTAGTCGATGTTGAAGTAAACCTGTATGATGGATCCTTTCATGCTGTTGATTCTTCAGAAATGGCTTTTAAAATTGCCGCTTCTATGGCTTTCAAAAAAGGAATTCTTGAAGCCTCACCAATAATTCTTGAACCAATAATGGAGCTGGAAATAGTGGTACCGGAAAGCTATATGGGTGATATCATAGGTGATATTAATTCAAAAAGGGGTAAAATAATCTCCATGACTCCAATGGCAAATAAAAAACAGGGTATAAAAGCAACTGTCCCGCAGTCAGAGACATTTAATTACTCTGTCGATCTTACATCACTTACCCGCGGGCGTGGAATTTTTACACAAAAATTTCTTAAATATGAAGAACTGCCGGGTAACCTTACCGAAAAGGTCATAGAAGAAAGGAAGAAAAAGGAAGAATGAAAAAAGAAAACCGGAAATATTTAAATATACTCGACCGCTTCCCGTATATACTTTTAATTGTCATTATAGGTTTTACAGTTATATTCTTCTATATAGTTAAAAATAATCTTCCGCTTAATTTCTTTTCCGGTACAGTTAATGAAACCGTTGATGAAGAGTCTAACTATTCAGTATTTATAACTTCTCCGGTCAACAATAAAGTCTATAATTTCATTAATTCCAAGGAAACTGTACCTATGGAGATAAAGAGCAAACAGGCCGAAAACGAAGGACTTAAAGTCAGCATTCTCGTAAATGACGGAGAGGTAAAGATATTTAATTCGCCTCCATATAAGTATAACTGGAACCCCTTGGAATCCGGTGAATATGATATTATTGCAAGAGTATCAGACGATCAGGATAATATTCTTTCTGAATCTAATAAAGTGACTATAGTTGTTGAATATGATATGACGGAAAGCGAAACTTCCATAATAAATATGGATATAGAGGAAAAAAAGGAAAAGATCCTTTCAGAATCAACATACAGGCCCCAGAACACTATTCCTGCAGGTGTTCCTATTTTTTCATATAAATGTTATACGCCCCCGGTAATAGATGGTAATTTTGCAGAATGGGATAATTTTGATAAATTTTCAAGTTTTGAACCCACAATCAAAAAAGAAAACTATACAACCCACACCGATATAAGCGGAACATTCTCTTCATGCTGGGATGACCAAAATTTTTACTTTGTTGCCCAGGTAGTGGATGATGTTTTTAGCCAGATGTATACCGGAAACGAGCTTAATAAGGGGGATAGCATTACAATTGTTTTTGATACAGAGCTCGAGCAGGATCTGCAGATACCCTTTTATAATAGCGACGATTACCAGATAGATTTTTCACCCGGAAATTTTTCATCAATTTTTCCAGAAGCCTATATGAGCTGGCCGTCAGATGCACCACCCAGAGAAGTAGATGTTGCATCAACAAAGCTTGCAAACGGCTATGTCCTCGAGGCAAGTATCCCATGGTATAACTTTACTGACTATGAACCGCTTGACGGTTCAGTAATCGGTTTTACAATATCAATACTGGATACTGATAATCTTGAAACAACCGAACTTGTAGTTTCTTCTTCCAGCGTTTTTGATATAAATAATGTCTCCACGCTTGGCGCTCTTGTCCTTATTGATGCCGGAGATATTCAGCAGGAAAAAGAAAACGGGCAGGAAGATGCAGATTAATATACCGAATGGCTCTAATTTCTGTATTTCATAGTAGTTTATGGCAAAGACAGCGCAGAACTTCTATACTCAGGCTTACGCCTGAAATATTCTTTGCGGAATAAAAATCCAGCAATAATTGAAAATTAAATATTCTGCTGATATAATCTCACTCTGATTTCTTTAAATTGATGTAAAAGAACAGGACCTTATAGATGGTAGATATAGCTCCTTTTCATGGCCTAATGTATAATAAAAATAAATTCAGGGATCTTTCCGGAATAGTTTCACCGCCATATGATGTAATATCTGAGAATGATTATAAAAAAATCCTTAAATTTCATCCAAACAACATTGTGAATATAATACTTCCCCGTGGAGACAATACCAGGAAATACGATTATGCCAGAAAACTTTTTAAAGATTGGCAAAATAATAAAATACTTATAAAAGATAAAACCAGATGTTATTATCTCTTTCAAATAGGTTTTAATATTAATGGTGAAAATAAAAATATTATCGGTTTTGCAGGGCTTACAAAAATTGAGCCTTACGGTTCCTGCAAAATACTCAGACATGAAAAGACATTATCGGGTCCTAAAAAAGACAGGCTTTTACTTTTAAAAAAATGCAGGGCAAATTTTGGTCTTATATATACCACTTACCGTGATTATAATAAAAAAGTCAGTGAAATACTAAATTTATATTTAAACCAGGAACCTTTCTTTGATATAAGGCCTTTATATGACAGTAATTTATCATTCAGGCTGTGGAAAATCTGTAAAAGTAAGGATATCGATTCAATAACTGGTTTTATGAAAGAAAGGTCCATCCTTATAGCTGACGGTCATCACAGATATGATACATCCCTTATATACAAAAATGAAGTTAAAAATAATCCAAAGAATCCTGGCCCGGAGGACTATGTTCTCACACTTTTTATGGATAGCACGCAGGAAGAAATTAAGATATATCCCACATTCAGGTCTATTAGATTTAAAAATTTTACAGGTATAAAAATATTTTTTAAGAATCTGGGAAAAGATTATATTATCAAACCTGTTAATATTAATAAAATTTCTGATATAAGGTTGATCCTGGATAATTATAAAAGAGAAAATATTACCGGGTTTATTTTTTATTTAAAGGATAAATCTTACAGCCTTGCTTCAAGAAATAAAAAAACCTCATCTTATAAAGATTATATAATACAGCCCGATATTAATATCCTTCATAATGATTTAATAACAAAACTTGATATGTCATATAATATAGAGAGTATATACTTTGACCACAGTGAGACGAATATAATCGATAGTGTCAGAAATAAAAATTATGATATAGGTATTTTCCTTAATCCTCCCACTATCAGAGAATTAGAAGAGGTGTGTTATTCAGGAGGGATCATGCCCCAGAAGTCTACTTTTTTCTGGCCTAAACCCTGCACCGGATTAGTAATGTATAAGTTCTAATGTTGATAGATTACAGGTTAAGGAAATTTTCAAAAGTCTTCCGGACTAATGTAATCGCCCTTTTCATCCCTTATTGACTCAAGCTTTTTCTTTTGATCTTCAAGAATATCAAATAGTTTCTCAGGTATACCGGGTCCCGAATCCCTATATATGTTTATGATCCTTTTTATTTTTGCCAGATTTTCGGGAATCCTTAATGTAAACTGATTTACATAATCTTCTAGATTGTATTCCTTATCAAGGTATTTTTTGAAAAGAATTTTTAGATCTCTGTATTCTGGTATATAACCTATGCCAATATCTATGCCATTTGATTTATTATTGACCCTTAATTCCATCCATTTTATCCATATAATCTTATCCAGCCTGGAATTTAAAAACTTTCTTCCTTTTTTGTCTTTCAGGAAATAATTTACAGAAAATATATGAGGGCAGCCATCAAGACCCTCCCCGAATTTTATATTCATATCTATATATACTCCGAGCGGCACCGACAAAAAATCCATATTTGACATAGGATTGAAGGTTCTAACTCCTGTTTTACCAAGAGTAGCAGCTGTTGTTTCTGATTCTATTGCAGCCCCCATTGCTATGATACCATGGGCCCAGTCATAAGCTTCAAGCACTGGTACCAATGTATCAGAATCCCTCCCGCCATAAATTATACCACCTATTTTTACACCATCAGGATCATCATACTCCGGGTCAAGATTTTCCATATCTTTTAAACTTATTGTAAATCTTGCATTTTTATGCGATGGAGGTATTTCATTTCCCATGCTATCTTTTTTCCCGGGCCACCATTCTCCGGTATAATTAATTCCCTTATCGGGCACTTTTCCCGGTTTTCCTATCCAGAATACACTGCCATCATCTGTCTTTAATACATTGGAAAAAATTATCTCATTTTCCATATTTAATATTTTCCATATCATTGGATCATCATCGGGGTTAATGTCCTTGATTATTCCAAATATACCTATTTCTGCATTTACAGCTCTCGCCTCTCCGCCTATATTTCTGATATATGCAATATCGTCACCTATTATGGTTTCACCCTTGAGCATAGCAGTCGAAGTCTTTCCGCACATAGATGGAAAAGCCCCTGCAAAATAAGTCACCCTATTCGATGGACCATGTATACCGGCTATAAACATATGCTCTGTAAGCCATCCCTCTTTATAAGCACGGTATATTGCCAGCCTCATTGCCAATTTTTTTAAACCTATTGTATTCCCTCCATACTGGGTATTCATAGAATATACTGTATCTTCCTGTGTATCTATATATATCCTTCTTTTCTCAACATTCCTGCTGACATTATTTTCCAATTCTCCTTCCGAATGTGCGAACTTTAAAAAATCTTTAAAGTCACCCCTTCTTCTAAATTCTTCATATCCCGGTCTGTACAGTATAATTTCTGAATGCGCTACGTAGCCTGAATCTGTTAATTGTACCGCGGGTATTGTAAATCGTGAATCAGCAGGACCAAGTGTAAATAGCACTACCAGAAGCTCCTTACCCTTCATTATGCCTGACATAATATTTTTTGTTTCTTCAAGTCCTTCATTCCTGTTCAATACATTAAAGCCTTTTCCTAGTTCAGAACCATTTTTTACAAGAAACTTTGTCATTCTCTTATCCCTGGCCTGATCATTTTCGCCGTCAAAATGTACTGTATGCCCATTTATTGATAGCTTTGACTCTTCATTATCCTTAATTGCTTTTTCTCTTATATAGTCAAAATCTTCTTTAGTATCATTGCAAACGAATATGGAATCAGGTTTTAATATATCAACAATTTCTGAAATAAAATCAAAGAGGTATTTATTATTAATTTCTTTAATTTTATTATAA
>JAGYMN010000230.1 GCA_018400395.1 Actinomycetota bacterium
CCAAGGCTTGAAGTCCATCCTCTCTCAATAGGCGGAAAGGAGGACCCGGCAAGACTGGTATTTAAAGCAGGTCCTGGATCCGGAATTAATGCCTCGGTTATCGATCTGGGTAACAGGTTCAGAATGCTGCTAAACCCCGTTAAGGTGATAGAATGTCCTGATATGCCCAAACTGCCTGTGGCCAGCGTGCTCTGGCAACCCATGCCAGACCTGAAAACATCAGCCTCGGCATGGATACTGGCGGGAGGAGCTCACCATACTGGATTTTCAACAGCAATAGATAACAGGTATATGCAGGATTTTGCTTCTATGACAGGGCTTGAGACGGTGATTATTGATGAGGAGACAAGACTTGAAAGACTGAAGGATGAACTGAAATGGAATGAAATATATTTTTATTTTTCAAATGGAATTAGCTAAATTTATGGCTTAATGTTTTTTCTGTTCTGATATCGCCGTTATAATAACATTTAATAAGTTATGATTGATCATTACGCGGTCCTTGAAAAAAACCTTATTGCAGTCGATTGTGTCATCTTTGGATACAATATCAGTGATAAAGAATTGAAGCTCTTGCTCATAAAGCGGAAGTTTGAACCTGAATACGGTAAATGGTCATTGCCCGGTGGTTTTGTTAAAAGGGGTGAAAGTGTGCTGGGAGCGGCATGCAGGGTGCTGTACCAGCTGACAGGGCTGAAGGATGTATATATGGAGCAGTCCTCGGCCTGGGGAGATGTCAACAGGGATACCGGCGGAAGGGTTATAACAATATCACATTTTGCACTTATTAATACGTATAAACTGGACCCGGTGATGATAGAGGCCAGCTCGGCACACTGGAGATCAATTTCCCGTATACCAAAACTTATATTTGACCATAAGAAAATTGTAGATAAAGCACATAGACAACTTATTGACAGGATAAAAGTAAAACCGGTGGGCTTTGAGCTGCTTCCGGAGAAATTTACCCTGGTGCAGCTGCAGGATCTGTATGAAGCTATTTACCAGAGAACTATTGACAAAAGGAATTTCAGGAAAAAGATCATTTCAATGAACCTCCTTGAAAAACTTGATGAAAAAGAAAAAGAAACATCAAAGAAAGGAGCTTTTTATTACAGGTTTATTCCTCAGAGGTATGAAGATTTCAAAAGACAGGGCTTCTACTTTAACCTTGATGTTCAATAAAGATGATCACAATTGATTAAATGTGTTGCAAGTTAATAAGCGTAAATTATACAATTAAAAATTATACAATGCTTAATAAACTGAAAGAGGAGGTACTGAAAGCCAATATTGATCTTTATAAATCAGGACTTGTGATACACACCTGGGGCAATGTAAGCGGTATAGACCGTGAGAACAATATTATGGTGATTAAGCCTTCCGGTATAGATTATGACAGTATGACGG
>JAGYMN010000231.1 GCA_018400395.1 Actinomycetota bacterium
ACAGGTGTCCGGCATGCAAAAAGGGAAAATTATATGACACGAAAAAACCTTCTACTATCGTCAGGATAACCGGACAGGCGCCGCTGGCTGCAACTGTATATGAAATGCAAAGACTAAGATGCAGCCTGTGCGGCAAAGTCTTTACAGCAGATAGTCCCGAAGGGACAGGTGATGAAAAATATGATATTGGGGCCGGGGCCATGGTGGCCCTCCTAAAGTACGGATCAGGTATGCCCTTTTACCGCCTTCAGGGACTGCAGGAAAGCCTGGGAGTTCCCCTGCCTGCTTCCACCCAGTGGGAGATAGTTGATGAGGTGGCGGTAAGAATAGACCCCGTATACAGGGAGCTTGTAAGCCAGGCCTCCCAGGGCGACATCATATACAATGACGATACGGTGGCAAAGATCTTAAGCCGGGTAAATACAGAAGAAAGGGACAAAAAAAAGAGAAAAGGCCTTTTTACATCAGGCTTTGCCTCAGTTGCCGGCACCAGAAAGATAGCTTTGTTTTTTACCGGGCACAATCATGCCGGGGAGAATATGGCAGATCTTCTTTCAAAAAGAAAAAGTGAGCTTCCCCCTCCCATCCAGATGTGTGACGGGCTATCCCGAAATATCCCTAAAGACTTTAAGACCATACTGTCTAACTGCATTGCTCATGGAAGAAGAAAGTTCGTGGATATATATGAGGCCTTTCCCGGAGAATGCAGCTATGTATTAAAGGTCCTGGAAAAAGTATATAAAAATGATGCCCATACAAAAGAGGCCGGTATGGACCCAGAGCAGAGGCTAAAGTACCATAAGGAAAAGAGCGCAAAGCTGATGGAGGATCTAAAGACATGGCTGGCCTTACAGCTCGAGGAAAAAAAGATAGAACCCAACAGTGCCCTGGGCGATGCCGTATCATATATGTTAAAGCACTATAAGGGTATGACTCTCTTTCTTCGGATGCCGAAGGCGCCCCTTGATAATAATCTTTGCGAGAGGATTTTAAAGAAGGCCATACTTCATAGAAAGAACTCACTGTTTTACAAAACTGAGCACGGCGCCTATGTGGGTGATCTTTTTATGAGTATAATTCATACCTGCAGCCTGTGTAAGGTAAATCCTTTTGAATATCTTAAGGCCCTTCAGGAGAATTCCTCATTGATCTCCGAAAATCCGGACAAATGGATGCCCTGGAACTACAGGGAAATGCTTCAAACTGAGGGACAGTAATCAACCTGGACCTTACAAAAATCTGATTTTATGGCTGGAATCCGGTAGTTTTTAAGAAAAAAATTCACCGGCACACTCTTGCCGGAAGGACACCATTTACTGGACCATGCAAAAAAGT
>JAGYMN010000232.1 GCA_018400395.1 Actinomycetota bacterium
CTTTAAATGGTGGAAAAATTATCCTATCCGCCGGTAAGCCATGGTATGAAAGGCTGGGAGAATACGATCTTTTGGCCGGTAACAGTAAAAACGACTGGCAGACTGTGGAATTCGATATAAATGAAATATCAGATGTTCACGCATTATGGGTACAATTCCGGGGAGGTGAAGGAAAGGATCTTTTTGAATTAGACTGGTTCAGTTTTGAATGATGTTTTACCGGGCCTGCACCATGATCACCGGGTGTTCTTGCTGCCGGGCCGGGAAAAGCCGATTATAAATATTCTTCTTTGTCATGCTTCCTTTTTACCTCTAAAACCTATGAAAAACCTTTGCATTCCAATCATTATGATCCTTCTGGCCTCCTGTTCGCAGTCAGGAGACAGGGGGGATGTTCAAGGAAAGGACTCGACTTCCATGGATCTTACCGGCAAACCCTTTGCCCGTTACTGGTGGTTTGCTTCTGAAATTAAGAAAGAAGATATAAGGTATAACCTCAACTGGCTGAAAAAAAAGGGCTTCGGTGGGGTGGAACTTGCCTGGGTATACCCTTTGAATGCCATGGATACAACACTTGACAGGTCATATACACCCAGGCAACAATGGCTGAGTCCTGAATGGCAGGAAATAGTTCAATATGCAATGCTTTATGCTGACAGCATCGGCCTGGTGTGTGACCTTACAATGGGTACTCTCTGGCCCTTTGGTGATTCTTATGTTAGCTATGACCGTGCCTCACAACAATACGGTAAAAAGGAAAGGCAGACCATTAGCAGGTCGTGGGAATTCCCTGAAACCGGGTATGTTGTGGATCACCTGCTCCCGGACAACTACATGGAATATTTCGGGAGGATGCTTGATTCATTTCCCCACCCTGAAACCACTTTGCCACAAGCATATTTTATCGACAGCTGGGAAGTGGAGACAAAAGGCCTGTGGTATGATGGTCTCAGGGAGGAATTTATCAATGTGTACGGCTATGATATTTCACCGCTCATGGATTCACTCTACCTGCCCGGTAAAGAAGACCGGCTCTATGACTACATGAAGCTTATATCCGGGAAAGTGGTAAATTTTTATGAAAATTTTGACAGGGTGCTGGATAAATATGGTATCAGTTCCCGCGGACAATGCTCGGGGGCACCGTGCGACATTATCTCCGCATACGCACGAATGGATATCCCTGAAGGCGAAGCCATCCTTTATGAACCCGAATATAATGCCATACCTGTCTCGGCAGCAGTCCTCAGTGGCAAAAACACAGTTAGTGCCGAAACCTTTA
>JAGYMN010000233.1 GCA_018400395.1 Actinomycetota bacterium
GGGAGAAATCGGAGATATACGGGTAGTTATGGGTGAGTATCCCCAGGACTGGCTTATAGATACCATAGAAAAGGAAGGGCAAAAGCAGGCAGCCTGGAGAACAGATCCAGAGCAGTCAGGTAAATCCAATTGTGTCGGAGATATCGGGAGCCATATAGAGAATATGGTAAGTTTTATAACCGGGCTGAAGATAAAAAAGCTTGTTGCGAACATGGATATATTCGGGGCCGGGAGAAACCTGGATAATAATGCCGAGATAATAGTAAAATATGATAATGGGGCAAGTGGATGTTACTGGTGTTCCCAGGTAGCAATCGGTTATGATAACGCTATGAAAGTCCGGATATTTGGTACAAAAGGGACAATAGAATTTGAACAGGAAAATTGTAACTATCTAAAAGTTGTAAAAAAAGGCCAGCCTCCCCAGATCTATTCACGCGGCTGTGGCTATATCTCACCCGAGGCTGCTGCATTCTCAAGAATCCCTTCCGGTCACCCTGAGGGTTTTTTTGAAGCATTTGCGAATATTTATTCTGCCTTTGCCGATGCGATAATTAAAAAGCTTGCAGGTGAAAAGGTAGATGAATCTAAAGCCGGGTATCCAACTATTGATATGGGTATAGATGGGGTCAGGTTCATCACAAAGAGTGTTGAAAGTATGGAAAAAGGCAGTGTCTGGGTGGATTTGTAATTAATAAATAAAATCAAGGGCAAGATAAGCTGCACCAAGCGCCCCGGTTATCTGGGGTTCATCGGGGATACTTATTTTTGTTTTTAACTTCTCCTCAAGAGCCTTTACAACCCCGAGATTTTTTGCAACACCGCCGGTCATACAAACAGGTTCCTCCATTCCTATTCTTTCTACCATGGAGGTAATCTTTGAAGCTATTGAATATACAAGGCCCCTTATTATCCTGTTTTTATCAACACCCTGCCCTATCAGGGATACTATCTCAGACTCTGCAAATACGGTACATGTAGAGGAAATATCAACATGGCCCTTTGTAGTAAGGAATATGTCTTCAAAGCGTTCAAGATCTATCTCGAGAGCGCGTGCCATTACTTCCAGAAAACGGCCCGTACCCGCGGCGCATTTATCGTTCATAAGGAAATCAACGGGATTGCCGTTCTCCAGCTTTATTACTTTGCTGTCCTGGCCCCCTACATCTATAACGGTCCTGGTACCTTTGAAAATCGATACGGCGCCGCGCGCATGACAGCTTATCTCGGT
>JAGYMN010000234.1 GCA_018400395.1 Actinomycetota bacterium
GCCACCGGTGCTGTTCTGCGAGGAATGCGGCGCTGCAATTGACGAAGACACCAAGGCCTGGTGGTACGACCCGGAAGTGTTCAGCGATGACTGGTGGGAAGCAGCGCTACCTGAGCGTGAAAACTTACAGTCATAAAAATTAATATCTCATTGAATAAATAGTGATTTCATGAAAGACATTCCCTTATTTTCATCCAAAACCAGAAAGTCAATAGCAAAACAGGTCCTTATGGGCTTTGCGGGAGCAATTTTGATAGGTTCAGTGATACTTTCACTTCCCGGTATGACCCGGGGAGGTAATATTTCTTACATAGATGCATTATTTACCTCCACTTCTGCAATATGTGTTACGGGACTTATTGTTCAGGATACACCTACTTTTTTCACAGAACTGGGAAAGATAGTAATACTGGTATTAATACAGATAGGTGGGCTGGGTATAATGACCATAGGTTCTATTTTCGGGCTTATGCTGGGAAGAAAAATAACTGTAAAAGACAAATTTTATATTCATTCGAGTTTTGGCTCCAAACAGCCGTTCAGCGCAGGGAAATTTTTCATGATTATTGCCGGAACGACTTTTTCAATAGAATTTATTGGATTTATAATAATGACAGTTATATTCTACTTTAGATATTCCTATACCCTGGCCGGAGCCATGAGGTCGGGCCTTTTCCATTCAATCAGTGCATTCTGTAATGCTGGTTTTTCTCTCTATTCCAGCAGCCTTGAATCCTTTACAGGGGATATTGCAATTAATCTTATCTTTATGATACTAATATTTCTGGGTGGAATAGGTTTCTGCGTTATATCTGAAATTATCACATTCGTAAAGGTGAGGCACTTTTCGCTTCATGCAAAGATTGTTCTTTACTCTTCAGCATTTTTAATTTTTGTAGGTGCATTTATGTTCCTGGTTATGGAATACGGCAACCCGGATTCAATAGGAGGAAAACCTATATATATAAAAATATTTACAAGTTTCTTCCAATCAGTTACTGCAAGGACTGCCGGATTCAATACAACCAGGATAGCTTTATTGAATCCAGCAACACTATTCTTTTTATCACTTCTGATGTTTATAGGAGCCTCACCCGGAGGTACGGGTGGAGGGATAAAAACCACTACATTTGTAACAGTTGCTGCAGCAGGTTTTAGTTCAATAAAGGGCAGAAGTAATGTTACGCTGTTAAAGAGAAGGCTCCCTGAAAGTACTATT
>JAGYMN010000235.1 GCA_018400395.1 Actinomycetota bacterium
ATCAGGTTTGTATTTTTTGCATTCTTCTAATTCAGTATTCATGTATACCAGTATAAACCTGTCTTTCCTTATAATTTCTAATATCTGGTTCCTGATACTCTCATCTGGTGAAATAAATGAGCAGATCACCATTATACCCTGATTATTAAGTATGCGGGCAATATGGGCAACTCTTCTCAAATGTTCTGCTCTATCAGTCTTTGAAAAATCAAGTTCTTTTGAAAGTCCGGTTCTTACAGCACTCCCATCGAGAAGAACGACATTTGCTCCATGGTCAAATAAATCCTTCTCGAGGGTATAGGCAAGGTCATTTTTGCCTGAACCATGTAATCCGGTTATCCAAATTGTGGCTCCTTTGTGACCATTACGTTGTATTCTTTCTTCTTCACCGATAAGGCTCTGACCTTTCCGGATTTTTTCCTTATCTATATCAGTTATACGTGAAGGAAGTTTATCACTTGCCCTTTTGTCCAGTATCATCCCAACGGCAGATGTATTATGTGTAATAGGATCGATAAGGACGAATGAACCTGTGTTCCTGTTCCTGCGGTAGGGATCAAAAAAGAGAGGCTTATTTGTTGTAATAACGACACGTCCAATATCATTCAATTCAAATGTTTGCTTCTTTTCCCTTTTAAGGGTATTTACATCCACCCTGTATTCCAGTTCATCAATTCGGGCCCGGGAAGTATTAGTGTTGTGTTTTATGTAGAATGTTTTGGATAAATCAAGATTTGTCTCATCCATCCATACCAGCATAGCTTCAAAATGCCTGTCTGTTTTTGGAACATTATTAGGATGTAAAATCATTTCCCCTCTTGAGATATCAATTTCATCTTTCAGGGTAATGGTAATTGATTCCGGTGGGAAAGCTTCTTTCTGCCTGCCGTCATATGTGATTATGGATTTGACCTCTGACTTCTTCATTGAGGGTAGTACCATTACCTCATCTCCTTCCTTCACCACACCGGAGGCAATCCTGCCTGAAAAGCCTCTGAACACCCTGTCGGGTCGCAAAACATACTGCACGGGGAACCTGAAATCTTCGAAATTATGGTCGCTACTTACATGTACGGTTTCAAGGTATTCCATCATGCTTTTGCCATGATACCATTTCATGTTTTCAGAGACATCAACCACGTTATCTCCTTTTAAAGCCGATATGGGAATACATTCAACATCGGGTATATTAAGCTGGGTAACGAATTTT
>JAGYMN010000236.1 GCA_018400395.1 Actinomycetota bacterium
GTTACAGTCCAGCTTTTAAAACAAGGGTAGTAAAAGAAATGTTAGGGCAGGAAAAAACAGTAAGCCAGATATGCAGCGAGTATAAAATTCATCCGACACAGGCGCATAAGTGGAGAAAAAAAGGAATAGAACAAATGCAGGAGGGATTTAAAAATCCATTAAAAAAAGACAGTAGAGCAGCAGAGCAGGAAGAACTGATTGCTGATCTGTATAATAAAATAGGCCAGCTTACTGTAGAACTGGAATGGCTAAAAAAAAAGTTCTGAGCTAAGTCCTGGTGAGAAGCTTGAAGCAATAGATCCAGATCACAGGATAGCAGTAAACAGGCAGTGCGACCTGTTGGGTCTGGCAAGAAGTACATATTACTGGAAGCCTAAAGGTGAAAATGAGTACAATATTATGTTAATGAATACAATAGACAAAATTTATACAAAATGTCCCTTTTACGGATATCCGAGGATCACGCACAAGCTAAGAAGAGATGGACACGATGTAAATTACAAGAGAATACACAGGCTTATGGCTCTAATGGGCATACAGGGAGTATGTCCCAGAAGAAATCTGAGCTACAGCAGTTGTAAAGATAAAAAATATCCATACCTGCTAAAAGGGTTAAATATATCATATCCTAATCAAGTATGGGGAACAGATATTACCTATATTCCGATGAGAAAAGGATTTATGTATCTGGTTGCAATAATGGATTGGTATTCAAGATATATTGTAAGCTGGGTGCTGTCCAATAGCCTATCGGTAGATTTTTGTTTAGAGTCACTGGACATGGCATTTAAAATAGCAAAGCCAGAGATCAATAATTCAGACCAGGGAAGCCAATTTACAGCAGAAGAGTATGTAGAAAAAGTTGAGTCAGCTAATGTAAAAGTAAGTATGGACGGAAGGGGCAGAGTATTTGATAATATATTTACTGAAAGATTATGGAGGACCTTAAAATATGAAGAGGTGTATTTGAAGGATTATGAGAGTTGCAAAGATGCGGCAGTATCCATAGATAATTATTTTAGCTTTTACAATAACGGGAGGCTACATTCGGCTCTGGGTTACTGCCCTCCAGCAGAGATATATTTTGGAAAAGATTGTATTGTTTCTAATATAAAAGTGTAGCTATAGCCTGGTCGATATTTTGTCTTGACAATGGGGGTAACCTTAATATTCACTCTGGTT
>JAGYMN010000237.1 GCA_018400395.1 Actinomycetota bacterium
TGCTTTTGGTTTTCTCCCCGGCTCAAAACTAGCGCCCTGGATAAGGATAGCATGATCGTATAAAATAAGCAGTGATACTTTTAAGAGGCTGTATGCACCCCAGCTATTTACTTTTTTGTACTTTTATGTTTTCCCTTGTTATGAAACGATCCCTGGGTATATTCATTTTCTGTATGCCGGCTTTTCTGCTGATATCAGCACAGAACCCCATCAGTCCGCCCGGAGTCTATATTGCCGATCCTTCAGCCCGAGCCTGGGGTGACGGGAAACTCCACATCTACGGTTCAAGGGATGAAAGCTGTGATTATTATTGCTCATGGAGGTACGACATTCTTTATACTGAGGACATGATGAACTGGAAACTCCGGGAAAATGTTTTTTCGTCAGACGGACCCGGGGATGCGGTTCCCTATAATAACAGCCTGCTGTTTGCCCCTGACTGTGCAGAAAAAAATGGCAAATACTATCTCTATTACTGCCAGCCCGACAGGCTGAATGCTGAAGGAGTGGCCATTGCCGGAGATCCACTCGGCCCTTTCAGGGAAGGGCAAGCAATCAATACCCTGGGATATAAACAGATAGACCCGGCTGTTTTCATTGATGATGACGGTACGGCATATTACCTGTGGGGACAGTTCAGCCTGAAAATGGCCAGGCTGAAACCCAATATGCTGGAGCTGGAGCCCGCCAGCGTCATGGACAGTGTGCTCACAGAAGACGAACATTTCTTCCATGAAGGAGCCTTCATGACTAAAAGGAAGGGTTTATATTACCTGGTATATGCAGATATAAGCCGTGAGGACAAACCAACATGCATTGCTTATGCCACATCTGAAAACCCTGCAGGTCCATACCGCTACAGGGGTGTGATAATCGATAATGACGGGTGTAACCCCGGCAACTGGAATAACCACGGTTCAATAGCTGAATTCAATGATCAGTGGTATGTCTTCTACCACCGGTCAACAAATGGCTGTAAAACCATGAGGAAAGCCTGTGTTGAAAAAATCAGCTTCCTGGATGACGGGTCAATACCTGAAGTCGAAATGACCTCACAGGGCGCCGGGATGCCTTTAAATGCAAGAAAAGAAACAGATGCTGCTTTTGCCTGTCTCCTCCACGGAAATCTTCGTATAAGCGCAGCCAGTCCTCAAAATGAAATATTAAGC
>JAGYMN010000238.1 GCA_018400395.1 Actinomycetota bacterium
AAAGGACAATACCATCATAGGGTGCATAAATTGTATAGCTCGTCTCATCCAGTTCTGCCAGCTCAAAATTTATTTCAGCCAGTTTAAGTTGTGATTCTGCCTGCTGGATATTTTTTGAGGCAACTGCTATCTGAGATTCTGCTGATGTTATACTAGAAAGATTTGACCAGTATGCTGTTGACTGGTTAAGCAAAGATTGTTCATATGCACCTTCTGCAGAGCTCTTTTGTGACCGGGCCTGTGATTTTGCTGATTCATATGCTGCCTCCGCAGATCTTATATTTTTTTCATACTGCTCTATCTGAAGATCTGTAATAGTCGGCTCATCTTCAGCAGCCTCTAACAGTTCCCTTGAATTTTCAAGAGCCACACTGGCACTTTGTATAGATTTTGATGCCATATTGTTTGCATTTTCCAGTGACTTAAGGGCTTCTCCGGCAGCCAGCTCTGACTGACTCTTACTGGTCTCAGCAAGCTGTACAGCAATATGATTGGAATCAAGGGCCTGCTGATAGCTTATCCTGGCCAGGTCAAGCGAAACTTTTGAAATATTTATATTTTCTTCTGCCTGTCCGAGCAACAGCTCCAGCCTGTCTGAATCAATCTCTATGAGTACATCCCCGTCTTCAAAGTGATCTCCCTTTTCAAGGCATCTTATAACCTTTCCTGACGCCTGCAGGGAGTAATTATTGCTAAACCCTGAATCTACATTTCCAGAAATCGATACTGTCTTTACTATATCACCCCTTTTAACTCTGAAAGTCTCGAGTTCTTCTTCCTGTCCTTTAAACAACCCTCCATCTCCCATGCAGCCGAAAAATAATAATACTGACAAAAATAAAACAACAATAATTGAAAATAGAATTACTTTTTTGTAATAACCACCAATCATTTCTTCTCCTGAATTAATTTTAATAAGTAAAAATATTAAAAAATAATAATCATTAAGAAACTAAAACAATAAGTATCTTAACTAATATGGTTAAACCTGTCAAGTTAAATTTT
>JAGYMN010000024.1 GCA_018400395.1 Actinomycetota bacterium
AAAAAATTTACTGGCAAGTGCAGGTAAAGATCATGTTTTTCCCTCTTATACTGGTACCGGTAATCATCCTGTTTTTAACCGGGTTTTTGCAGTCGTACCATCAGGGTTCATCTCAGGATGCCATGCAAAATATAGGCGCATCAGGCATGCCGGTAACGGTATGTGCAAGGGGCCGGGTCACAGATCATCCGTCAGTCCTTTATGGAAATACCTGTTTTGACATGGCAGTCAAACAGCTGCAATATATCCAGTCCAGCACAGGTGAAAGAAGTACGAAGGGGCTCCAGGATTTTACTGTAACTGTCAGGCTGGAGGGTTTTAACGAGATGAATATATCAAGAGACGATTTTCTGGAGATAAGAGGAAGAATTTATAACTCCGGGGACAGAATCTTTATAAAGTCCTGGAATGGTGATGTGAATTTCCTGGAGAGAAGCAGGCCTTATGAGGTTTTATGGCAATTAAGGCAAAATATATACAGGTGTGTAAAGCTTACATTCGAGAGATATCTTGAATACGGTGATGCACATCTGGCAGAGGCCCTTGTTCTTGGAAACAGAAATAGGATATCAGATTACCTTTATGATACATTCAAAAAAAGCGGTACCGCTCACCTTATAGCAATTTCCGGGATGCACATATCATTTCTTGCACTTATTATTTACATGTTTGCAGGAAACAGGTCAAAAAAGACGGCTGTTGCTGTCCTGATAATAATAATCCTTTTATTATATAATTTTATACTTGGGTCAAAGGCAAGTGTGCAGAGAGCTACAATCTGGGCAGTATCTGCGGTAGTTGCTGAAAACTGGCACAGGGAAAACACGGCACCCAGGATACTCTGTATCTCCTTTATAATACTGCTTGTTATAAATCCGGGATTCTCGGATGATGCCGGATTCTGGCTTTCGTTTTCAGCAATGTCGGGAATAGTATTTATCTATCCTGTTTTCAGAAAAATTTCCGGGTTGTTTAAAATAACAAAAAAAATGGCAGATAATTATTTTGCAGGCACGTTAATGGCCACAATTTCAATACATATAGCATGCGGTCCCGTTATGCTTTACTATTTTGGAAGCCTGCCTCTTATTTCGCCCCTGTCAAATGTTTTTATACTGCCGTTCTTCTACCCCCTTATATTCATGCTTTTCCTTTCTGCATTTTTAAGTATCATCTGGCCGCCTGCAGGAGGGGCGGTACTTAGAGGTACCCCTGTTTTATTTGATATTGTAACAAAGGTTGCAGAATTTTTCTCAGGGCCGTGGGTTCCTGCTATTGAAAAGGCTGACCTATCAACCGTCAGGCTGTTCATTTACTATTTACTTTTATTTTCAGGGGCACTTGCAGCAGAATTTCTAATTGATAAAAAATTTGATTTTTATAGGTAAGTATTGGAGAATTAAAAAACATAACGGTGAAAGGCTATCCGGGAGGCATATATTAAAAACCTTAAAAAAGTATATCTTTATATAAGCAGGGATAAGGGCCTGCTTGATAAAAAGCTGGACGAGATAAAAGGACACAGCATTACAGGTGATGCAGATCTAAAGGTTTTTGACGCAGAAGGAAGCAGGGACCTGGAGGGTTTCGAGGATTTTGTTTCTTCTTCTTCTCTTTTTTCATCCAGAAAGATTGCCATGGTAAAGAATATAAACAGGGCGTCATCTGAAGCCGGTAAGATACTGGAGAGAATATTAACAGAAGAATTAAGTGGAGACGCAGGGGAAGAAGATAGCGGTCAGCCTGCTGTGCTGTATATATTTACGGCATCGGATGAGAGGATAAAAAGGGGCATAACCGAACTGGTAAAAAAGGCCGGAATTGTAAAAAAACTGAAAACCCCTTCACCGGGTGATCTGATGAGATGGCTTGAAAAAAAGGCTTCTTCGGATTCGGTATGCTTTGCTGCCGGTGCAAAGGAGTTACTTGTCGAAAATGTAGGCCTGGATATGAAAAGGCTTGAAAATGAATACAACAAGCTTTTTGAATATATAAGTTCGGAGGATAAAAAGGAAATAGACACCCTGGCTGTAAAAAATCTGGTAAGCAGGGCCTGCTCAATGAAAATATTCGACATCGTTGATTATATTGGAGAAAGGGACAAAGATAAAAGCTTTAAAGCCCTTGAAGATGTTCTGAAGGAAGATAAGGATCTGCTGGGGTTTGCAACTCTTGCCCACAGGATGTTTAAAAGTATGCTGTATATAAAAACCGGGGGCGGAAGAGATTCCGCAACCGGTTATCTATCCAGGAACACCAGGATGCCGCCTTATTTCATCGGCAAAATGGTCAATAAATACATCAAGTTTTCAAAAAATTATTCGCTTCCCGAAATAGCCTGCATATTCGGTATTTTAAATGAACATGACATCGCTATAAGAAAGGGAACTTTTGAAAGAAGTAAACTTTCCAGGACTATAATAGCACGCATAACAGATATAAGCGCCTGAACCCCGGCTGTATGTGTTTTTCAGCTTGTTATTTACTATTTGTTCAGGCTGTTTAAAAGTTTTGCGGCGCTGGATTTTTTATTGGCAGCGTAATTTTTATGTACAGCACTGCTTTTTACGGCTTTATCCAGAGCTTTATTTAATTTATTGAATGCATCCTGTGCTTTTTGTACATCTTTGGATTCCACCATTTCTATAAGATCTTTCTGGGTGGTTCTTATTCTGGATTTCAGCATCCTATTTTTTAACGTCTTTTTTTTATTCTGTCTATCCCTTTTTATCTGGGATTTAATATTCGGCATCAGCATTTCCTCCAAAAAATTAAGTCTACATGGCAAACGAAGATAAATTTTAGCACTTTTTCAGATAAATAAAAACACTTATTATTGGCTTAATTTAGATGTTATAATACAATCCTTGAATTAAATAAAAAAGGCCTTAAAAAGATATATTTATGAATGAAGATTACCTGATTTCCAGGAAAAGGATATTTTCGGCCACCCTGTTTGTAGTAATTGCAATACTTCTTTCCAAGCTTTCCGGGCTTGCAAGGGATCAGATAATGGCAGGTTTCTTCGGGCTTAATTATGATGTCGATGCTTTCACCTGGGCATATTTTATTCCCAATCTTTTCAGAGTTCTTTTTGCGGAGTCGCTTATTGTAGCAGCTTTCATACCAATATATTCGCTTTACCTGAAGAAAAAAAGATATGAGGATGCGAAGATCTTTGTCAGCTCAATGGCAAATATAATGCTTATTCTGTTTGTTGTAATTGCTGCTGTTATATTTATCCTGTCCCCACAGATAGGGATGCTTCTGTCAGGGATCTCAGGTAATAATATGGATATAACAAAATTTGTTGTGATGAACAGGATAATGATATTTTCCCTGGTGCTGCTCAGCCTTTCGGGACTGGCCACCGGGATACTGAATTCGCACAACATTTTTACAATACCGTCGCTGGCCCCCTTTATGCTTAATGTAGTGACTATAATATGTGTGGTATTTTTGTTCAGGGACCTGGGCATATATTCGATGGCTCTGGGGGTGATGATAGGATCAGTGCTTCACCTGGCGATACAATTCCCGCAGCTTAAGGCTTCAAAACTGGTTTACAGACCGGTTATCGATTTTAAGCATAAGGGCATAAAGGAGATATTCTCACTTATGTTTCCAATACTTTTAAGCCTGGGAGCCGTTCAGCTCAACAACAGTGTCGACAATTTTTTCGCGCTCAATCTGGGTGGCGGAAACACTACTGCGCTGACACTTTCCTGGAGGGTGGCAAATCTTCCGCTGGGAGTATTCTCTGTTGCGGTGGTTACAGTACTCTATCCGCTCCTTTCAAGGCAGGCTGCAGAAAATAATATAGAAGGCATCAAAGAAAGCTTCTCCCTGGGGATAAGGGAGATAGGCTATGTGATGGTACCTGCTTCATGCGGCCTGGTGATACTTTCTTACCCTGTAATAAAGGTTCTTTTCGAGCATTATAATTTCGGCCCGCAGGATACGGCCAGGGTCTCTTTCATACTTATCTTTCACAGCCTTGGCCTGGTATTTTTCGGCCTGCTTATGATACTCAACCGGATTTTCTATTCTTTCAAGAATGTAAGGACACCCCTTAAGGTGGCAGGTGTTTCAATTCTGATAAATCTGCTCCTGGACTGGATACTGGTAAAGTTTATGGATGCCGGCGGTCTTGCGCTTTCAACCACCCTTGTTGCAATTTTCAATGTTGCGGCTCTGCTTGTAATACTCAGAAAAAATATAGGAGAGCTTGGAGCAGTAAGGATAATAAGGTCCTACTACAAAATACTGGTATCCTCGGCCATTATGAGCGGCGTGGTATATATTGTCTGGAGGTATGCTTCTTTTTATGCATACAGGAATCTCTTCTGGCTTATAGGGACACTGGCCGGAACAATAATACTGGGCGGCGGGGTGTATGTGGGGATCACTGTTCTTTTAAAGATGGATGAAGTAAGATTTGTAATAAATATTCTGGGAGGCCGCAGAAGCGGGACCCCGGGGGACGGTAAGTAAGTTGACAGACAAAAACCTTATAAGAAACTTTTCAATAATCGCCCATATAGACCATGGCAAATCCACCCTTGCCGACAGGATACTTGAGATTACAAGAACGGTGAGCAAGAGGGAGATGCTGGAACAATACCTGGATGACATGGATCTTGAAAGGGAGAGGGGTATAACCATCAAAGCGCATGCAGTAAGGGTCCTTTATAAGAATAAGCCGGACAGCAGAGAGTATATATTTAATTTAATAGACACGCCCGGACATGTGGACTTTACCTATGAAGTATCGCGCAGTCTTGCTGCCTGCGAGGGGGCAATACTGGTGGTGGATGCCACTCAGGGCATACAGGCGCAGACACTTGCAAATGTATACCTGGCAATGGGAGGGGACCTGGAGATAATACCGGTGATAAACAAGATAGACTTAAAGAGCGCAAGAGCTGATGAAGTGGCTGAGGAACTGGGCAAGATACTGGGAATAGAAAAAGATGAAATACTGCTGGTGAGTGCAAAGACAGGAGAGGGTATAGACCGGGTCCTTGAAAGTATAATAATATCTATACCTCCGCCCCGGGGGGACGAAGAGAGCCCCCTGCAGGCACTTGTTTTTGACAGCCAGTACGATTCATACAGAGGAGTTGTAGCGCTTATAAGGGTTGTAAACGGAAAGCTTGCCGCAGGTATGAAAGTAAGGTTTATGGCTGAAAATATAATATCTGATGTAGAAGAAGTGGGAATATTCGGACCCGGTATGATAAAAAAGCCCTCTATTTCAGCAGGCGAGGTGGGATATATGATCACAGGTATAAAGGAAGTAGAGCATATTGTAGTGGGAGATACAGTGACTTCATTTTCAGAACCTGCAGATTCTGCCCTCCCCGGCTATAAAAAGCCCAAACCCATGGTATATTCCGGTCTTTTCCCCATCGAAGGCGGAGATTATGAAGACTTAAGGGATGCTCTTGGAAAGCTGGCCTTGAACGATTCGTCCCTGGATTTTATACCGGAAGCCTCAAATGCCCTTGGTTTTGGTTTCAGGTGCGGGTTTCTGGGCCTGCTTCATATGGAGATAATAAAAGAGAGGCTAAAAAGAGAATACGGACTCAGGCTCATAAGTACTTCCCCAAATGTCGCATACAGGATAACTTTAAGCGATGGCGAGGTAAGAGAGGTGAAGAGGCCTTCTGATTTTCCCGAGCAGGAAAAGATCGCAGACATCCAGGAGCCTTATGCAAAAGTCACCATTATAAGCCCGAAAGAACATATTGGGAAGATAATGAAACTTGTGGAATCAAAAAGAGGAGATTTTGCAGATATGGTATATATCTCCATGGAAAGAGTAGAGCTAACATACATTATGCCCCTTTCAGAGATAATAGTGGATTTTTTTGACCGTCTTAAATCAATCTCTTCAGGATATGCCTCCCTGGACTATGAGGTAACCGGATACCGGCAGTCCGAGCTTGTCAAACTCGACATACTTGTTGCAGGTGACAGAGTGGATGAATTGTCAGCGATAACCCATAAGGATAATGCCTACCACATCGGCAGGGAGCTTGCATCAAGACTGAGAAAAGTCGTGCCCCGGCAGAACTTCGAGGTATCAATACAGGCTGCTATCGGCAAAAGGGTGATAGCCAGAGAAAGGATCGCACCCTACAGGAAGGACGTGACATCAGGGCTTTACGGCGGGGATGTGACAAGGAAACGCAAAGTACTTGAAAAACAGAAGGAAGGGAAAAAAAGGATGAAAAAAATCGGAAGGGTTGAGATACCTGATGACGCCTTTATGAGCTTTTACGAAATAAGCAGGGAATGAATATAGCAGGTACACGGAGTATATTAAAAATAAGTTCTCTTATGTATTCTATTTTAGTAAAATATATGATAAATTTTCAGGATTTGAAAACAATATAGTTATAAACTTCGGAAAAGGAGAAAAGATGAAAAAGTTATTAGCTGCGGCTGCAGCAGTTGCATCTGCAATTATGATTATAGTATTTATGGGAGGGTGCGTTGGCCAGAAGATAGCAGAAAAGGTAACTGAAGAAGCTATTGAAAGGGCAATAGAAAAAGAGAGCGGTGAAGGGGAAGTAAATATAGATACTGATGAACAATCGATGCAGATACAGTCCGATGAAGGAGAAGCCGAATTCGGGACCGGTGCAGAGCTCCCCGAAGATTTCCCTGGAAACGTACCACTATATAGCGGCATGCAGATAACGACTTCCTGGAAGATTTCTGAAGGAGAAGAGACCAGTTATTCCATAACAGCAGTTTCTGAAATGGGAGTTGATGAAATATTCGGCTGGTACAAAGATAATCTGGGCGGATGGGAGATAAGCGGGGAATATTCTCTTGATACAGAAGAAGGAAGGACATCCTCGCTTAATGCTTCAAAAGGAGAAGTAGAGATAACCCTGATGATAATGGAAAATGAGGAAGGTACAACCATTGTGCAGTCTGTGACGGAATAAAATCTTCACAAATCATGAGATAGCAGTGAAATGAAAATACTCAGATATATGGGACCGGTGGAGCAGGTATAATGGAAAATTTTGTTTTTGAAAATCCGACCAGGATAATTTTTGGAAAAGATACCCACAAAGTTGTCGGCAAGGAGGTTAAAAAGTACTCGGACAGGATCCTTTTACATTACGGCATGGGGAGCATAAAGAAGTCGGGCCTGTATGACCGGATAATACAATCCCTAAAAAAAGAAAAAATAGAGTTCTTTGAGCTGGGCGGTGTAAAACCAAACCCGGGGCTGGACTTAACCATTAAAGGATCAGGGATCTGCAGGAAAGAAGGAATAGACTTCATCCTTGCAGCAGGAGGAGGCAGCGTTATTGATTCTGCCAAGGCTATCGCCCTCAATGTCCCATACAAAGGTGGAAATATGTGGGATTTTGTAACAGGAAGGGCAGTACCTGTTACCGCACTTCCGGTAGGGGTGATACTCACCATACCTGCATCCGGCAGTGAATCAAGTGATGCTGCAGTAATCACTAACGAGGACAGGATGATAAAGAAAGGGTATCACAGTGACCTCATAAGACCTGTTTTTGCCATATTAAATCCAGAACTTGCTTTTACCCTTCCGGACCAGCAGCTTGCAAGCGGCGCTGCAGATATAATGGCACATGTAATGGAAAGATATTTTACCAGAACCAAAAATACTGATCTTACCGACAGGCTGTGCGAGGCTGCCATGAGAACCGTTATGGAAAATGCACCTCTGGCACTGAAGTACCGCAGGGATTATAATGCCACCGCTGAGCTTATGTGGGCAGGAAACCTGGCGCATAACGGACTTTTAAGTACGGGAAGGACAGGCGACTGGGGATCTCATAAAATAGGCCATGAGCTGAGCACCTGTTACGGAGTTCCGCATGGCTCTTCGCTTTCAATTGTATTTCCGGCATGGATAAAATATGTATATAACAGGGATATAGATATGTTCTACAAGTTTTCAGTAAGAGTATTTGACGTGGACCCGTGTTTCGGTACGCCGGAGGATGTAATAAATAAAGGTATTGAAAGACTTGTGTCATTTTACAGGAAACTCGGCCTTCCCACATCACTGGGGGAAATTGGTGCCGGTAAAGAAAAGTTCGAAGAAATGGCAGAAAAGGCAACTCTTTACGGGCCAATAGGCAATTATATAAGGCTTGAAATGCAGGACGTGATCAATATTTACAACCTGGCATTATAAATAACAAAATAATCCGGCCCGGTTTTCTGCATAAGCAGTTTCTGGCTATCTATAAAATTGCAGGGACCTTATCGTCTTAAAAATATTCAATATGATAATTATAATACACTGTTAAAAAATCTTACCTGTGCTGCAGTAAAACACCGTGTAATCGATACAATAAAAACTTGTAAATAATATTGCATTATATATAATATTTAAAAATGTATTTTACACACTGGTGCTGATAATAGGAAAAATACACACAGAATTTTTTATTGCTGCAGAAGTAAAATTCTAAAGCATATTTTTTTGTCTGAATTATTTTCAAAATTTTATATTAATATATCGTAAGTTAATTAAAAATATTTAATACCGGGGAGCAGAATAGACCCCACTTTTTTGTAAAGACTGTTATTTGCAAAAAGTTTTACAAATCAGGGCGCGTTTCTATGAGGTAAGCACGTCAAAGGAGAATATTTAAGAACATGAAAGGAGAAACAAGTGAAAAGCGACATTGAAATCGCACAGGCAGCAGAGATGAAGCATATAATGGAGATTGCGGAGTCGATAGGTCTGAGTGAAAAACACCTGGAATTATACGGTAATTATAAGGCTAAGGTCAGCCTGGATGTAATAGAGGATTTTAAAGACAGGCCGAATGCAAAGTATGTTGATGTGACTGCTATAACTCCGACCCCCCTCGGTGAAGGGAAAACAGTCACGACTATAGGGCTTGCCATGGCCCTTAACAGGATAGGCAAAAAGGCAGTAACATGCATCAGGCAGCCTTCACTGGGACCTGTATTCGGGATAAAGGGCGGCGCTGCCGGAGGCGGTTATTCCCAGGTCCTTCCCATGGAAGATTTTAACCTTCACCTGACCGGTGACAATCATGCGGTCAGTATTGCCCACAACCTGCTGGCTGCTTTTCTTGATACCCATCTTATGAAAGGCAATGACCTTAATATTGACCCTTTTTCCATAACTCTTAACAGGGTAGTGGATGTTAGCGACAGGGCTCTGCGTAATATAGTAATAGGTCTGGGCGGTGAAACCAACGGAATACCGAGAGAGACAGGATATGATATTACCGTAGCTTCAGAGGTGATGGCCATACTTGCGCTGACAACAGGCCTTAAGGACCTGAGGAAGAGACTGGCAAAAATAGTAATAGGATCCACTTACGACGGGAAACCTGTAACAGCTGAAGACCTTAAGGTTGCCGGTGCCATGACAGTACTTCTAAAGGATGCAATCAAACCCAATCTTCTTCAGACGATAGAGCATACTCCCTGCTTCGTCCATGCAGGCCCATTTGCAAATATTGCCCACGGCAACAGTTCAGTACTTGCAGACCAGGTAGCCATAAAGCTGGGAGATTTTGTGGTCACAGAAAGCGGTTTTGGGGCAGACTGCGGAGCTGAAAAGTTCATGAACATCAAATGCAGATACAGCGGGCTGAAACCAGATGCAGTGGTCATAGTAGCCACGGTAAGAGCCCTTAAGATGCACGGCGGAGGCTTTGAGTTCGTTCCGGGTAAAGGTGTTGACAGGGATCTTATGGAAAAGGAAAACATAGAAGCCGTCTCAAAGGGCTGTGAAAACCTTGAGAAGATGATAGAAAACATGAAACTCTTCGGAGTGCCCGTAGTCGTCGCCTTAAATCATTTTGAATCGGATACAGAAAAAGAGATTGATGTGATAAGAGAGAAAGCACTCGAAGCAGGAGCCGAAGATGCCGTGCTTAGCAAGGTCTGGCTTGAAGGCGGCAGGGGCGGTATAGAACTGGCAGAAGCTGTAGCAAAAGCAGCAGAAAAACCTTCTGAGTTTAAGTTCCTCTATCCTCTTGATTGGCCGATTAAAAAGAAAATAGAGACTATAGCAAAAGAGATATATGGAGCCGATGGCGTGGATTACTCACCGGAAGCTGAAAAGAAAATAGAGATTTATACCAGACAGGGATTTGACAGGCTGCCTATCTGCATGGCAAAAACGCACCTTTCTCTATCCCATGACCCGGATCTTAAGGGAAGACCAACCGGCTTTACCGTACCTATAAGGGATGTAAGGGCCTCGGCAGGCGCAGGATTCCTTTATCCGCTGCTCGGCCAGATGAGGACGATGCCGGGTCTTCCAAAAGAACCTGCCGGAAATAAAGTGGATATAGACGATAATGGTAATATTGTGGGTTTGTTCTAAATTGTAACAAATACTACATATTTTATCCTTATTATGGCATAATCTTAAAAAGTTATTAATTTTAACAGGTTGCCGGACAACCAGAAATTACTGTAGCCTGTTAATAATATTATAAGAGGGGGTGGATGAAATCGCAGAATTAATAAGCGGGCCTGAAATAGCCAGCGAAATAAAAGATGAAGTGGCCTCGGAAGTTGCTGAAATCGTAAGACAGAAAGGAATGAGGCCGGGACTTACTGTTATTCTGGTGGGTGATGACCCTGCATCAAAGGTCTATGTAAGAAACAAGCAGCTTGGCTGTGAGGAAGTTGGAATAAAATCCGAGGCTATCAGAATGCCTGAAAATATATCAACAGAGGATATATTAAAAGAGATTGACCGGCTGAATTATGATACAAATGTACATGGGATACTTGTTCAGCTGCCCCTGCCCCCCCAGGTTGAAAAAAACAGGGTACTGGAAGCAATCTTCCCGGAGAAGGATGTAGATGGATTCCATCCTATGAGCATGGGTAGATTACTGGCCGGCGAAGACTGCCTTGTCCCTGCCACACCTTCCGGCATAATAGAGATGCTCAAGAGGAAGAATATCGCAATCAGGGGTAAAGAGGTAACTGTAGTTGGCAGGAGCGTTATTGTTGGCAAACCTGTTGCAGTACTGCTTATAAATGAATCCGCCACCGTAACAGTTTGCCATACGAAAACAAGGGAAATGGCCGAGCATACAAGGAATGCAGAAATTCTTATAGTGTCGGCGGGAAGGCCGAATCTTATCAAGGGCGATATGGTAAGCAAGGGTGCCGTGGTAATCGATGTAGGCATAAACAGGATAACAAAGGAAGAAGCTGATGAGAGGCTCCTTAAATGGAGGAAAAAAGACTTTGATAAAAAGGGATCAACCCTTATAGGCGATGTCGACTTTCAGGAAGTTGAACCAAAAGCCAGCTACATAACACCGGTTCCGGGAGGCGTGGGTCCAATGACAATAGCAATGCTGTTAAAAAACACCATGAAAGCTGCCAGGATGCAGATGGGTCTTAAATTATAGGGTAAAACCTGTAAATAAAAAAATAAACAGGCCCGTTTCAGGATCTGTCTATTTCATTCATCAGCTTTTCTACTCCCTTTTTTGTAAGGTTTTTGGAATCGGACAGGTATTTAGACACCATTCTACCTGTACTTTCATCAAGAAGCTTGTCTGAAACTGATTTAATTATGCTCTTTGAAAGTTCTTTATTATCAACTGCTGCCGTATATATATATGTTTTTGCCGATTTATTCTGTTTCAGTAGTTTTTTATCAGCGAGGGTTGTCATTGTAGACATAACAGTTGTATAGGGGATAAAATCACTTTCTTTGTCTGCGATTTCTTTTTTTAGCATTGTCTCATGGACTTCACGCACTGTAACCCTGTCCTTTTCCCAGACAATCTTCATTATTTCAGCTTCAAGGTTGCTTATGCTGTTTAGGCCATTTATACCTATTTCTTCAGATTTTTTCTTTCCTGTTGTTTTTGTCATATTTCTCACCTGCTTTCTGAATAACATTTTGGTTATATCATTAAGAACAGCCTGCCTGATCTATACTATTTGTTAGTAAAAATTAAATCGACCCTGTACTTATATTATACAACAATATTTTTATTTATTAAAACCCAAAAACCTAAAATTAATTAAGACATTATTGAATAATATATAACAAATATATTGTTATTCTAACATATATCTGTAATATTAAAAATTTTTTTAAGTACATTAACAGCAAAGGAAAATGTATTATTAAAGGGGATACTTCGATAAATTATTCCTGAAAGGCTGCAGTACAGCAGTACATTCAGGGGAGTAGTTTTCAAGCATGCTATAATATAATAATAGCTGTTGTGATGCTTTGTTATTAAGGTAAGGATCTTTTAATGGATTAAATCCCTGGGTTGAAATAATGCCTGATTATGGAATTATACAGAGCAGGCAATATCATGATAAAAGGAAATCCATTTTATTAACAGCCGTAGTGTAGCAAATATATGTAAATATATACTTTTTAAAAATGAATAATTATTATAATATTAACGATTAAACTAAATGGAAATCTTATAAAATAAAGAAACTGGTCTGGAGGAAGTTTTTAAGAAATGAATGAAAAAAAAGTGCAGGGTAAGATCAAAATAGACGTCGAGCCCATAGGAAAGAGGATATCGCTTGAAAAGCCTACAAACGGGCTGAAGGCTATAGTGGGAGCAGGAATAGGCATAAAAACAGTCTGCGGAGGGCAGGGTGTATGCGGAAAGTGCCGCATAATAATAATGGATAAAAATATAAATCCCCCTAATAGCAGGGAAGAGAAAATGCTCAGCAAAAGCGAGATAGATAACGGTGTAAGGCTTTCATGCCAGCAGGTATTCGACAGGGATATGAAAATATATATACCTGCATCTTCCCTGAGCGAAGAGCAGAAACTCCAGGTAAAAGGGGTAGAAAAGGAATTAGAAGTAGATCCTCCTGTGAAGAAATATCACCTTAAACTAAAAAGATCCACACTTGAGAAACCCGAATCGGACCTGGGCCAGATAAAGAGGGTGCTGGAGTCTGAATATAATATTTTCATAAAGGATATTGATTTTGAAGTTTTAAAGATGATGCCGGATGTCATACGCAAGAATTCCTGGGATGTTACAGTTGCTGTAAGAGATGGAGAGATAATAAATATCGAGGGCGGTGACAGTACAGAAAGGTCTTACGGCATCGCAGTGGATCTGGGGACTACAAAGATAGCCATCTTCCTTATGGACCTTAATAATGGTAAAACAATGGACAGCAAAGGGGTAATGAATCCCCAGATAAGCTTCGGGGAAGATGTAATGAGCAGGATTAACTTCGCAATGCAGGACCCCGAAAGTCTTGATAAGATACAGAGTGTGGTCGTTGAAGGGATCAGGGAAGGCATAAAGAAACTTTGCTCGAAAAACAGCATAAAGACTTCTGAAATACTTGAAATGGCAGTTGTTGGAAATACTGCAATGCACCACCTTTTACTGGGCTTTCCTGTAAGACATCTTGGTCTTTCCCCATTTGTGACACTGGCAGAAGACCCGCTTTCCGTAAAAGCAAGGGAAGTTAAAATAGATACGGCTCCCGGTGCCTATATATACATACCCCCACCAATAGCAGGTTTTGTAGGTTCGGACCACCTTGCAATGATACTATCCACGGGTATTGACAGCATGAAAGGAAATTATCTCGGAGTGGATATAGGCACAAATACAGAGATTGCCCTTGCAGGCAACGGTACCATAACCAGTGTTTCCACGGCATCAGGTCCCGCTTTTGAAGGAGCACAGATAAGGTACGGTATGAGGGCTGCTCCAGGAGCAATAGAAAGGGTTATAATAGACGAGGATACATTTGTCCCTACAGTTCAGACCATAAATGATAAACCTGCTGCCGGTATTTGCGGTTCGGGAATACTTGATTCGGTAGCAGAGCTTTTAAGGACAGGGCTTATAAATGAGAGGGGTAAATTCAACAGAGACAGCAAATACCTGTGCAGGGATGATAAAGATGAATATCAGTTTATTCTGGCACACCCGGGAGATGACAACGGGAGCGAGGTTTTAGATAAAAAAGAACCGGATCAGAAAGGGGAAAAGAAGGGGTCGGATAAACTGTCATGTGACGATGGCGTCATCACCATAACACAGAAGGATGTTGTGGAGATACAGCTGGCAAAAGGTGCGATAAGGACAGGTATTGATATACTTCTTGAAAATGCAGATATAAATTTCAAAGATATAGACGGGATTATAATTGCAGGAGCCTTTGGGTCATACATAGATCCCAGGAATGTTATGAATATCGGGATGTTTCCGATGGTAGGACTGGATAAAATTTCCCAGGTTGGAAATGCTGCAGGAGTGGGATCCAGGATGGTATTACTTTCAAACGGCCAGAGAAGAAAGGCTGAAAGTATAGCCAAAAAAACAAAATATCTGGAGCTTACTGTATTTCCGAGTTTTACAGACCATTTTGTAACAGCGATGCAGCTTCCTAAACCAAAAGAAATAATATAGCTGCAAAGAAAGAAATTAAGCAGCCTACTGCTGAAGCTTATAACATAGTATAGAATAGAAATATTTTATACATATAGCAAAATATACAAAATATAAATGGCGTCTTGAAATATATAATACAAATTAAATACCCTTAAGCGGTTGTATAAAACCACAGGGTATCTCTGGAAAGTAATATCTAATGGCAGGAGACAGAAAAATATTAAAGGTATCTGTACTTTTTATTATTTTAACTATATTTTTTTCTGTAGGTTCAATACCACTTGCAGGCTGCACCAGGCAGGAAGCAGCATCAGAAGATACTGTAAATGACAGCAGCCAGCAGCTCACCATATACAGGGATAGTATACTTGTAGGGACAGATGCTTCATACCCTCCTTTTGAATTCACGGAAGATAGCACAATAAAGGGTTTTGACATTGATATTGCCTTGGAGATAGCATCCAGGCTGGAGAAAGAGCTGGAACTTGTAAACATTGATTGGGATTTTACTTACAAGATCCCTGAAGATGTAAAGCTTGACATGATAATATCGGCTGTTTCTGCAGCAGAGGACCGTGATGAATTGGTAGATTTTTCAGCCCCTTATTATATTATGGAGTATATGCTTATAGTCCTTTCCGATGCAAAGCTAAAGATCAAGGAGGACCTAAAGGGAAAGAAAATCGGCATGATAGACAGCGGGGTAAAGTACATCGCCGCGGATTATCTGAAGGACTATACAATAGAGGAATACAAGGAGGTCCTGGTTATGCTGGATGAGCTTAAAAACAAAAATATAGACGGCATACTTATATCTTTGCCTGTGGGGAAAAATATTATAAAAGAGAACGCCGGCGCCTACCGAGTACTGGAGATTATAAAATCTGAAAGGTCTTTTAGCATCGTATTTAATGAAGGCAGCCCTTTAAGGGACCAGGTAAATGATATTCTTTTAGAAATGCAGGAAGACGGCACCTATCAGAAAATATATGATGATTGGTTCTCGCTTGACAGTCAGAATCCGTAAGAGTTTTATAAGCACTT
>JAGYMN010000025.1 GCA_018400395.1 Actinomycetota bacterium
TACCAGGGGGTAGAAATATGACTGAAAAAAAGATAACTTTCCCGTATCTTCGAAGGTTCAACACATCTATGGCAGTGCTTCACTTCGTTCAGGCAGTATTTATGCTGGTAATGGGACTTACCCTGACAAATATCAAAGAATTTAAGCTGCCTGTTGACTATTATTTTCTTTCCTATGATACAGAAAAGATGAGACTGTTTCTGGATTCTGACACTATAGGATCTATTCCTATCGGTGCTTTTGTATCTATATTCTTGTTTTTATCTGCAATTGCCCATTTTCTTGTAGTTCTTCCCCGTATAAATAATTTTTATAATTCAAGCCTTGAGAAAAGAATAAATTATTTCAGGTGGTATGAATATGCACTCAGTTCATCGGTAATGATAGTCATAATTTCAATGCTTTTCGGGGCAAGGGATATTGGCACTATCGTGGCCATTGTCGGACTAAATGCTACGATGAACCTCCTGGGGCTTATGATGGAAATTCACAATCAGACTACATCTAAAACAAACTGGACTGCTTTTATTATTGGAAGTTTTTGCGGCGCCGTACCATGGATTGTAGTATTTCTTTATTTCCTGGGCTCCGCAGTAAAGACTCCCGGCGTTCTTGAACAGATTCCATGGTTCGTTTATGCAATATTCGGTACTTATTTTGTGCTTTTTAATCTTTTTCCGGTAAATATGGTACTGCAGTATAAAAAAGTAGGTAGATGGAGCAACTACCTTTATGGTGAGAGGGGTTATATAATATTGAGCCTTGTTGCAAAATCACTTCTGGCATGGCTTGTGTTTGCAGGCACTATGCAGCCAGCATAACATTGCATAAATAATTAACATGAAATCCAATATTCTGGTTCTTAAAGTAATCAGTAAAACAGCTGTCCTGTTGCATTTGTTTGCTATATGTAATCTGAATTAGAAGGTTAGTGGAAGATGAGCTACACAAGCATAATCATTCACGGTCTTTTCTGGCTTTTTGGTTTTATAATACTCTGGAAGATCCCCGGGTGCAAAAAAATCAGGTCCTGTATAAAAGCTGAAGATGGATACAGCTTTTTATCTATAATAATTCCATCCAGAAATGAAGAGAAAAATTTATCAAACCTTCTGGAATCAATTAATAATCAGACTGTAAGTCCCCTGGAGGTCATAGTGGTAAATGATGATTCCAGTGATCTTACAGAATATGTCGCAGCTGGATCAGGTGCCAGGGTCATAAATTTGAAAGAACTTCCGGATGGATGGGTGGGAAAATCTTGGGCATGTTATAATGGAGCCCTTAAAGCCAGGGGGAAATATTTCTTATTTCTTGATGCAGATACTATTCTAAGAGAAGATGGAATTGAAAGGATAACAGCATGCCTTAATGAAAATAAGGGGGTTGTATCCATTCAGCCGTACCATAAGATAAGAAAATTATATGAAAATCTTTCTCTTTTTTTCAACATAATACTTATAGCCGGAATGGGGACTTTCACGCCCCTTCAGAAGAAGGTCAGACCAATAGGCGCTTTTGGACCCTGTCTTATTTGCAGCCGTAAGGACTACTTCGATATTGGCGGTCATGAGAGTATAAAGGGCAAGATTATGGAAGACATCGAAATAGGCAGGAAATTTGTCAGATCAGGTATTCCACTTAATTGTGCAGGCGGTAAAAATACAATTGATTTCAGGATGTATCCCGGAGGAATAAAAGAACTTGTTTCGGGCTGGTCAAAAAGTTTCAGTTCCGGTGCAAAATCTACATCAATACCTGTCCTTATATTGATTATAGCATGGATATTCGGAGCAATATTCCCTATCAATGCACTGATAAACGGACTGGCACCGGCAGGGGTTTTTTCACTTGTAGTTGCCGGCATCTTTTATACCGCTTTTGTGCTCCAGATCTACTGGATGTCTTACCGTATTGGTAGTTTCAGCCCTATTGCTTTAATATTTTATCCACTGCCTATGATATTTTTCATAATAATATTTATTTATTCCCTTATGCTTACTTTATTCAAAAGAAAAGTGACGTGGAAGGAAAGAAAAATTAAAACATAACCTATGGGAGGAGCAAATCATGCCGCCATTTCAATTATCTCATTTCTGGATAATATTTCTTGATATTTTTGTGTGGCTTGTTTTGCACCTTGGAATATCATATCTGTGTACAAAAATACCTCTTTCATTCTTCAGGAAAGAAATGTGGTGTTTCAGGATGAGATCATGGGAAAATCAGGGAATGATATACCAGAAAATATTCAGGATTAAAAAGTGTAAAACTTTTATACCCGACGGAGGGAGCCTTTTTAAAGGAGGATTCCCAAAGAAAAATCTGGGCAGCAAAGATACAGTATATCTTGAAAAATTTCTTTATGAGACAAAAAGGGCAGAACTTACACACTGGCTGGTTATGCTTCCTGCACCGGTATTTTTCCTCTGGAATATATGGTGGGCTGGAATAATAATGATATTCTATGCAACTTTTGCAAATCTTCCATGTATAATGCTTCAGAGATTCAACAGGGGCAGGCTTTACAGATTATTAAAACTACCATAAATGGTGGACATACTTTTTTATATATTTTTTATAAACCTCTCCTGTCTGCCTTATCTCGTCAGCGGTAAGGGGCATCATATCTGAAACTCTTGAATTAAATTCTACCTGCTCTGAACTGCTCGCCCCGGGAATTACACAGCTTACATATTCATTTAAAATAACCCACTTAAGGGCATATGCAGTTATATTGTTCTGGCCAAAAATCTCCTTTAACCTATCAACAGCCTCGATACCTATATCATACGGTACCCCCGAGAATGTTTCACCTTTATCAAAATATTTTCCATCGATATTATAATTTCGGTGATCTTTATTATTGAAAACTGTATCCATTGTAAACTTACCCGTTAAAAGTCCGCTTGCCAGCGGAACCCTAACTATTACTCCGACATTTCTGGAATACGCCTTTTCAAAAAACTCTTCAGCCGGCCTGGGTCTGAATATGTTATAGATTATCTGCACTGTTGCTACTCCCGGCTGCTCTATTGCCTTAAGGGCTTCTTCTATCTTTTCAACACTTACGCCGTAGTTCAATATCTTCCCCATGGTCTTGAGCTTAGCAAGAGATTCAAAGGCTTCCTGCCGGTGATATACCTCTGTTGGAGGACAGTGTAGCTGAATAAGGTCCAGTGCTTCCACACCAAGCCTTTTTAAACTATCCTCGACAAATCCTGTAATATTTTTTTCGTTATAACCTTCAGCAGTATGAGGATCGAGCCTTCTCCCGCACTTTGTCGCTACATATATTCTATCTTTTACTTTCTTTAAAAATTTACCTATGGCAATCTCGCTCCTGCCGTCATTGTATACATCAGCTGTATCAATGAAATTGATCCCCATTTCGACAGCTTTTTCAAGAATCTCTCCGGCAGTTTCTTGATTAAATTCTTCTCCCCATTTTCCTCCAAGCTGCCATGTTCCCATAGATACTTCTGATATCTTAAATCCAGTCCTTCCCAGAGTTCTGTATTCCATCATTGCCTCCACTAATTTGCCTATCATGATTTATTTATAATAATATCAAGAAAGCTATCTTTATTAAAGAAATGGTTTTTATATAATACTAACCCGTAAGGGCATTCTTTTATCTTTCTACAAGCCCCTTTTTTATTTATCTATGCATTACCTGGACTTAAATAAAGTATCCTGCCTTATAATTTTCAGGGATTCACCCTGCAGCCTGCTATATTGTCATTAAAACTTTCTAATTTTCTTTAGAAATTAGTATAAATATCTAAAATTTTTATAACTATTATGTTATAATGACATTACATTACTATAATAAATTAAATATAAACAATAAGTACTATATAAAGCAGGATATTTATAGCACAACCCCTTGTAAATATGCAGCAAAAAACGTAGCTTATATTAATTTTAGGATAAAAGGAGGTTGTGGTGAAAAGGTTATACAGAATTCTAATGGTTCTGGGATCCCTCATCGGGATATGCGCTACAGTAAGGTGGTAATAATCATTGTAAAGAATGGGGCAGGCTCAGAAACCAGTTTTATCAGAAAATATAGTTTGCCCCATATACTATCTACTTGATTAATAGACTCCAGCTGAAACCGCGAATTTATACTCTAAAATATTTAGACTTTCTACCCTTTCCTTTTGCTGTAAGCATCAGGATAGAAGAATGGAAATCTTTCTCTGACTTAAATTTCATGCAGACTTTCATAGCATCCATCCCCGCAGCATTAGCTCGAGTATTATAACATCATACTCCTGTATAAGAGCCATACCCGGCCCGTCTTCTCCGTAGTATGATGATACATCAGCAGCATAGGATTTTTGCTTTAGGCCCTTTTTTATTGCGCCTGCAGGTCTCTTTTAGTCTTCTATTATTAAAATTTGCATATATAATATTTTATAGCAGTTTCCGAGAAGAAGCTAAAAAAGAACAAATTTGATTATTGCACCAAATAAGGTAGTATATAATAACTATCCGTAAATATTATATTCCCGTTAGGTGAACATTTATGAACGGTTTTAAAACTAGTCGTAAACCTGACAGTCCATCAGAACTTTTCGAATACCGTAACGTCGCACAGAAGAAATTATCAATTTCTCTTATAATAACACTGGTTGTTATGCTGGTAGAGGTTGCAGGTGGGATTTTTACCGGAAGTATTGCCCTCTTAAGTGATGCCGGTCATATGTTTACCCATAGTTTTGCAATAGCCATTGGACTAATAGCTGCAGCCGTTGCCAAAAAACCCCTGTGTCATCACCGGACATTCGGACTTTTCAGGGCAGAGGTGCTTGCAGCTTTCATAAACGGTATTTTTCTTTTACTGGTCGTAGGCATTATAGTTTATGAGGCTATCCGCAGGATTATGAATCCAGCAGATATCAATGCATTTCAGATGCTTGCTGTAGCACTTATAGGTCTTTCCGTAAATGTAGCGAGCATACTTATACTAAAGAGCGGCTACAGAGCAAACCTGAATATAAGAAGTGTTTTTTATCATCTGCTAGGAGATGCTGCCTCTTCCGTGGGAATCGTTATCGGAGCTATAATAATATTCTACACAGGCTGGAATATACTGGATCCTCTGATAAGTCTGGGTATTTCAGCCCTGATACTTGTATGGTCGATAACAATTTTAAGGGAGTCCTCTAACATACTGCTTGAAATGGCGCCGAGGGGCCTGAATGTAGATATTATCGAAAAGGACCTGAGGCAAAAATTTCCTCAAATAACAAAAATGGATAAAGTCCACCTGTGGTCCATTACCACAGACATGCTGATTTTTTCAGCCCATATATCCGTCAGTGATAATAATGGAACCGATTACCGTAAGGCGCTTTTTGATGAGATTAATAGATACCTGCAGGATAAATACAGAATTATGGAAACTACCATCCAGCAAATAGAACAATAATCTGCTGACAGTGCCCTGTCAGCAATCTTTAAAAATTGTAAAAACGAATTCTAAGATACAGTAAATTTTAAATTAAATAAGACTTTATGCTGGATCAGTCAGAATTAAAATCCCTGGTAAAAGAAAGTATATTGTTCACATTTACGTCTGAATAAAAATCGTTGAATATGTTGTAATAGTAAACTTCTTCTTTGCTCCTAAGGTAAGGGCTGTCGGAAGAAACTGCTTTCTCAGAAAATTCTTCATCAGATATAATAGAATCCACTTTTTTTTCTATCGTATCTTCAATTCCGGACCCTTCCCAGAATTTATCTTTAGCCCTCCATGCTATTTCATCAGGTAGATAATCAGAGGCAACCTTTCTCAGTATATACTTACTCATATTTTTATCTTTTTTTATTTTTTCATCAACGGGTATTTTCAATACATAATCAAGAAGATTTTCATCAAGCAGTGGCAGTCTTACATTGACTCTGTAAGCATTTGCTACCCTGTCAACTCTCTGCAGGGCAGTATTATGAAGACTGTTTATAGCATTTACAAGCTCCTGTTGTATTATCCCTGGACAGTCATATTCTAAAAAATAATTATAACCTGCAAAAAGCTCATCTCCGCCTTCTCCTGAGAATACCATGTCGGAAGAAGATGACAGTTTCGAAGCTATCATGTTGCCCAGCGTACTTCTTACAAGCGGTGCATCATAAGATTCTAGATAGTATATTGCTTTCGGTATATTTTTAAAGAGCTCATCTGTATCAAGTTTATATTCTGTATGACTGGTACCCAGATATTTTGCTACTTCCCTGGCAGCTAAAAGATCTGGTGAATTTTCATAGCCAACTGAATACGTTTTTATCTTATCGGTAAATTCCTTAAGAAGAGCCGCTACAATGGAAGAATCAAGGCCGCCGCTCAGCCATACACCCAGATCCATATTTCTATCAGGAATCCTGCTTTCCATGGATTTTAATAGATGACTTTTCAAAATTTTTTCAAGGGTATCCAGATCCATATCCTCCAGTATTGGATAATTCTCAGTCTCTATCTGTTTTATTATCTCAGGCTCTCCAAAATTTTTCATATAAGCACCCGGAGGGAATTCTAATATGTCATTTGTTGATCCAATAAGGGATTTGACCTCCGAAGCAAACATAATTGTATTATTGCCTGTATGATAATAAAAAGGTTTTTTCCCTATAACATCCCTTAAAATATAAATATTTTCTCTTCCATCAACAATAATCATGGCAAAAGAACCCTTAAATTCTCTGAAAATACCTTCACCTGCTGAATTAAAAAGCAAACTTATTTTTTGTGCATCAGTTACTTCAGCATCTTTTATTTTAACCTTATATTTTTTTATAATATCATCAAGGTTGTAAACTCTACCGTCCAGGAGTACTGTGTTGCCACCTGATCTTTCATCCTGATCGTAATTAGTATTTATTCCGATACAACCCCCAGAGATATTATATAATCTGCTCTGGCCGCCTCTATGCGATATTTTTTCCAGTAGCATATTTGTCTTATCCCTGCTATTATCGCAAGAAATTTTACTGACTATTCCTGCCAAACCACTCACTTCGATATCACTCCATTGATTTTATTATATTTTTGCCAAAAAAAATAAACAACTTTCATAAGTTGTCTATTTATATAAAAGCTCTTTTAATTATAACAGATGATGAATATATCACAAGCTTACGAAAATCTGGCATCTAAGATACTTCCATTTTTTCTTAGATACACAACTTTATTACCATATTTTTATCCGAAGTGGTCTTTTGCTGTTTTAAGGTCTTCCCCATCTTCATATTCTGGGATATTACAAACTCTTCCCTTCCAGTTAACCCCCGTAGCAAACTTAAATTGAAAAATAGAATTCACTGCAATAGATACTATGTAAATAATTGAAAGCGGGTGAAGGAATACATCTATCACTTTCATCTTGAACCTGAAAGCAAGGATTATTCTCGTTATCATTATAAATATTATCTGAACTATAATAATATTAATAAATACATGGGGCCAGGAAAATAGTATTGAAAGCAGCAGCATAATAAATGGCATAAGGTACACTGCTATAACAAAAACAATGGCTGCCGACATCATTGAAATACTGAAATCAAATGCAGGGAACAATACCTTTGAATAACCGCGTATTACTTCTCTGAAGTTATGATACATCCTGCAGTAAAGGTTGTTTCTACCATCAAATATCATAAACCTGTAGCCTGCGCTCTTTACTTTTTTTGAAATAATAACATCTTCAAGTATTTTGCTTTTTACCGATCTGTGTCCCCCTATTGCTTTATATATTTCTTTTTTAAAAAGCATAAATTGTCCAATGGCTGTGCAGAAAAGAGCACTTTTTGATTTTCTTATAAGGAAAAGAGGTAAAAATCCAAGAATCATGAAACTTCCAAATGGTACTGCCATCCTTTCATGAATACTTACTGTTATCTGCTTGGCAAATACAGAAAGTGCATCCACCCTGTATTTTAAGAGACACGCAATAGAAGAAGATATTGAATTAGGAAAGTGTAGAGTATCTGCATCTACAAATACCAGGTAATCACCTCTGGCATATTCTGAAAGCTGATAACATGCAAAGGATTTACCCAGCCAGCCTTCAGGCAGCGGTTTGCCGTGATAAAGCTTTATGCGCTTATCCTTTTTAGATAACTCATCCACTATCTCTGCGGTCCCGTCAGTGGAATTATCATCAAGAACCAGTATTTCAAGATTAGGATAATCCTGCCTGAGCAGTGAGTTAATACATCTCCTAATATTACTATCTTCATTCCGTGCAGGAATAAGTACGGATACGAGGGGCTTTTTCTTTAAAAAACTTTCAGGAAGGACACAAACAGAAGTATCTTTAAAAAGAAGATTGTTTATAATGAAGTTCAACATCAAAAAAAATAAAATTCCAGCCACTATATACTGGTATAGTAAAAATATACTCATTTTTTCCTGCCTGTTGGATATTTATTGCTATTATAACATTTATTAATAATATTATTGTATTATTACTTATTTAATTTTTTATTTGCGTTTTTCCTGAATCTATCAACTTCTACAATATATCTCTTATGTGTGCCATCCCCAATCTTTTCAATTTCATCAAAAGCCTGCACTTTGAAAAAAAGCTTTTTACCTTTCACTTTTGTAAGTTCAGCTATCGCAGTGATTTCCATCCCTTCAGGCGTAGGAGAAGTATGTTTTATGCTGAGCTCCATCCCTACTGTTGCATAACCCTCAGGAAGATTTTTATCAACAGCATTCACAGCAGCATTTTCCATCAGGCCTACCATCGCGGGGGTACCTAACGTGTCTATGCTTCCACTCCCAAATCTAATGGCAATGTTATCCCCGGTCACCCGACTTTTTGCTTTGCCGTGCATCGGAATCTTAAGATTGAAATCATTCATTTTTCACCTTGTTTGTTTTCTAGACGAAAATTTTTTAATTTTTCTTCTTTTTTTAATTCTATTTTAAAATTTTACCTTAAGACAGGCAAACTATATTATAATTTTCATTGAAGGCGAGTATAATTTTAATAGATAGGTTACCTTCACTCTTCAGGTATATTATTATGAAGCCTGGTAAAAAAATTATATTCATATTTTTTATATCTATTCTAATTCTTTCTATGCTTCCGTTCACTTCCTGCAGAGCTGCAAAACAGGCAATATCATATATAAGGTATAGTATTTTTAAAAAAATTAATACGGAAGTGGATATTTTGTATATAGAAGAAGAGATTGCTCTTCCCGAACCTGTTACTGAAAGCAATTTTTCTCTAGAAGAAGCGCTTGAACAGAGACGGTCTATTAGAGATTTTTCTGAAATCGATCTTGAATTGGATAAAATCTCCCAGCTTCTATGGGCTGGTCAGGGAATTACACAAGAAATTTCTGGTTATAGAGCTTCTCCTTCAGCCGGAGCTTTATATCCACTGGATTTGTTTTTAATAAAAGAAGACGGAGCATATCATTACCGGCCAGCTGGTCACAGGCTGGAAAAACTTACCCGGGACGACCTCAGAAAAAAACTTTCTGAATATTGCCTGGACCAGAGCTTTGTCTCGGAAGCACCGGTAAGTATCATAATTACTGCAGTATATGAAAGGACTACCGCCAGATATGGGGAAAGAGGGATAAGATACGTGCATATGGAAGCAGGACATTCCTGCCAGAACATACTTCTTCAGGCAGCGGCACTGGGTCTTGGTGCTGTTCCGGTAGGAGCATTTTATGATGATTCCATTAAGAAACTTTTAGATCTACCCTCATGCTATATGGTGCTCTATGTAATACCGGTGGGATACCCGGAGTAACTGAATGAATATTAAAGACATCAGGGAAAAAGTAAAGGTATTATTCAGAATCTCTGTAATTTCCTGGGCATTATATGATCTGGCAAATACCTCTTTTGCAGTAATAATAATTACTGTTGTTTTTCCTGTATATTTTACCAATATAATAATAACTCCGGGGCTCTACCCCCATAACTTTGGCGATTTGATGTGGGGTATTGCCGTAGGCGTATCCATGGCCGTTACAGCAGTACTTGCTCATGTTTTCGGAGCGATAGCAGATAATTCAAGGTCAAAAAACAAGTTCTTAATAGTTCTTACCCTTATCTGTATATTTTTTACGGCCCTGCTTTTTTTTCTAAAAGAAGGAATGGTGGCAGCAGCAGTAACACTATTTATTTTTACAAATATTTTTTATCAGACCTCTATGATGTTTTATAATTCTTTTTTAACACAGCTTTCCACCAGAAAAACAATAGGAATAGTATCGGGTTTTGGATTTGCCCTCGGCTATATCGGAGGTTTATTGATACTGATTATAGTAATTCCATTTATAAGAGGGGGATTACAGCAGGATAACATTTTTAATATAAGAATCACATTTCTGGTAACCTCCTTTTTCTTTCTTGTATTTTCCATCCCGTCTTTTATAATCTTAAGGGATATACCGGCAGTAACTATTACAAAAAAAGGGATTTCCTATATTATCTACGGGTTCAGAAAATTTTCAGCCACTGTCAGGAATATTAAAGCATACCCTGATCTTAGCAGGTTTCTCATCGGTCAGGAAAACTACCATATAAAAATTTAGTATATTAAAAATATTTAACATCAATGACAAAATATTACGAAATTAACAGGTGCCCCGGTATATAGTTTAATTCAAATAATAAAGGCCTATCAATAAAACTAATAAGTATACAATTTTTTATAAGGTCTGTGGGAGAATGGAATGAGCTTGATAAAGTCTTCAACTTTTATGCTGCTGGCATCAGCCGAAAAAAAATTGCAGTAATTTCCGATATATTCATATAGTATATCAATATCAGACCCTTTCGGTTCATCTATTATTACATCTCTTCCCAGTTTATATTCCTCTACTTTCCCCCTTATATAGATTGTCCCCCCATGCATTCCGGACCCAATATGATATCCTGCCCTATTAGTACCGGTACCGAAAACTTTATCTACCCCTTTCCGGCGAAGGCTCAGCAGTATTATAATTCCTCCTGCCATATATTCCCCCAGATAATCTCCAGCACTTCCACCTATTATTATAACCGGTGTCTTTTTTTTATATGCTTTCATATGTATTCCGCATCTAAATCCTGCGCTTCCCTCAATATATATTTCTCCACCCCTCATGGAATATCCTACAATATCTCCCGTATCACCATGGATTATCACTTTCCCTGAGTTCATGGTATTCCCTATGCCATCCTGTCCATTTTCAAAAACTTCAATAATAGGCCCGTCCATAAAAGCAGCCAGATCATTTCCTGGAACACCTTCTATGCTTATTTTATGATCACCTTTTAGCCCGCAACCGATATATCTCTGACCACACACGTTCTTCAGTAAAATTTCCATGCCAGCATATCTATTCCCTGAATCACTGCTGGATAGGCCCAGTATCTTCCTGATATGCCCGTTTAACTCCCTGTATCCAAGCCCCTTTGAGTCTATTAATTCCTTCATATCCAATCCCTTCTCTGGAAATCAGATGATTTTTAAAATCCCCTAAAACAGAAATGCCTGCCTTTTATTTTTATATGCACTTTTATTCGATGTGATTAAGTCTCTCCAGCATGTTTTATTCCCAGAATTAAAAGTTCCCTGTCGTTAAGGTTTATACCCCTCAAATGTTCCCTGTTTCCCCTCAGGCTTTCAATAGCATTAATGCCCGCACCTCCAAGCATTTCCTTTAGCTCAAGGGACCATGCCCTTAAAAGGTTCAGAAGCCTCCTGGTTCCTGTTTCAGGATTTAGCCTGCCAGTAAGATATGGATCCTGGGTGGCAATTCCCCAATTGCATTTACCTGTATAGCATTTCTGGCATAGATGACATCCCAGTGCAATAAGGGCAGCTGTACCTATGCATACAGCATCTGCACCCAGTGCTATTGCCTTTATCACATCGGCACTTGACCTAATACTACCTGCTGCCAGTATTGAAACATCCTGTCTTATTCCTTCATCCCTCAGCCTTTCATCAACAGAAGCTATTGCAAGTTCTATAGGGATACCCACGTTGTCCCTTATTACAAGGGGTGCAGCACCTGTGCCTCCCCTGAAGCCGTCTATGGTTATAAAATCTGCACCTGCCCTGGCGATGCCACTCGCTACCGGTGCTATATTATGTACAGCTGCAACTTTTACACCTACCGGTTTTTGCCACTCTGTTGCTTCCTTTATGGCATGTATCAGCTGTGCAAGATCTTCTATAGAGTATATATCATGATGTGGAGCTGGAGATATGGCATCTGTACCCTGTGGGATCATCCTTGTATTTGAAATATCACCCGTTACCTTCCCACCGGGAAGATGCCCTCCAATACCCGGTTTGGCCCCCTGACCGATCTTTATCTCTATAGCAGCTCCCATATTAAGATAATCTACATCAACTCCAAATCTTCCCGAAGCCACCTGCACTATTGCATTGTCTGCATATTGATACAGGTCCTTGTGAAGGCCCCCCTCTCCTGTGTTAAAGTACGTCCCAAATTCTGATGCAGCAGCTGCAAGACATTTACATGCATTATAACTTATTGAACCATATGACATTGCAGAAAATATTATTGGTGTTGAAAGCTCAAGTTGCGGAAAAACTTCTGTTTTAAGCTTTATATTTCCAACCTCTCCATCATCTTCAAACTCTATCTTCAGATCTTTTCTACCAATAAAAGTCTTTATTTCCATAGGCTCCCTTAGAGGATCTATTGAAGGATTTGTTACCTGAGATGCATTAAATAATATATGATCCCAGTATACTGGGTAGGATTTATCTGAACCCATCCCTGTTAGTACGACTCCTCCGGTATCAGCCTGTTTATAGATATTTCTTATATGATTTGCTGACCAGTTAGCATTTGTTTTAAATTGAGCCTTCCTTTCACTTATTTTTAATGCTCCTGTCGGGCACATGCTTTCACATCTATGACATCCGATACATTTCTTGCTGTCACTAATTATTGTATCTTTGTCAATATTATATTCATGTACACCATTTGCACATTGCTTTATGCATATCCTGCAGGATATGCATTTTGTCGGATCCCTTTCTATTTCAAATTCAGATTCTGTTAATTTTAATGCCATTGCTGCCTCCTGGATTATAAAAAATAATCACATCCGATTTAGGATATCCTCAACTATTTTTTCTTTATGATCTATTGCTGAATTCTTATTAAGCCTTCCTATTACAGGCTCCCCTCCACCAGGGTGCCATACAATATCAGGATGAGGACAGATAAGTTTTATTGGAGCCTCCTCACTTGAAATAAATAAAAAGTCACTCTTTTTAGCAGCTACAAGAGGCCTTAGCTTGCATCTGTCATTAAGGGCATACATATATTCATTTGTAGCAGTGATTATGCTGAAAGGTCCATTTATGAGTGCTCCCCCATACAATATTCTTAATATCTTTGCGAGTTTCATTTCATCTTCAGACATTCTCTCTATTTCGTCCCATAATGGTGGGGAAAGTATGAGATGTAAGATCCCGGGATCTATATTTTGTTTCCTGACAATTAAGTCAAAAAGGTATGTAATTACTTCTGTGTCAGTAGATAGTACACATTTATAGCCAAATCCGCTTACAAATCTCCTATTAGTTCCGTAAGATGAGATCTCACCATTATGTACAACAGACCAGTTTAGTAATCCAAAAGGATGGGATCCTCCCCACCATCCAATAGTATTCGTAGGAAATCTTCCATGGGAAATCCATAAATGCCCCCTATAGGTCTCAAGTTTAAAAAAGTTTCCTATATCCTCAGGAAAGCCTACTCCCTTAAATATACCCATATTCTTACCACTTGATATTATATAAGAACCATTGTGTCCTGAATTGACCTCCATAACAAAGCTTACAATAAAATCTTCTTCCATAATTTTAAATCTTTCATTATCATTAAGTATTTTCTGATAAGTATTTGCTTTAATAGAGTGTCTGCCGCTGGTGATTGAATATGCAAAGTCTGCAGGTTTTAAGAAATACCTGTATATCATCGGGGGATTTTCAATACCTTTTACTTCCCTTGTAGGAATTTCCTCGCTAAATAATATCCTGAAATTACTGCTTAATTTCTCCTCGGTAAGGCATCTGGCTTCAGGACCATCATATATTATATGAAAAGCCCAGTCATCCTTGTACTGTGGGTAAATTCCATATCCTGCAAATCCCCCGCCAAGGCCATTAGATCTTTCATGCATAAGTGCAATACCATCAATTACCTGGCTTCCGTTAAATCTTCCGCCTGACTGATCCATCATACCAAATATAGCACAGCCTGAAGGTATCCTGTATCTTGAAAAATACTCCTGGCTGTACCTATTTGATTCCTGCCTTAATCTTATACTTCCAAATTCCATTCAAAACACCATATTCCCCAAATAAAAAACCTTCTTAAAACATCTCTGTTATGCTTTAAGAAGGCCTCTTTACCTTCATTATTCCCGGCATTTCCTTATGCCGGTTTATCTATATAATTTCAGGATAATTATATGTATAGTATTTTACTTTGTCAAACAAAGAATTTATAAAAAAATTTATAATATTAATAAATTTATTAGGATCAAATGCTGATGGATTATCATATAGATATTTTCGTATCGCTCCTGTAATTGCAAGACGCCCGTCTGTATAACCCTTTCCCATGACTTATTTAGTCACTAGGAAACCTTAATTATCACAGCTGTCGCACCTTAATGTTCATAAGCCAGTATTAATTTAGTTTAATGCAATCATGTAATAAAAAAATAAACTACACAACCTTATCCATAATGACCTGATTAGAATATTAGAATTGGGATGTCATC
>JAGYMN010000026.1 GCA_018400395.1 Actinomycetota bacterium
CTCGTCCCTTAAGGCAAATATGTCCTTTGAGGACAGATATGGAGAGGGAAGGACAAATTCTCTAAAGAGGCTCTTTCCCTCTTCTGTAAGTCTTTTTAATCTGTAATAGGGAACCTCTCCAGTAACAGAATGCCTCTGGCGGAAATTATATCTTTCAGCCTCCTCTCTTAAGATCTCTATTGCATCACCAATCTCTTTTACACCCTCTCTGGCGCAGGTCCTAACAATCCTGTCCTGGAGCCATCTGTAAGGTCTTTCCACTTTTCCCTTTGCCTGTGGGGACAGTGCATACCTTACCTTTATCCCCAAGTCTATCAATATCTTTTTTACCTGGGGATCTACATCATCTGTAACCTTGTAGTGATTTCTCCAGAAGGAATCCCTTCCCTGCACAAAGCGGAATATGGAATGACAATCAAAATAGTAGGAATAGGCAAGGCCCCAGGCAAGAGCCACATCCTCCAGAGCGCATATATGAGCCCAGGATGTCTCTGATTCCACCAGGTTGTAGTAGAGAAGGAATCTGCTGCAATCATCGATGGAAGTGATAAGATACCACTTCTTATCAGAATAGGGACTCCAGTTGTGGTGGGAGCTATCATGCTGTATGAGTTCCCCGGCATAGTTTGTCACAACTTCCCGATCATGGGCTGCTTTCTTTTTCTTTTTTATGTAGTATCCATATCTTTTAGCCCTGTCTATTATTGTGGGAAGTGATGCCTTGGTCTGGTGCTTACTTTTTAGCCTGTCCGCTATATAGCTGTAATTATAGTCTACTATGGGATTATCTCCTAAATCTATGAGGTCTTTTTCTATCTTAAGCTCAGATAGTATGGCTTCCTCTGTCTTTTTATCTATCCTTCTTGTGGGCTTTTTTCTCCCGTGCTTTAAGGTGAAGGAATCTGGATTCTCCTTGTAGCTTTTTAACAGTTCAAAAAACCTTCTTTTTTTAATGCCCAGTATCTCTTCGATATATTTTCTCTCCACCTCTTTTTTTATGTACTTTTCAAGAAGTGCTTTTACTTGTCCGTCATCAAATCTCTTGTGAATCTGTGCCATAACCACTGACCTTTCTGTTTTTGGTCTGATTATAGCTTGAGGTGTGCACTTTTAAACTTTAAATCCTAATATAGGTGTGCACTTTTAAAACTTAAATGACAAAAATTTAATTTGCTATTGACATGATATTATATATTTGATAAATTTATAATTGCTTTAGAAAAGAAGGCAACTTTTAAAGTTTAGTTGAAATATAGATTCGAAAGAATTTATGAATTAAGTTAAATTTTAAAAAGTCCCTTAGAAAAGTTCTAAAGTGAGGCTCCAAGTAGTTGATTAGCCTAAAGTGTAAACAATGGCAAAAGATTACTTGGAGTTTTATTTTTACCTGAACTACTCTTGCAGACTTTAAGATATAGTATTTTCATACCAATTACGGTCCTTATAATATAATATATACAGACATCGCTATGAAAATTCAGATTGGAGATTTTAGTGAAGCTAAAAATATCAATATATATTATTGCTATATGCCTGCTTTTAATACCATCCTTTTTTAGTTGTTCAGGGAGCGTAGTTGAGGATGAATATATATCCTTTGCTGAAACAGCCGCCGAAGATTATCTTATAGCTATAAATAATAATGATTATGAATCTTTCTCAAAAGATCTCAGTAAAGAGATGATGGAAGCTCTACCCGAAGAGGAGTTTAAAAAGCTCTCAGAAAGATTTGAAAAAATAATAGGTAATTATATAGAAGATTCAAAAAGTATGATAACTGCTGAAAGAAAAAGCGGCTATATTGTAATTATTTATAATGTAAAATATACTGATGAACCGGATGATGTACGGTTCACAATAACCCTGCAGAAAACCGGTGGCGAAATCCAGATAGCAGGTTCATGGTTCGATTCTCCAAAACTTAGAAGCGAATAAATAAAGTAAACCTGTCCGGATCAGCTAATTAATCGGCCTGCATAAAGGAATAAACATGACGGAAAAAATTTATTCATTTCTTATAATCCAGCCTGTAAATAGTCTCAAAAGAATTAAAGAGATCTAGATAGTTTTCAAGACAGCTGGAAAGAAGATATTTTTTCCTGACTTTTTCTCTTGCATTTCTGCCCATTTCTTCCCTCAAATTTTCATCTTCAATAAGTTTTACTATTTTTTCTGCTGTCTCATCAATTGAGGAGACAAGAAATCCATTTTTACCGTCATCGATCTGATGTTTTATCCCTCCGACATTTCCTCCCACTACTGCTGCTTTCTTCCACATTGCTTCAGTTACGGTTAATCCAAATCCCTCCTTGAGTGATTTCTGGACGACAACTGTTGCCTTTCTCTGGAGTGCATTTACCAGTGCAGAATCCTGGACACTTAGAATCCTGATATGCTCATTCTGATAATCAAGCAATCTTTTATATATCTTTTCACCTTCAGGGTCATCTGTTGCCACATTACCCAGCAGTACAAGATTACAATCTATATTTTCTCTGACTTTTTTAAAAGCCTTTATCACGCCTTCTGGATCTTTTGAATGGTCGAATCTCGATATCTGGACAATCAGTGGAAGACCGCAGGATATGCTATAATGCTCAAGTCTGTCAATAATTTCAGAATCACTTAATTCCCTATTTTTAGTACATAATGGATCTATGCCAGGATTAAAAAATACCCTTGGAGGCTTAAAGTCCTGGTCATACTCTTTAAGAGTAAGAACCGCTGCATCATATTTGTCTATAAACATTTTCAAATAGTTTAAAAGATTCTTATCAGGCTCTGAAAGATCTACGTGGCATCTCCATATCCAGGGCTGCTTTTTATCGTAGTAGTTTATTAACGGAAGAGGCTGGGGATCGTGTATTACTATAAAATCATGATCTGCCCTGTTTCTTAAAGAATTCTCTTTCAATACCCACTCATAAATTTCCTTTTTAAGGTCAGTAAGATTCACGCTGTCACCCTGGAGTGCATTGTGGAACTTTTTGGTTATGCTAAAAAAATCTGGTGTACCCTGGATGACACGCCACTCGGTCTTTATACCAATCCTGTTCATAAGGATTGTCAGAGGTGCGAGGATTTCAGCTACTCCACCTCCGTAAAGAGTCGAATTACAGTGTGATACAAACGAATTTTTAAGAGGATCCGCTTTCTCCTTTATCTGTTCAACCTTTTTATCTCCTATATATTGTCTGTAATCTTCTATCCCGAATAACTTAAATCTTGGATTTTTAATCATTATCTTTTCCCATGTTTTAATCTATCATTTACCAGCTTCAACGGTTATCTTCTTTGGCTTTTTAGGTTCAACCCTGGGTATCGAAACCTCAAGCACCCCATCTTTCTATAGGCATAATCTCAACCTCCTTATAAATAGTTTTATCAAAAACGTTTTATATTAATAAAATTAATTTATCATATTTAAGATTTTTTTTCAATAAAATATTGAAATCCGTGTTGGGATTAATTCAGATATTTGGAGAATTACCCTGAAACCTAATATGAGATATCAGCAACAGATGCCCTTTTTATTATAGTACTTTTTAAATATATGGTCTGCTTTTTGCTCTTTCCTCTTGAAATAAGGTCGATAAGCACCTCTGCAGCAAATTTACCCATTCTTATCTTTGGGATATTTATTGTCGTAAGAAGGGGGTAAAAAGACCTTGATTGACTTATATTTCCACATCCTGTAATAGATAATTCTTCCGGAATTTTTATTTTCAATTCCCGGAAGCCATCCATAAGTCCAAGTGCTATTGAATCTGTCTGAGCTATCAGTGCAGTAACCTTTTCTTTTAATATCACCGGATAGATCTCCCTGGCATATTCTCTGTATTCCCTGAATTCCCTTATAGGTATCTTATCTTTTGAAAATATAATATTTTTATTTTCTGTCAGATTATTTTTCTTCAGACCTTCCAAATATCCTGAATATTTTTCTATGGGTATTATCGCAGAATCATTTTTCCATCCAACATAACCTATTACCTTATGCCCTTTATCTGACAAAAAATCAACCATTTTTGTCATTGCCTTTTTATAATCAATGGTTATTTCAGTATATTTTGACCCTGTTATCCTCCGGTTTATGAGTACAACTGGCGTATCCATGGACAGCAGCTGGTGGATATGGGTAAAATCACTTAAACCTCCCACAAAAATAAAACCATCTACAAGAAGATTATTAAACTGCTTTACACCTTTTACCTCTGTATCTTTATTAAAACTGGTACTGTTTATCACAAGTATATAATCCTTTTTTGAAAGAATATCCTCTACCCCTGAAATTACTTCGGCGTAGAAAGGATTGCGTATGTTTGAAGTAATAAGACCTATTATATTTCTTTTTTTACTCCTTAATGCCCTGGCAATGAAATTAGGCCTGTAATCAAGATCCACGGCTAATTTTTTTACCTTTTCTATTGTTTCTTTCTTTACATACCTTTCCCCCGTAAGGGCATTGGATACTGTAGCAGGTGATATGCCCAGTCTTTTTGCTATATCAAGAATGGTTATTTTTTTGCTGTCCCGTTTATTTTTATCCATTTTTCAATCAATATTTATAAAAAGTTTTGTCTGTATATGTTAACTTTTTATTATATAAATAACAACACTTATATATTAATATTTATATACTTTAATTAAAAAAATACCTTAAAACCATAGTATCCATCTACTGCTATTCCTCCTGGCTATCTCTCCCCAACTCTTATTCTTTCTTTTCAATTTTAATCTCTATCTGTGACATTTTCTCCACTGCCTCATCATATGTAAGAAGCTTCTTTTTTGCACCCCTGTATTTGAGTATCGATTGCGAATTTATGGCGGCCAGTTTAAGGGCATATTCTGTATCTCCTTTCCTTATCAGGCCTGCCAGAAATGTTGCCGCAAATGCATCTCCCGCACCCGTAGCTTCAACCACTCTTGTCTCCGGAGGGTACAATATAAAATGATTATCCCTGTCATCCAGGCAGTAAACCTGTTCGCTGCCTGCTGTAATAACTACGATTTCCGGGCCCATTTCCTTCAGGGATTTAAGTTTTTTAAATTTTCCCTTCCTGCCTACAAGTAAGTCAGATTCTTCATCATTAAGTACAAGCACATTTGTGTTCCCGATTATATCTTCCAGATAATCTGTTCCCTTTTCGCAGAGGTAATTACTGGGATTGAATAATACCTTTATATTATTTTCACTTGCATAATTCGCAATTTTTTCAAGGGTTTTAAATGACTGGCCCATCATGCTTGTCATACAGAACCAGTCTGCTTTTATTTTCTCAATATCTATCTCGTCATAAAAAACAAAATTATTTATACCTTTATAAGTAAGGATTGTCCTTCTTTTCTCAAGGCTATCAAGTATTACTGAATACCCCGATTTTTCATTTTCATCACTTCCCCTGACTCCCAAAAAATCTACTTTTTCTTTTTTCAGTTTTTCAAGAATCTGACTCCCCTGGATGTCTTTCCCGACTTTACCCAGATAACCAGTTTTAAGGCCCAGTCTGGAAAGGCATACAGCAGTATTGGTACCTCCCCCTCCAGTGTAAAAATCAAGTTCATCTATTATTAATTTAGAACCTATTGGAAAAGCTATATAGCGTTCTTCATCATCCAGTGTCTTTATGGAGAATGTTCTTGTTTTATCAGTATATACAAATATATCAACAGTGTTTGAACCAACTGTTATTACGTCATACATTAAATTCCTTAAACTATTTAAAATCTCAATTTACTGATACGGAATAGTCATCCCCTGTGTTAAGCTAATATACTAAAGCAATTATCGCTATCTGCCGTGAGGGCAAGCTAATAAAACCTATCAATCCTTATAACCCGGAAAATAATCCACATTTATATTTTCTTTATTAATATCCATACCCGGAAGCATGTCTTCTATCTTTCTTACCATAACTGGAGGCCCGGATATATAATACACACAGTTATACATATCACTGACATTGTTCTTTACTGTTTCAGCATCTATTAAATCCGGTTCTATTACATACCTGATGTTCAGCCAGTTATTGGCTCTTACCAATTTGTCCAGGGTTTTTTTGAAAACAATATCCTTATTTTTATTCCCATAAAGAACTGTTACTTCAGGTGCCCTGCCCCTGTGTGCAAAATCAAGAAGCATAGATCTGTAAGGTGTTATTCCTATGCCTCCGGCAATGAATACAATTTTTTTTTCCGTATCTTTAGTAAAAAAATCTCCACTGATATCAGATACCTCAATCCTGTTTCCGGGTTTAAGGTCAAAAAGAGCCTTCTTAAAAGAGCTGCCGTTTTCAAAATCAAATCTTGATGTAAGCATAATATTTTTTTCCCATGGTGCAGATGAAATTGTAAAATGTCTATTTATGCCCCTGCTGTCGGGATGGCTATGTGGTATACTGTAAAATATAAACTGACCCGCCTTCCAGGAAATATCTTTTTCAGGTTTAAAAATAAAAGAAAATACACTCTCTGTTTCTTTTATTTTTTTTATAAGTTCTGCCTTCATTTTATCCAGGTCTTTTTATAAATTTCTTGATTATCCCGGCAAACGGGTCAATTAATATCAATCCTCCGTGAACTTTCCCACAGTCCATGTATATTACAATATGATGACGCTATCAGAATACCTGATTTATCTGTCTTAAATTCCAATGTACCGCTATGATTTGTATAAACAGAACTTGTATCTGCTCCCTCTGGAGAACTTCCATGTGCTTCAAAAAGAATATCACCTATCTGTATGGGATTTTTTTCTCCATCGGGTAAAAAGAAAAGGGATATCCACCTTATATGATGCTGGGTCGTATTTGGATGTCCTATTTCTTTTCCTACACTGACATTTACTTTAATGATCTCGCCTTTTGAAGCGCTGTCCGGAGCTTCTATCACCGGAACATGCTTCTCATTTCTGTAATCATCCGTATGTATATGCTTTGCAAGCTCATTCATATTTCCTCACCTTTCATGGGATTTGATATATTTGAATAAATCTACATAATCATTATTGGTCCCCGGTTTTTAATATACAACAACCAGCTGCTACCTTAAGAAAGCTTTAAGGCTATCAACCTCCTTGTCCTGTTTTAACTTCTCAAGTGATTCAACTTCGATCTGCCTTATTCTTTCACGTGTTATGCCGAATAATCTTCCTACTTCCTCAAGGGTCTTTGGAGTACTATCTCTAAGTCCAAACCTTAGCTCAATTATTTCCCTTTCCCTCCGGTCAAGAATATCCAGCATATTCCGTATATCCCTCTGGGAACACTTCCTGTATGTTATCTCCGCAGGCCTGTTCTCTTTCTTATCCATTATGAAATCACCGAGTTTTGTATCGCTATCATCAGTCACGGGCATCTCTATAGAAAGTGGATAATTACTGCTTAATATTTTCAATCTTGTAACCATTTCTGAAGTAAATTTTGTTTCCTCCGATAACTCTTCATCTGAAGGCTCCCTTCCATATTTTTCAATCAATAGCTTCTCCGCCTTTTTAAGTTTATTGATCCTGGTAACCATATGTACCGGAACTCTTATGGTTCTCGATTTATCAGCTATTGCCCTGAAAATAGCCTGCCTTATCCACCAGGTTGCATAAGTGGAGAACTTATATCCTCTGGTATAATCGAATTTTTCGATAGCTTTCATAAGTCCTATATTACCCTCCTGGATAAGATCCAGAAAAAGCAGGCCTCTTACCATATAATTCTGTGCAATGCTTACTACCAGCCTCAAATTGGCTTCAATCATCTTTTTTCTGGCCTTCTTATCGCCATTTCTTATTTTAACTGCCAGATTTTTTTCCTCTTCCGGGCTTAATAATTTTATTTTTTTTATCTCTTTTAAATAAAATTTCCCAGAACTCCGGATATCCATCTTTTTTCCCCTAATATATTGCATGCTTTTCACACAAGAATTAACTCTTTTTACTCTAATATAACCAGGATACTGCCATTAATCTTCAAGGATAAAAGTAACTCTCATCAATACCCTGTATTCCGATATTTGTCCGTCATCTCCTACTCTGATTTCAAAATCACTAATCCAGGCAGATTTTATATTTCTAAGTGTCTTACTTGCCCTTTTCATCCCCTCCTTAATCGCATCATCAAAACTTAACGGTGAAGATGCCTTTATCTCTGATATTTTTGCTACTGCCATTTTTCCTCCTTTTAGAAATAATAATTTTACAATTAATTATCATACTGGCTTCTTAATATACTCCTATTATCAAGGTCTAAATAATTACCTGGTTATTTTGCTTTCCAATATATTTCAATAAAATACTTTTTATATTTTATTACAAAAAACGTTTTATGTAAAACTTTTTACATAATTTTAATTAAATGTTATACTCAAATAGTTTTTGATCCTTTCAAATTTAACAATATGTCAGGATTGAAAGATTTCTTAACAGGTACAAGTTGTGGTCCGGTTCAAATTTTAACATTTATGCAAAGCCGTTTCTTAGAATAAACTGATAGTTAAAATTTAGAACCTGCTATACAAAAATGTAATAAATGACAGAGAATCCAAAAGTAGTAAAAGAAGAAAGCCTGCAGCAATGAGTCTGACGAAAAAGAGAATATATATAGGTACTTCCGGATGGAATTACAAAAGCTGGAGGGGAAAGCTTTATCCAAAAGCACTGGATCAGAAAGACTGGCTCGGTTATTATTCAAAGAGCTATAATTCAGTTGAGATAAATAATACTTTCTACCAGCTTCCAAAGAAAGAAACTTTTAAAAACTGGCATAATAGTACCCCGGACGATTTTATCTTTGCTGTCAAGGTTTCAAGATACATAACCCATCTAAAAAAACTTAAGGATTGTGAAGAAACTGTTGGAAAGCTTCTGGAATATTCTTCCGGACTTGATAGAAAACTTGGTATCTTTTTATTTCAGATGCCTGCAAATCAGGGGAAGGACTACACTAAATTAGAAAAATTTTTAAAACTTTTACCGGAAAAATACAAATATGTTTTCGAATTCAGGCATGATTCATGGTTTGATTCCAGTATATACAGCCTTTTAGACAACAGCAATTGCGGTATTGTGATAAATTCTTCACCGGGGTTTCCCTATAAGGATATTTCCACAGGCAAAATTTGTTATATAAGAATGCACGGCAGCAAAAAATTATATTCATCAAAATACTCAGAAGACGAACTTAAAGAATTTGCAGAAATAATAATTAAATATCACAATAAAGGATTTTATTCTTTTATTTATTTTAACAACGACGTACAGGGCTACGCGGTAGAGAACGCCAGAGAGATGCAGGAATTAATGGACAGGTTGTAATATAGTGTCATATATTCCTTCCAGTCTTTCAAGATAAAAATATTTACTTTATAAAAGGCTTTTTTAATTGACAAATAAATTCGTGTTCGTCATAATACATACGAAAATACGGCCATAAATGTAAAGGAGATAAAGAATGCCTGTTTTTGATGTTACTGGACCACCGTAAAATGGGAATTTTTATTTGAAAGGAAAGGGGTTTTTGTTATTTACCTTTTAGGTATATTTTTTTTAGTCTAATATGGATTTATGGTACAAAAAGGTACAACAAATATATATCATCTTTCCGATTATACGAACCCTGTATCTCCTGATAAAATAATATTACCGATCTAAATTCAAGATATCACGTTTAAAGGTAGTATTATTTTGGGTTAAGGAAAAGATTGATTTTAATAAGAACTTTATGAGGAAATAATTTAAAATTTTTTAACAAGGAAATAGAGAAGCTTTTTTATTATGATTAAAGAAATAACAGATAAAACAGAGCTAGAAAAGTTAAAAAAAGATAACGAGTCTTTGATTATTATCTTTTATACAGATTCTTCCGGGAAAAGCAAAAAAGCTTATGATGCATTAAAAATGGTTAAAGAGGAAAATCCAGATGCTCCAATATTTGGAGTCAACGCAACAAGGACCAGGGATATACATCCTGTTTATAATATAACTACCGTACCAACTGTTTTATTCCTTAAGAATGGAAAAATTTCTAATATCGTTCACGGGGTTCAGGATAAACAATATTATATGTCATTATTATACGATACGCATATATCTAATCCGGCAAAGGATGATGGAAGAAAACAGCGCAGGGTAGTTGTTTATACCTCCCCTACCTGTTCCTGGTGTGCGGCGGTAAAATCTTATCTTATGAAGAATAGGATACATTTTAGAGAGGTTGACATAGCAAAGGATGAAAGAGCTGGTCAGGAGTTAATAAGAAGAAGCGGGCAGATGGGAGTCCCGCAAACGGATATAGAAGGCAGGATAGTGGTAGGATTCGACAAGGCAAAACTTGACAACATTTTAGGAATACGTAGTAAATAAAACTATAAAGTTTGATAATTTAAAAAAGAGAGGTTTATTATGAAAAGGATTCAGCCGGTAAACAATAATGTCTTAATAAAACTGGATGAAAAAACTGAAGATAAAACACCGGGTGGGATAGTAATTCCCGATACAGCAAAAGAAAAACCCAGAGAAGGGGAAGTAATCGGGATTGCAACCGGGGCATCCGAGGAAATAGCAATCGGTGACCGTGTAATCTATAAAGAATTTTCAGGAACCGAGATAAAGCATGAAGGAGAAAAGTATCTGCTTATTCCTGCTTCAGATATCTACGCTAAATACGTAGAAGTAGATTCTATTTAAATATTTTCAGGCTGCAAAAATCTATATAAAAGGGAAATCATAACAGGACCGGGCTGGAGAATTTAATTCTTTGGAAAGGCCTAAGGCTCTTCGTAATAACCGGAAGGGCCTGCCTTCTTTTATTCTAAATGCTTGCTTATATCCACCCGGTGCCTGTAAAAGTCCTATCATCAATTAATCTTTAAAATCATTCTCTACCATTGATCTGACAAGGTCGCTTCTGGTTATAATACCTATTACTTTATTCTCATCATCCACCACCGGCACCCTGTTCACGTTGTTATCAGTCATTATGGATGCAACCTTATTTTCTTTATCATCTTTTTTTACTTTTTTGACCCATGTACGCATTATTTCTTCTACTTTTATCCTTGACAGAGCTTTTTTGTTTTTTTCAATTCCTTCCCTATAGATATCAGGGCTAACATAAGTATAATTATAAATAGGAAAAACCAGCATCGGGAAAAACATCTCATCTTCTTTCACAAAATTCATTATATCGGCTTCAGATACTATGCCCCTGAGCGTGTTATCACTGTCCACTACAGGAACACCGCTAATTTTGTTTTTAATAAGAAGCCTTGCAAGGTCTAATATGCTCTTTTCTTTTGTAATGGTTATAACATTCCTGTTCATAATATCTTCTACGAGTTTTGCGGTCATTATCATCCTTTCAATATATAATATTATTTTTAAATACCATACACTATGCCCCTGCCGATTTGGTAATACTTGCCAGAGATTTTATTTCCTTCTTTTTATACCGGCAGTCTACCAGCTTTTGAGCCTTTTCCCAAGTTTTTCAATTTCTTTTTTTGCATTAGCTATTTTATTAGAGAACTCTTCTATCTCCTGTTCATAATCATTTTTTTTCTCTCCACTGGAAATATCAATTTTCTGCTTGGCCTCTGCAATATGCCTGTCCCACTCTTTGATATTCGCCTTCAACTTTTTGATAAGCAGCTCTTCCTTTTCCAATTTGCGCCTCCTCGTATAATAAGTTATTAATTTATTAACTTCCTTTTTCCTGTCCCAATATTGTATCTTTTAAAAATCCTATTTTATAGCTTGCCTGACTTAATGTTTTTATTCATTTATTTTACGTATATCTTTTAAGCAATTTATTAATATCTATATCTTTAATAACATGATCAACAAGTGGCTTTCTTTCTATCTGTTTCAGCCCGTCTTCATAAATACTTTTTTCAGTATCATATAAAACACCCGTCGCCAGTCTTTCAGTCTCCCGGGCTCTTTCCATTGCAGCAGAGAAATCCCGGTCATCATATTTCTTTTCTTCCTCCAGTTTATATATCAATTTTATATATGAATAATATGTATTTTGCCTGTTAAATGTAACACACGGCTGCAGTACATCAACAAATGAAAAGCCCCTGTGCCTTATAGCCTTTTCGATTATACCTTTCAGCTGTACTACGTCTCCCGAAAAACCTCTTGCTATAAAAGTAGCTCCGGCTGCAAGTGCCAGCATCAGGGGGTTTATTGGTTCTTCAAGGACACCGTGTGGTGTGGATTTTGTTTGAAATCCCTCATCGCTCGTTGGAGAAGTCTGGCCTGTCGTTAGTCCATAAACTCTATTGTCATGTAAGATGCAGGTAATATTTATATTTCTCCTGCATGTATGTATAAAATGATTTCCACCGATACCAATACCATCACCATCCCCAACCATGGCAATTACTTCCAATTTATGATTTGCAAGTTTTACCCCTGTTGCAACCGGAAGAGCCCTTCCATGAAGAGCATGAAAAGCATTCGTCTTAATATAATTTGTTCCGTTGCCCGAACAGCCAATTCCGTATACTATAATAATATCATGGGATTTTAACTTTAAACTTACAAATGCTTTTTTTAGAGCATCCCAGATAGCAAAATTACCGCATCCCCTACACCATGCCGGTCTGATCCTGGTATTGAAATCACCGGGTTTTAAATCATAATTACTATTTATGCCGTTATTCTTCAAAACTTCCCCGTAAAAATTTAATTTTAAATTAATTCATCTATTGCCGACGCTATCTCCTCAGGAAGAAACTGCCTTCCATTATATTTAAGAATTTTTGTCTTTATTTCCTTACCGGTATACATTTTTATCAATTTTGAAAATTGTGCAGTCTTATTATTTTCTATAATGATATTCATATTATTTTCATAAAAATTCTTTTCAAAAAAATCAACCCTGAAAGGATAAATATAATTAAAATGCACCATATTTATCATATTCTTTTTACCGTTCATCATATTGATAGCCTCGAGTACGGGTCCCTTGCATGACCCCCAGCTCCATATTGTTACCTTTGCTTTATCGGGACCATATTTTTTTGGCTCAGGTATTTCTTTCATAAGTCTGTTTATTTTCTTAAATCTTTTATCCACCATATTTTTCCTGTTCTGGGCAGAATCATCAGAAAAACCATATTCATCGTGCTCATCCGTATTGGCAATATAAAGGCCTTTTTCAATTCCAGGAATTGCCCTGGGAGATATCCCGTCATCAGTTATCCTGTATCTTAAATAATCATTGCCCAATTCTTCTTCTGATCTTATATATTTTCCCCTTTCTATTTTGATTTTTGATGGATCAAGGTCGTCATAGCTAAAATGGCTCTCGGATAGATATTTATCAAGTATTATTATTACCGGTATTTGATATTTTTCAGCAAGATTGAATGCCTCGCCTGTCATATAAAAAGTTTCTTCTGGATCACCGGGAGCCATTATAACTCTTAAAAATTCCCCATGTGACGAGTGCACTGCAAATAACAGGTCTCCCTGCTCTGTCCAGGTCGGGAGGCCGGTAGCCGGTGCGGGCCTCTGGCATAGTACTATGACAAGTGGCGTCTCGGTCATGGCAGCGGCACCAAGGCCTTCGTTCATCAGAGCAAAGCCTCCGCCCGAAGTAGCAAGCAGGGATCTTGCTCCTGCATATGAAGCACCGAGGGCCATATTTATCACAGCTAACTCGCTCTCAGCATGTTTAACAATGATATTATATTCATTTTCTACCGAAGCAAAAGAATGAAGTATGGAAGATGCAGGAGTCATCGGATATGCAGCATAAAATTTACATCCTGCTCTTACAGCCCCCAGAAATACTGAATCATTTCCTGTCAGAAGTAATTTTTGCTCTTTTCTTGTTCTACGCAGGCTGAACGGTATCCTGCCCAGCTTTTCTTTCGTATATCTGAATCCCAGTTCCACTGCCCTCAGGTTACTTTGTACAACTTTATCGCCTTTCATGGAAAAATTATCTTTTACCACACTATTAAGGCTATCCAGCTCAATATCTGTAAAAGCCAGCGACGATCCCAGGGCTACGTTATTGCACATTATTTTAGGAACACTGATGCTTTCTGTTATTTCATTCATTGGCAGGTCAAAATATGTTATATCATTTCTTTCTTTTAGCTTACCTGCCGCATTCATTTCTTTTTCATCATAAATTATATAACCACCTGGAGAGATTGCATTTCTGTTAATACTTAAGGAATTTTTATCAAGCCCTACAAGAATATCCAGGTTTTCTGATAGTGAATATATATCTTCTGAACTCACTCTTACAGTATATGTATTATGCCCTCCCTGGATTAAAGAAGGATACTCATTGCCGTCGATAACATTATATCCGCTTCTTGTAAATGTCTTTGAAAATATCTGTCCGGATGACATTATTCCTAAACCTGCAGGACCTGCAATTTTCCAGTTTAAATTTTTTATTATCATATATTCTCTCTGGCTTAACTAAAAATTAGACCTTTTATTTTAATAAATTGTTTTATCTAAAACGTTTTTTATAGTATTATT
>JAGYMN010000027.1 GCA_018400395.1 Actinomycetota bacterium
TAAATCCCTGAGGGCTTAAGAAAAGATGACATAATAGAAAGTGGGGCAAATACCTGCTTTTTAAATTGTAAAACTGCAGCATATAAAAATGTATTAATGAATAAAAAAAGAGTTACAAAAAATCTTAATGTTTATAAGGTGCTGCTAATTGTACTGACTTTTATAATAGTGTCCATGATCCCAATGTCAGAGATATTTGCTTTCGACCCCGACTATCCCGATTTTATCTGGACTTATGATAATAGGACAAGAAAAATTACTGCAGGAGGCCAAAAAGCTGTGTATCTTACCGGATACAGCCTGTCTTCTGAAGAGAAAAGGATGGATATTTACAGGCTTATTGAAGAAACCGAATTAAACAGTATAGTCTTTAACGCGAAAGAGGATTCAGGCGATATCCTGTATAACAGCAGTGTGGATTTCTTCAATAAGACGGGTTCCGTAAAACCCTATTATGATATTGACCAGGTTCTAAGGGAAATGGATGAGAGAAATATATACAGCATAGCAAGAATCGTGCTCTTCAAAGACGGAATCGTACCAGATAAAAGGCCGGACCTGGCAGTACAGAATAAGAATACAGGTGAACCTATTTACCTGGATGGAGGTTACTGGATTGATATATACAGCAGGGAGGTCTGGGGCTATTTCATTGAGCTTGTGATGGAGCTTGTAAAGAAAGGGGTAGACGAGATCCAGTTTGACTATATAAGAGCACCTTCAAAAGGTAACCTATCCCTGGCCCGGTATCCTTCCAATAACAGAAACCAGGAAAAAACCACGGCCATAACCGGTTTTCTGAAAGCAGTAAGGCAGGCAACCAGAAATTATCATGTAAAGATGTCTGCTGATGTATATGGTTTTGTTCTAATAACTGAGAATGACCAGGGAATAGGGCAATTTATAGAAGATATGGCACCATACCTTGATTTTTTATATCCTATGTCTTATCCGTCCCATTATTCTACAGGTTTTTTGGGATTCAGCCAGCCCGAGGCCCATCCGTATGAAGTAGTTAAATACACGCTTGATAAGGGGTTTGCCAGAATAGGTAATACTGATTGTCAGATAATACCCTGGATACAGGCATTTGGACTGGGAATGAGGTATGATGAAAGTCATATACTTGGACAGATATCAGCATCAGAAGAATTTAATATAGAAGGATTTTTATTCTGGAATGCAGCAAATAAATACAGTATTGTAGAAAATGCCCTAAAAAGCAGGATGGATTAGAAAATTTTCTCATTGAAACTTAATCGGTTGAATTTAACCTTTAATAAAACCTGCTATTTTTTTTATATGGGCAGGAGTACTTCCGCAGCATGCTCCAAGGATGGATGGGCTATAACTTAAATATTTTTTTATGTTTTCGGCCATTATTTCGGGAGTCTCGTTATATGCTGTACGTTCGCCCTTAACAATCGGAAGTCCTGCATTGGGCTGAAATATAAGCCTGGCATCGGGCCGGGAGTCCCGCATCTTTTTTACAACATCAAGCATAGAATCTGAACCGATGCTGCAGTTTGCCCCGACTATGCCGCATCCTGCAGCAAGGAGCCTGCCTGCTGATTCTCCAGCCCTGTCTCCCATTATCGTCACACCGTTTTTGGAAAAAGACATAGTGCAGGCAAGTGGTATAATATCCGATATTTTTCTTACAGCTTCCACAGCAGCAAGTGCTTCGTTGAGATCCATAATAGTCTCAACAAGTAAAAAATCTACACCGTTTTCAATGAGGACTTCGATCTGCCTGCTAAAAATTTCTACAGCCTGGCTGTATTTCAATTCACCGGAAGGCTCCAGTAACTTTCCGGTGGGCCCAACGTCTCCTGCTATAAAATGGGGTGTTTTGGAAGCTGATCTTTTTTCATATAGCTCTATTGCCCTGCGGGCTGTTTCCACTGCATTTCTATTTATATCTGCCGTTTTTGTGTCGAGCCTGTATGATTTAAGTTTTACAGGATTTGCACCGAATGTATTTGTCTGTATTATATCAGAGCCTGCTTCAAGATAATCAGTATGGATTCCCATTACCTTATCGGTGCCGTCTTTTTCAAGATTAGCCAGATCCGGAGCACCAGTAAAGCCTCTCGCCTGAAGCTCGGTTCCCATGGCCCCATCGCACAGCAGTATTCTGGCTTCAAGAGTTTTTAAAAAATAAGAATATTTTTTTAAACTGACCCTGTTCATTTCACATAGCCTTATAATTATTTATTTCTTCTCTGCCATCTTGTCTTCTTAAGCATCTTTTTATGCTTTTTTTTTCTCATCTTTTTTCTTCTTTTTTTGATAATAGAGCTCATAGTTCTCCTGTATCCGTAGTCGTTTATCTTTTGGTTCAAATCATATATAACCGAAAAAAATATTATATCATAAATCAGCCTTATGTATATTTATTTAAATATAATGTTTTATGTAAAACAGCACATGCTGTAATATAGAAGTTACAGCCGGAATTTATTTTATCATTTATTTTTTTACTACAACCCATCTGGAATATATTGAAAGATATTGGAAAATGTAAAATATTTGAATTATTCAAAAGTAAATAATTGATATTTTAAAAAATTTGAAGAAATAATTTAATTTCTGTTGACATACAATATATTGTGCTCTAATATATAAATACATACAATATGATGAGGTTTTACTTACTAGTTTTGAAATCAAAGGCGCCGGTTGTCCGTATTTATAGTAATTTTACTATTCTGCTGGAAAGGAAAAAGAAATTATTTAATTTTAGCTTAATAAACATAGAAGACGGGGGATTGTTATGACAGAGGTAAATAAAAAAGAGGAGAGGAAAAAGATAATGGAGTATTATCTCCGGAAAAAAATAGATCTATCGGAAAATGCGGTGAGGGTCTTAAAAAGGCGTTATCTTAAAAGAGACGAGGAAGGCAATCTTCTAGAAGAACCTGTCGATATGTTTATAAGAGTTGCCCGTAATGTTTCATCGGCAGAGAAGAAATACGGGAAAACTGAGAAAGAGGCAATGGAAGTAGAGAGGCAGTTTTTTGATATAATGTCGGATCTGGATTTTCTGCCAAACTCCCCGACACTTATGAATGCAGGGAAAGAGCTCCAGCAGCTTGCCGCCTGCTTCGTTTTGCCGGTTGGAGATTCGATGTCTGAAATATTCGAGGCATTAAAGGATACGGCATTGATCCAGAAATCCGGGGGAGGTGTTGGATATTCTTTTTCCAGGATAAGGCCAAAGAACGATGTGGTACTTTCTACAAAAGGTGTATCCAGTGGCCCAATATCATTTATGACTGTTTTTAACGCTGCTACAGATACCATTAAACAGGGGGGCACCAGGAGAGGTGCAAATATGGGAATATTAAGAGTAGATCATCCGGATATACTTGACTTTATAAATGCAAAGGAGAGCAACGATAAGCTTACAAATTTTAATCTATCTGTAGGGGTAACGGAAGCATTTATGAAGGCTGTTGAAAATGATGAAAAGTATGATGTAGTCAACCCCAGAACCAAGGAGGTCCTCGATCTTTACAGTGCCAGGGAGATATTTAAGAAGATAGTCGAGCATGCCTGGAAAAACGGTGACCCCGGTATTGTTTTTCTCGATAGGCTAAACAAAGACAATCCCACACCCCATATAGGTCAGATTGAGAGTACAAATCCATGCGGCGAGCAGCCCCTCCTACCTTATGAGGCCTGCAATTTAGGCTCAATAAACCTTTCCCGTATGGCTGTGGAAGATGATGGTGTGAAAAAGGTTGATTATGATAAACTAAAGAAGGTAGTCCATACCTCAGTAAGATTCCTTGATGACACCATAGATATGAGCAGATATCCTCTGGAAAAAATCCGTAAGATGGTGGACGGGAACAGGAAGATAGGACTGGGAGTAATGGGATGGGCAGACCTTTTAGTGATTCTGGGGATACCCTATGACAGCGAGGAGGCCCTTGAGCTCGGCAGCAGGATTATGAGCTTTATACAGGATGAGTCAAAGGAGGCTTCCAAAGAACTTGCACAGGAAAGGGGTGAGTTTCCCAACTTTGAGGGAAGCGTGTATGATACACCCGAAGGCTACAGGATAAGGAACGCCACCACCACAACAATAGCACCCACCGGGACATTGAGCATAATTGCTGACTGCTCCAGTGGAATAGAGCCTTTATTTGCTATTTCTTTTGTTAAGAATGTAATGGATAATGACAGGCTTCTTGAAGTAAATAAGTACTTTAAGAAAATTGCAGAGGAAGAAGGGTTCTACAGCAAGGAACTGATGGAGAAAATTGTCGGCCAGGGCAATCTCAAGGATCTTGAAGAAGTCCCATCTGTGTACAGGAGGATATTTAAAACTGCTCATGATGTCACACCAAAATGGCATGTCCGAACCCAGGCGACCTTTCAAAAATTTGTTGATAATGCTGTGTCAAAAACGGTGAATTTCTCCAGTTCCGCTACTGTCCAGGAAGTTGAAGATGTTTATATGCTGGCGTACAGGCTTGGCTGCAAGGGAATTACAATATTCCGGGATGGAAGCAGGAGCACGCAGGTGCTTGAAGTTGCTGGCAAGGATAAAAGCAGAAAAGAAGTTAAAATGGATATGAAACCTTATCCTGGAGCAAAGTCTGAAGAGGAATCTAAAAAATTAATAAAAGTTGGCGAATCCGATGATGGAAAGGTCTCTGTAATAAAGCCCCGGCCAAGACCAGAGGTCACTTACGGTATGACAAAAAAATATAAAATAGGTAATTGCGGGAAGCTTTATGTAACAATAAATTCTGACGAAAATGGGATATGCGAAGTATTTACAAATACCGGTGAGGAAGGTTGTGCTGCATTAACGGAAGCCGTTGGCAGGCTTATAAGTATTGCCATAAGATCAGGTATAGACCTTGAATCAATAAAGGATCAGCTTAAAGGGATAAGGTGCGCAACCTGTATTGCAGATCCTGAGACACATGTTCTTTCCTGTCCGGATGCTATATCAAAAGCAATAGATTTTTACTTTAACGGAACTGATAAGTTTGACCTGGGGGCAACAGCAGGGCCGAGGTCGCTTGTGGTGTGCCCTGAATGCGGAGAAATAATGGAACCGGAAGGCGGCTGTTATTTATGCAGGGGCTGCGGTTATTCAAAATGTTCATAGGTTTATCAGTAGGTAACCTCTGACCTGTTTCTTTTATATATAAATTCGTTTATAAAGTTGATTATTAGTACAGGCACTAAAGAACAGGCTATTATAATTGCCCAGTGGCTTAAACCAAGGCTCTCAGTTTCAAAAATACCCTGGAGCCAGGGGATATATATTATAGACACCTGCAGCAGGATTGAAATCAGTACGGCGGCATTTAAATATTTATTTGCAAATATGTTTTTTCTGAATATTCCTTTGTCTTCAAATCTGAAGTTATAAGTATGCAGCAATTGTGTTGTTACAAGGGTGGTAAATACCATAGTCTGAAACAAATGAGGATTATTTTTAAAAAATACTGGTCCGCTGAAATAAATAAATAAGGCACCAAGGGCCATTACAAATCCCTGCCAGCCAACATTTATAAGCCTTCTGGAACTAAGTATCGGTTCCTTCTCTTTAGTTGCTTTTCTATCCATTATATTTTTTGCAGGTGGATTCATCCCGAGAGCCAGGGCCGGGAGGCCGTCTGTTATGAGGTTCATCCAGAGTATCTGAACCGGAAGAAGGGGTATATAGAGAAAACCCTGCTGGCCGGTAATAAAATAAAAAATATAATCACCAACAACTATTGATATAAACATTACAAGTACTTCGGATATATTGCAGGAAAGCAGGAATAAAATGAATTTTTTTAGGTTATCATATATTACCCTGCCCTGTCTTATCGCTTTTACGATAGTGGCAAAATTATCATCTGCAAGTATCATGTCGCTGGATTCTTTGCTGACATCTGTACCAACAACCCCCATGGCCACACCGATATCAGCCTTTTTAAGAGAAGGTGCATCATTTATACCATCTCCGGTCATAGCAACAATATGTTTCTTTTTCTTAAGTGCATCTACTATAGAAACCTTGTTTGCAGGGGAAACGCGTGCAAATATATTTACATCTTCTATTTGCCTTTCAAGTTCTTCTTCTGATAGTCCATCAAGCTCAGAACCTTCCAGGACTCTTCCTCCGGGCTCCAGTATGCCGAGTTCTTCACCTATTGCAGATGCGGTTATTTTATGATCGCCTGTTACCATAATAACCTTTATATTTGCCCTTTTGCATTTTTCTATTGCATCATAGACTTCAGGCCTGGGCGGATCTATCATACCCACCATTCCCAGATATATAAGGCCTTCCTCTTCTTTGGCAACGTTTTGTTCTTCCGGAAGTCTGTCAAGATACTTGAATGCGAACCCAAGATTGCGCATCGCCTTTCCTGCAAGAAGTGAATTATTTTCATTAATTAAATCCCTGTCAAAGCTATTGATATCAACAACTTTACCGTCCTTAATGATCCGGCTGCATTTATCTAATATTACCTCCGGAGCACCTTTAGAAAACAAAAGATAATCAGCGCCATATTCACCTTGCTCATTTTCAGGGATCTGGTTTATCGTGGTCATCATCTTTCTGGTTGAATCAAAAGGTTCCTCCATTACCCTGGAGTATTTTTTTTCAAGGTCTGTTTTGTCCAGCGAATAGGAGTCTGCAAGTTCTATTAAGGCAGCTTCTGTAGGGTCTCCGGATATGTCGCGATCTTCCATGTTTATATAATGAGCATCATTGCAGAGAACCGAGTTTTTGAGCAGAAATGCCAGTGCAGTATTGCTGTCTATCTCTTTAAAATTAAAATATCCCCTTTTTATCCTTTGATTTTTGTCCAACTTACCATTAAAGCGCCTGCCAGATTGTTCTATGTAATTATCATATTCGGTTACGGGATCGAGGCCGCTGTATATTTTTCTTACCATCATCCTGTTTTCCGTGAGGGTCCCTGTCTTATCAGTACATATAACAGATACTCCTCCCAGTGTCTCTACTGAACTCAGTTTTCTGACTATGGCATTATTTTTAGCCATTGTCTGTACGCCAATTGCCAGAGAGGCAGTCACGATAGCAGGGAGGCCTTCCGGAATGGCAGCGACTGCGAGAGCTACGGCAACCAGAAGCATCTGGGCAGCAGAATTTCCCTTGAGTATGCCTGAAAGGAAGACGACAGCGCTTATTGCAATACATATTATGCCGATTCTTTTGCTAACTGTCTTTAACTCTATCTGAAGCGGAGTCATTCCTTCTTCCTGCTGCACCATACTTGCTATCCTGCCAATTTCTGTGTCATGGCCTGTTCCGGTGATGACAGCGTCACACCGTCCTTTTACAATTGTTGTAGCGCTGAACAGGAGGTTTTTTCTGTCGCCGAGGGGAATACTCTGCCCGCTTATAATAGAAGATGTCTTATTTACAGGAAGGGATTCTCCTGTGAGTGCGGCTTCATTTGCCTGGAGGTTTACTTCTGAGATTATTCTGCAGTCGGCCGGCACCAGGTCTCCTGAAGAAAGTCTTATTACGTCACCGGGAACAAGATATTTTGATTCGATATTTTTTTCCCTTCCGTCCCTTATGACGAGTGCCTTAGGAGAGGCAAGCTCTTTTAACGCCTGCAGTGCCTTTTCAGCCCTGAATTCCTGGATAAAGCCAAGAATTGCATTAATTACGAGGATTCCAAGTATTACTATAGCATCGGTTGTCTCCCTTATAATAATTCCTGAAACGAATGCTGCCGCTAATAGTATCCATATCATAAAGTCATTGAACTGGGAAATGAATATTTTAAAAGGTGTTATTCTTTTTTTCTCTTCAATCTGGTTTAGGCCATATATTTCAAGCTTTTTCCTCGAAGATTCGCTGCTGAGGCCGTTTTTTAAGTCCGCAGCCAGAATCCCGGCCGCATCTGCAGCAGAAATATTATGCCAGGATACTTCTTTATTTTCACTCTTTAATTCTATTTCTTACGCTCCCTTTTATATAATTAATTTTTATAACTTATAAGGTTTATGGACAATAATTAAATTAAAAGAACAGTATTGATTTAAATACATGTATATGGAATAAAGAAAATCAGTCAATCCAGATATCATGGAATAGCTCCCATTCTGTAATATGTTCCTTTATATATTTTTCCATTATAGTAAGTACTTTTTCCATGTTTTTATTTATTAGTTCATCTTTCTCCCCGGAATGCTCAAGCTCTACAGGTTCCCCTATAATCTGATGATGTGTATATCTTCCATTCCTCCAGATAAAACTGGGCAGAAGTTCGGCTCCTGACCTGAGTGCCAGCTCAACTGCACCTGATGGCAGGTAGGCTTTCTTTCCAAAAAGAATGAAGGGTCTGGATGATTTTGCTGTCGGGTCCCAGTCTGAAGGGATAGCAATTATTTCGTTTTTTTTAAGATACCTTAAGACATGAAGCATCCTGTTTGTGTACAGCGTTTTGAGACCTTTGGACATGCGCCTTGATTCGAAAAACATATTGGTCTTCTGGCTTTCCCTTACCAGGCTTACCCCCCATATATTGTAGCCCTCTGCTGCAATTCTGCAGGCTCCCCATTCAAAATTTCCAATATGGGATGTAAAAATCACAACTCCCCTGCCTTTTTCCAGGGCCCTGTCAAGATTTTCAGTTCCTTCAAGATAAACTCTTTCAATCAGCCCGGCCGGAGTAACGACTCTGTGCTTTAAGAAATCAACAACATTTTTTGCCCAGTTTATAAATATTTTTCTGACTATTCGGCCGATCAGGGGATCATCAATATTTTTTTTAAGAGCTATTGATATACTCTTTTTGATAATGCCAACATTTGTATCGGTACAGTACCAGAGATTTGCACCGAATAATGCCAGCAAATATGAAACAGGGTAGGGGGTTAATATGGCTAAAGTTTCAAGTAGCCTGTATCCTAGATATGTTAACATAGGGACCTCTTTAAATACCAGCTATCTACTTAGAAAGCATATGAACAACTTTAAAAAATGCACTAGATGCAATAATTATCTATGATAATAGATTTTTTGAATAATTTGAATCCAAAACATTATAAATGGATTGTTAAACGGGGTTATTTCTTCTCTTTAAGGCGGGTCAATTCATTTGTGAACTGTTTTATATTGTCAAATTGTTTGTATACAGATGCAAATCTTATATATGCTACCTTGTCAAGTTTAACCAGTCTTTTAAGCACCAGGTTGCCGAGTTCTCTGGAATATATTTCGTTTTCCTGCATATTGTGTATTTCATTTTCGATATCATCTACGAGGCTGTTTAATTTCTCCATACCTATATTTCTTTTAATGCATGCCCTTATAAGTCCGCTCAATATTTTATTGCGGTCAAAAGGTTCACGCGTATTATCTTTTTTGATCACCGCAATAGGTTTTGTTTCCACGCGCTCGTAAGTAGTAAATCTCTTACCACATTTTTCGCATTCCCTTCTCCTCCTGACGCAATCGTTGGAATCTGTCAGTCTCGAATCTACAACTTTTGTATCAGGATTTCCACAGTACGGACATTTCATTTGTGCCGGCCATTCCAATAATTAAGTTTTATTATAACCTATATTATAAGAAAAATTATAACTGCCCTGCAACAGGTTAATCAGACATTTCTAAAAAATGGCCTAAAAACCTTCTTTAATACAGAGCTCAAGCCCCTGCGCTTGCGGGTAAAGCCTGTATAAACCATCCAGTTATGTCCCACAACCACTGCAGCACAGAGAGAATAAAATCATAAAACCTGTTTTAATTTTACCATATTCTGTAAAGGGAGTAGTTAAAAATACCCGGGCTACCAATAAATTAATAGAGAAAAAATAAAAGAAATGGTAACATTTTTACCAGCCGGATAAGAAAATATTAAAAAAGGCATTATTCTTTTATATGATAAACGCTATTAAAGTAGAGCAGCTAACCAAAAAATTTGGGAATATTAACGCTGTTGATAATATTAGTTTTGAAGTAAAGAAAGGTGAATTTTTTGGTTTCCTGGGCCCCAACGGAGCGGGTAAGACCACTACAATAAGAATACTTACAGGTATAATAAATGCAACTTCAGGAAAGGTCTCTATCATGAACCATGATATAGGAAGGCATAAACTGGAGGCAAAGAAACTTATGGGAGTAATACCGGAGGTGTCAAATGCCTATATGGATCTTTCGGGCTGGATCAATATGATGTTTCAGGGCGAGCTTTACGGTTTGCACAGAAAAGAGCTTTATGCTCTTTCAAAAGAACTTTTAATTGACTTTGATCTTTACAGCAGAAAAGATCAGAAGGTAAAATTCTATTCGAAGGGAATGAAGCAGAGGCTGATTATATGCATGGCTCTGCTTAACCGGCCTGAAATCCTATTTCTTGATGAACCCACATCGGGATTGGATGTTAGCAGTACTTTTATGATAAGGGAGAAAATAAGGAATATTAATTCTGGAGGGACTACAATCTTCCTTACCACTCACAATATGGAAGAAGCCAGCCAGATGTGCGAGAGGATAGTAATTATAAATAAGGGAAGGATTGCAGCAGTAAACAGTCCTGAGAATTTGAAACTAACGGTAAAAAAGCTGCAATCCATTATTGTGGCATTTGACCGTGATATGGATAAAAAGTCCGTTTATAGTTTGCCCGGTGTAAAAGATGTCGAAAAAGTAGGCGATAAGATGCGCATTTTTACAGAAATCCCCGGAGAGCTGGTTTTTCACCTTGTTGATTTTGCAAGGGAGAATGATTTAAAAATATTGACCCTTAATACATTGACTCCCAGCCTGGAAGATGTTTTTTTAAAACTAACCAAGGAAGGTAACGGCTGATAAATGTTATGTTTCTCGAACAGTTAAAAAGAGCATGGGTTGTTTGCAAAAAGGATATACGTATTTATTTTTTTAAGGCACCGGTACTTATTTTTGGGATTCTTTTCCCCATTTTTCTCTTTCTGGCTTTTGGGATAGGCAGGGACCTATCAGTTGGGGATCTTCTGCCCGGCATGATCGCAATAGCACTTTTTTTTACATCGGCTGCTATTGTACCGCTGATAGCTCCCTGGGAGACAAGGACTAAAACTCTCGAAAGACTGGTTTCTTCTCCTATTCTCATATCTACGATTATACTGGGAGATATTCTGGCATCTTTTTTGTTTGGTATAATAATTACTGTGATACCGGTGATCGTGGGCATAATAAGCGGGATATCGATAAAATCGCTGTATATTTTTATTCCGGGTGTTCTGCTGGCATCTTTTTGTTTTTCATCACTTGGTTCTTTGATGTCTACACCGCCCTCCGATACTCCTGCCAATACAAATATGATCTCAACGGTGATAAAGTTCCCCCTGGTATTCATTAGCGGAATATTCATACCTCTCGGGGATATTCCAGTATGGGGAAGGGTATTTTCGTATATTTCTCCGCTTACATATTTTACGGATCTTGTAAGGTTCTCAATAGATAAGAAAAATTATTTTCCTGTGGGCATTGATTTTCTTGCACTGTTTATCTTTTCTCTAATATTTTATATTCTCGCGGTAAAACTGCACCAGAGAAACATTCCAAGAAGAATATAAACTGTTAAGGTGCCGTCACATGAAACCTACCCGGCTAACATCACTTCTGAAGCTGGTACTGGTATTTGTAAAGTTTATGGTAGATCCCCCCGGCTTTGAGAAGGTGGCGGTGGCTGCCTTCCTCTACAATCCTGCCGTGTGATAGGACTATTATCCTGTCTGCATTTTTTATGGTGGATAGTCTGTGGGCAATTATTATAGTGGTCCTGTTTTTCATTATTTTTGACAGTGCATCCTGGATGAAAGCTTCTATTTCAGAATCTATGCTGGAAGTGGCTTCATCAAGTACGAGAAGTACTTCCGGGTTAAAAACCAGCGCCCTTGCAAAAGCTATCAGCTGCCTCTGGCCCACTGAGAGTATCTGACCTCTTTCTTTCACTTCAAACCCATAATTTCCAGGCAGTCTTTCGATAAATTTATGTGCATTAACATATCTGGAGGCTTCTATGACAGTATCAGGGCTTATATCTTTGTTACCAAGTCTTATATTTTCAAGGACTGTTCCCGAAAACAGGAATACATCCTGCATTACAACGCCTATATGCCTCCTCAGATCCTGCAGGTTAAATTTTTTTATATCGATATCGTCGAGCAGTATGCGGCCCTTCTGTATATCATAAAACCTGTTCATGAGATTTATTATAGAGGTCTTTCCGGAGCCGGTTGCTCCGACAAATGCCATGCTCTGCCCGGAATTTAGATCAAAGGATATGTCTTTAAGGACATAATTATCCCCATCATAAGCAAACCATACGTTTCTAAACTTTATGTTACCCCTTACCTTTTCAATACGGATCGGATCATCTGGAGATATTATGGAAGGCTTCTGGTCGAGAAGCTTAAAAATTCTCTCAGAAGCAGCAATTGCTTCCTGCAGTATGCCGAATTTTTCGCTGAGGTCGCTGATAGGATGGAAAAACTTTTCTACATACTGTATGAATGCCACGAGCGTACCCAGGGAAAGGGCATTTCTTACCACCTGGCCTCCCCCATACCATATTACCAGGGCAACGGCTGTTGAGCTAATCAGTACGACTGCAGGAAAGAAGACCGAGTAATACAGTATGGTCTTAAGGTTTTCATCCATATATTCCCTGTTTAGCTTTTCGAACTCTCTGACATTTTTTCCCTGGCGGTTGAAAAGCTTTGTGGTGATAATACCGTTTATAGCTTCCTGGAGAAACGAATTGATGTTGGAGATCTTTGTCCTGATTGATCTGAAAGCGGTTCTCACTTTTAAACGGAATATAAAAGTTGCTGCTGCAAGAAGTATAAGAACAGAAAAGGTCACCAGCGAAAGCTTCCAGTTGAGTGCAAGCATTATGCCCATAATACCTGTAATCATAAAGAGGTCTCCGAATAGTGTTACGATGCCCGAGGAGAGCATCTCATTTAAGCTCTGTACGTCTGTAGTCACCCTGGTCATAGTCCTTCCCACAGGGTTCCTGTCAAAATAAGACATAGGAAGCTTCTGTATATGTTTGAATATATCCATCCTCATATCATACATTATTTTCTGGCCGAGATATTCTGTATAATAGCCCTGGAAATACCTTATGATAAACTCAAAGAGTATGACCAGTCCGTAAAGTAAAACTATGTATAGGAGTCCCTCTGATTTACCGGGAGTAATATGATTATCAATAGCAAGTTTTATTAAATAGGGGCCGGCTATCTGAAGCAATGCAGTCATAAGCAGCAGAAATATAGTGAGTGCAAATAGATACCGGTAGGGCTTTATAAACCCTAAAAGCCTAATGGCAGTCTTTTTATCTATCGGGCTTCCCGAAAGTTCTTTTTCATAGAATCCTTCCAGCAATAAGGCTCCTTTATATCATAATTTTTCTTTAAGTTCTTCTGACAGCAGCTGTCTGTGGTACAGGTTCTGATATATACTGCTTTTTTTCATCAGTTCACTGTGATTACCTATTGATTCTATCTTTCCCTCATCTATTACTATAATGATATCGGAATCTTTTATAGTAGATATCCTGTGGGACACTATTATGGCTGTAATCTCTCTGGTGTCTTTCTTAAGATCATTTAATATAAGCTCTTCTGTGTTGGTGTCTACATTGGAAAAGGAATCATCCAGTATCAGTATCCGTGGTTCTCTTATAACCGACCTTGCAATAGCAAGCCTCTGCCTCTGGCCGCCGGAGAGGGTCACTCCCCTTTCACCTATGAGCGTTTCGTAACCTTCCGGAAACTGGAGTATATCTTCATGTATATGGGACAGCATTGAAGCTTTTGTTATCATTTCTTTGATTTCCTCCGGGTCAAGTTCTTCCAACATATGCTCTGATCCAAACATGATATTTTCCTTTATAGTCTTCGAAAACAGGAAGGGCGTCTGTTCCGCGTAACCCATGCTGTTTCTGAGGATGGGAAGAGGATACTTTCTGATATCCAGGCCATCAATTAACACTGCTCCCTTCTGGGG
>JAGYMN010000028.1 GCA_018400395.1 Actinomycetota bacterium
TCCCTGATATAAAATTAACACTTTCAATTAAGGTGCTTTTTGAAATAAGGTCTTTTTTTTCAGAGACTATTATTATATTTTTTTCGGGAATGATTTTTTTTACATATAGGGGTTCTGAATGGCTGATGCCAAGTCCCCTCCGCTGCCCTATAGTATAATAGGGGAATCCGCGGTGTTCCCCCAGATATTTACCCTGGATGTCCATGATTTTACCTTTCTTTATTTTTTCTGCACAGCTGCTTAATAATTCATGGTAACTTTTCCCCTTTATAAAACAGATGTCCTGGCTTTCTTCTTCTGGTCCGGTAAAACCGTAAAAATCTTTTAACTTTTTTTTAATATCTTCTTTAGTAAAAAAGCCGAGGGGCGTTTTTATATGTGAGATCTGTGACCGGGTAAGCTTCCAGAGGAAATAACTCTGCTCCTTTAGCCGGTCAATACCCTTTCTTATTAAAAAAGAATTGTCTTTATCATTTTTTTCTATAATACAGTAGTGGCCTGTAGCCATATATTTTGCACCCAATTTTCTGCATATCTCAAGCAAGCGGCCAAATTTTATGTATTTATTGCAATCTATACATGGATTTGGAGTCCTGCCTTCAATATATGACCTGCAGAAAGGTTTTATTATTTTTTCTTTGAAAGTATCTCTGAGGTCTATTATAAGATGCGGAATATCCAGTAACCCGCATGCAATTGCTGCAGATTCAATGTCAGAAGAAACCCATGATGTTACCCTTTTTTCTGGAGGAAGTACATGATCTGGTATTATTTTCATTGTGACCCCGATAAGATTGTAACCCTTCTCTTTCAGTATCTTCGCAGCTATTGAACTATCCGTCCCTCCGCTCATGGCAACAGCGGCTGTACTTTCCTTTTCCGGGTATTTTCCCTCCCCTGCGAGCAGGGGAATGTATGAGGAAAGCATGTTGCGGAAAGCCCCCAGAGCCACATTGACAGAATCGACATGGTCATTTAAGGCATCAGGAAACTTTTTTTTAATATCTGCTTTCGAAATTTTTGCTGCATCGAAAAAAGTCCTGTTTTTTGCAATTCCGGCTATGAAGTTTGAGATCGATATAAGAATACTGCAGCCAAAAGCCCTGTAACTTATTTCTTTTATTATTCCATTTTTAATAAGGCAGTAGTATATTACCGTTTCTGCCGATAAAAGACTGCTGTCTTTTCCGTTGCAATTATAATTGGATAATATCCCTGTGTTTTCTGGATCTAAAAAGCTCATTTTATAAGGAAAGGTTAATTATAAGAGTAATTTTATATCTGGATAATTATATGATATTAAGTAAAATAAATGTAGGATAAATGAAAATAGGGAAGATACTTAAGGTTAAGAATATTATTCGGATTCTGATTTCGGGAAATAATAAAATTCTTTAAAAAAATATCAAATATAGAAGTATAATAAAAATTAGTAGCAGTATAATTGTTTTAAGGTATTATCTATGTTATCATAATCAATTATTGTTTTTACAGGGATTTTGAAATGGAAATAATAAGAGACAAAAAAAAGTTATTTTTTGAGGTTGAAAAAGGTTATATTCGCAGCAAATGTACAGTTTACTGCTTATTATTGGTAGTCCTTATTATTTCACTATGTATCCTACTACCAGTGGGTATTATATCCTAAATACAGGATATTTCTTATTCCCCAATCTTTATTTAATCCTGTATTCTTTAATTTTAAAAGTTTTTAATTTTTGCATATATTTTTTAAAGATTAAATATGAATAGGAGTAAAATTGAGAAGTGACAAAATGAAAAAAGGAGTTTCAAGACTCCCGCACAGGTCTATATTTAAATCGCTGGGTTTTACCGACACAGAAATAGAAAGGCCGATTATAGGAGTGGTAAATTCTTACAATGAACTTATACCCGGGCATATGCACCTTAATAATATTGCAAAAGCTGTCAAGGCCGGAATAATGATAGCAGGGGGGACACCGCAGGAGTTCAATACTATAGGTGTTTGCGACGGGGTGGCAATGAATCATATCGGTATGAAATACTCACTCGCGACAAGAGAGATAATAGCTGACAGCGTAGAAGCGGTATCAATTGCGCATCCTTTTGACGGCCTGGTTTTGATACCATGCTGCGACAAGATAGTACCGGGAATGATAATGGGTGCACTGAGGCTCAATATTCCTGCAATCGTAATGAGCGGAGGTCCGATGATGGCCGGGAGATACGGCGATGAAGATATAGACTACAGTACCACCTATGAAGCTATAGCCAGATATGAGAAGGGTAAGTTGAAAGATAATGATATATATGAGATAGAAGAAGAGGCATGTCCTACATGCGGCAGCTGTGCAGGGATGTTTACTGCTAATTCTATGAACTGCCTGTCAGAAGCAATAGGCCTGGCTTTACCCGGAAACGGCACAATTCCCGCTGTATTCTCAAAAAGATTGAGGCTTGCGAAGGAAGCGGGCTTTAAAATAATGGACCTGGTAAGAAAAAATATCAGGCCCAGGGATATTGTAAACACTGATTCTGTAAGGAACGCAATTGCAGTTGATATGGCGCTTGGATGTTCTACTAATACAATACTGCACCTTACTGCGCTGGCAAGCGAAGCGAAAGTACCATTTACTTTAAAACTTGTAAATGAAGTAAGCAACAGTACGCCCAATCTATGCAGGCTGAGTCCTGCCGGGAAACATCATGTCCAGGATCTTTATGCAGCAGGAGGTGTAGGAGCGGTGATGAATGAGCTTTACAGGAACGGTTATATTAACGGGAGGCCCCTTACTGTGACCGGGAAAAAAGTAGCAGACAATATCTCCAATATCGAAATAAAGGATAGTAATGTAATAAGGACTGTTAAGGACCCGTATCAAAAAGACGGGGGGCTGGCCATACTATTTGGTAATCTCGCCCCCGACGGCTGTGTGGTAAAGAGATCGGCTGTTGACCCATCGATGTATTACCATAAAGGCAGGGCAAGAGTTTTTGAAAGTGAAGAAGATTCACTTGATGCAATTATGAAAGGCAGGATAAAATCCGGAGACGTAATAGTCATCAGATATGAGGGTCCCAGGGGAGGTCCGGGTATGCGGGAAATGCTTGCGCCAACATCAGCTATTGCGGGCTCAGGCCTTGATAAGGAGGTAGCACTGATTACGGATGGTAGATTTTCCGGTGCAACGAGGGGAGCTTCGATCGGGCACGTTTCTCCGGAAGCACAGGCAGGCGGACCTATAGCAATAGTAGAAGAGGGGGATCTTATAGAAATTGATATTCAAAAATATTCTATAAACCTTCTTGTTCCCGAAACTGAGATAAAAAGCAGACTGAATAAATGGAAGCCTCCAGAATTAAAAATAAAGGAAGGTTATATGGGAAGATATGCAAAACTTGTTCAATCTGCTGCTGAAGGCGCAATTTTAAAATAATTAAAAATTTTATATATAAAAATTGAATAAGAATAAGATAGTGCTATAATTATGAAACACTGTTATAAAGTTGTTACAATATTGGAGAGATAATATGGGAAAAATAACATGTGCACAAATGTTAATGAGATGTTTAAAGAAAGAAGGAGTGGAAGTTATATTCGGTATACCGGGCGGAGTAATGATACCTGTATACGATGCTTTATTAGAGAGTGATATAAGGCATATACTTGTGAGACATGAGCAGTGTGCCGCACATGCTGCAGACGGATATGCCAGGGCAACCGGAAGGACGGGGGTATGCATGGCCACATCAGGTCCAGGTGCAACCAATCTTGTAACAGGTATAGCAAATGCATATATGGATTCCATTCCTATTGTAGCCATAACAGGGCAGGTAGCCCGTTCAAAAATTGGAACTGATGCATTTCAGGAAGCAGATACAACAGGAATAACAGCACCAATAACGAAACATAATTACCTGATAAAGAACCCCGAAGAGCTGCCTTTTGTAGTTAAAGAGGCCTTTTATATAGCTTCAACCGGAAGACCGGGTCCTGTATTGATTGATATTCCAGTGGACGTATCCACTGAAATGATAGATGAAAAGAAAATTAATGAAACTATGAAGCTACCCGGATACAAGCCGACAATTAAGGGCAACAAAAAACAGATAAAAGAAGCAGCTTCCAGGATTTACAGCAGTAAAAGGCCCGTTGTGTTCGCCGGCGGAGGAGTTGTTGCTTCAAATGCAAGCAGGGAACTCAGAAAACTCGTAAAAACCATAGAGGCACCGGTAATAACATCTCTTCTTGGGAAAGGCTGCTATCCAGAAACCGATGATCTTTCTCTCGGCATGGCGGGTATGCATGGAGCCAAATATGCCAATATAACATTCACTGAAACAGACCTTATTATAGCTATCGGAGTAAGGTTTGACGACAGGGTTACTGGAAAATTGTCAGAATTCGCAAAAAACATATGTGTTATACATATTGATATAGACCCTGCAGAGATAGGTAAAAATGTTGCAGTTAGTGTTCCGGTTGTAGGGGATGCAAAAATCGTAATGGAAGACCTGGAAAAAGTTTACAGGGAGATTGAGGCCAAAAAGGGTAAAAATAAAAGGAATGACTGGCTAAAAAGAGTAGAAATGCTCAAGAAACAGTATCCCCTCAAATATGACAGGGATTCTGGTGCGATGAAGCCAGGATACATTATTGAAAAAATATATGAGCTAACCGAAGGTGAGGCAATCATATGTACCGAAGTAGGACAGAACCAGATGTGGGCCTCCCAGTATTATAAATTTAAAGAACCCCGAAGACTTATAACGTCCGGAGGACTGGGCACAATGGGTTTTGGCTTCCCTGCTGCGATAGGGGCAAAGGTCGGGATGCCTGATAAAACAGTGATAGATATAGCCGGTGACGGAAGCATACAGATGGTATCCCAGGAGATGGCCACTGCGACATCAAATAATATACCTGTAAAGATAATGCTGCTCAACAATGGCTACCTTGGAATGGTAAGACAGTGGCAGGAGTTCTTCTGGGAAAAGAGATATTCTCATACCGGCATATACAATTGTGTTGATTTTGTTAAACTTGTTGAAGCATATGGCGGGGCAGGCATAAGGGTAACAAAAAAAGAGGAAGTAGAAGGTGCTATAAGGGAAGCCCTTAAAATCGATAAACTGGTGCTGGTAGATTTCTTGATAGAAAGGGAGGAAAACGTGTTTCCAATGGTAGCTCCTGGTTCTACTATAGATAAAATGATAGAAGAGGATAGGTAGGTTCACTATGAAACATATAATATCGGTGCTTGTTGAAAATAAATCAGGGGTACTTGCTAAGGTTGCAGGGCTATTCAGCAGAAGGGGCTTTAATATTGAAAGCCTTGCCGTAGGCCCTACGGAGGACATAGCAATTTCCAGGATAACACTGGTTGCTGACGCCGAGGAACATAGTATAGAACAGATAACGAAACAATTATATAAACTGATAAATGTAATAAAAATTCAGGAGCTTGATCCTGCAAATATTGTAGAAAGGGAGCTGCTGCTGATTAAAGTAAGTGCTGATTCAAGGACGAGGCCCGAGATACTTGAAATTGTTAGCATATTCAGGGCTAATATTGTAGATGTTGGTAAGAAAACTCTTATGATAGAGATAACCGGGAACAACAGCAAAGTGAGAGCCCTGGAGGATCTTTTGAAGCCATTTGGAATACTTGAGCTTGTAAGGACTGGTAAAATAGCCTGCACCAGGGGGTCTAAGGCATGAATCATTGCTAACTTTAATATTATAGAAGGAAGGAAGTATGTTAAAAAAATATATATTGACTCCGGGACCCACGGCTATTTCAGAGGATGTACTTATAGAGCATGGAAGACCTCTTATACACCACAGGTCCCCAGAATTTGGTAATATATTTGCAGAGGTCCTGGAAAAATTAAAAAAACTTTACAGGACAAAAAATGATGTATTTGTACTGACTTCCTCAGGTACCGGAGCGATGGAAGCAGCAGTGGCCAATTCTTTTAAAAAGGGAGACAGGGTTCTGGTAGCAAGTAGTGGAAAATTTGGAGAAAGGTTCAAGGAGATCAGTGAGGAATTTGGGCTGGAAGTAATTCACCTTGACTATGAATGGGGCAGTGCAGTAAATCCCGAAGATATAAGAGAAAGACTTGAGGATGATAATAAAATAAGGGCCGTGATGGTACCGTTCAGTGAGACCTCTACGGGTGTCATTAATGACATAGAATCTATAGGGGATATAGTTAAGGATTATCCTGCTATTTTAATAGTAGATGCTATAACTGGTCTGGTAACGACAGACCTTGAAACAGACAAATGGCATCTTGACATAGTAATAGGCGGCTCCCAGAAGGGGTTAAGTGCTCCTACGGGTATTGCATTTATAAGCGTGAGCGATAAAGCCTGGAAATTAATAGACCAGTCTGATCTTCCAAAGTATTATTTTGACCTCAAGGCAGCCAGAAAAGCAATGCAAAAAAATCCTCCTCAGACTCCGTGGACTCCGGGGATCTCTATAATAGTAGCTATGAACAGGGCTCTGGATATACTTTTTGAAGAAGGTATGGAAAGAGCTTTTGAAAGACACCGGGCTATGGCAAATGCCTCCTGGGCAGGAGCAGAAGCTCTGGGGCTTGAGCTTCTGGTGGCCGAACCGGGCAGCAGGGGGTTTTCGACTACTGCCATAAGAGTTCCAGAGAGCATAGACGGGAAGGAACTCGTAAAAATAATGAGAGTCAAATACGGTGTTACTATAACCGGTGGCCAGGGTAAGCTTGCCGGTAAAATAATAAGAATAGGCCATATCGGATATGTGGGGATGTTTGATATAATTATAGCTTTTTCAGCTCTTGAAATGGTACTTTCAGATCTTGGTTTCAAATTTGAAGTGGGCGCAGCAGTAAGTGCTGTACAGAAAGCGTTTATGAATAATAATTATTTTAATATATAAAATAACGGTTACCATGAAAAATATAAAAAAGAAGGTATTAATAACAGATGGTCTTGCTGGAGAAGCCATAAATAAATTAAGGGAGCATTTTACAGTTGATGAAAAAAAGGGGATTTCAGGGGATGAATTGAGGAGAATAATACCGCAATATCATGCTCTTATAATAAGAAGTTCAACCAGGGTTGATTCATCAATAATTGAAGAAGCAGATAAAATGGAAATAATAGGAAGGGCGGGTATTGGAGTTGATAATATTGACCTGGAGGCTGCGACAAAAAAAGGGATAATAGTGGTAAATGCACCTGCAAGCAACTCGGTTACTGTAGCAGAGCATACAATAGCCCTTATGCTGGCGCTGGCCAGGAAAATTCCCAGAGCTAATTTTTCCCTGAAGCAGGGAAAATGGGAGAAATCAAAACTAAAGGGCGTGGAGATAGAAGGTAAAACGCTGGGAATTGTGGGATTCGGTCAGATCGGTGGGCTTGTAGCCAAAAAGGTTATTGGTCTGGGCATGAATGTAATAGCATACGATCCTTTTGTCACAGAGGACCGTTTCAGGCATCTCGGAATAGTAAAGGCTGGAAAGCTCGAAGACCTGTACAGGGAATCAGATTTTATTTCCATACATCTTCCGAAAAACAAGGATACCCTTGGGATGTTCGACAAAAAAGAATTTGATAAGATGAAAAAGGGTACTGTGATACTAAACGTCGCCAGGGGAGGCATAGTAGTGGAAAAAGACCTGGCAGAATCAATTAAAGCAGGGCACATAGGTGGCGCCGCACTTGACGTTTATGACAGTGAGCCCTGTACCGATTCACCGGTATTTGAACTGGAAGATGTGGTGTGCACCCCACATATTGGTGCTTCTACAACAGAAGCCCAGAGCCGTGCGGGTACCATAATAGCCGGGCAGGTAATCGAGGTGCTGAATGAAGGTACACCAAAATTTCCTGTTAATGCACCGTCAGTAAGGCCCGAGCAGATAGAGGCCCTGTCTCCTTTCTTTGAACTTGTTGAAGACATGGGAAACCTTTTTATAAATCTATTTGAAGGCAATCTTAACAGGATAAATATTGGTTATCATGGAAAGATATCAGAATATGATGTCAGGGTTCTTACATCCATGATACTTGTAAAGATAATGGAGAAGCATACCGCTGAAAATGTTAATGTGATAAATGCAGACATTATTGCAAAAGAGGCAGGTTTGAAGATAAAAGTTGAGAAAAGCAGCGAATCCAGTGATTATGTTAACCTTATTACCATAAAAGGTACAGGACCCGACAGCGATTTTTCGGTATCCGGCACAGTAACAGGTAAGAAGAATATCCCAAGGTTTATTGCAATAGATAAATTTGAGATAGACATGGCTCCTTCAGAACATATGGCGTTTATAAGGTACAGGGATATACCGGGACAGATTGGAAAGATAGGCAACGCATTTGGAAAACTTAATGTTAATATAGCTGCCATGCACGTTGGCCGGAAGAAAATGAGTGGAAATGCAGTTATGGGTCTTAATCTTGACAGTGAAGTAACCGATACAATGGTTGAAGAGTTTAAGAAGTCTTCTGGATTCAGCAGCATAAAGATTGTTAATCTATACAGGAAATAGAAATATTATTATGGAAGATAAGATCTATATTTTTGATACGACACTCAGGGACGGAGAGCAGGCTCCTGGAATACATTTGAATGTAAGAGAGAAGACCGAGATCGCAGAACAATTATCCAGGTTAAACGTGGACATAATTGAAGCCGGTTTTCCAGTATCTTCAGCCAGTGATTTTGAATCAGTCAGGGAGATATCAAGAAAGATAAAGGACAGGAGGATCGCTGCACTCTGCAGGGCAAATGATGGCGATATAGAGATAGCGGGAGAAGCACTGAAGGAGGCAGCAAATCCGGTAATCCATACTTTTATATCTTCTTCCGACATCCATCTAAAGTACCAATTCAAAATGACAAGGCAGAAGGCCCTTGAAATGGCAGGCCAGGCTGTAAAAAAGAGCAGACAGTATACAGATACAGTAGAGTTTTCAGCAATGGATGCAACAAGAAGTGATTGGGATTTTCTGTGCAGGATGTTTGAGGAGGCAATTAAACAAGGTGCAAGCATAATAAATATACCGGATACAGTGGGATATGCTCTTCCGGAAGAATTTTCACGTCTAATTGATTATGTTTTCACTAATGTGGATGGAATAGAAGATGTTGTAGTAAGCGTGCACTGTCATAATGATCTTGGACTTGCTGTTGCTAATTCTTTAATGGCTGCAGCTCACGGCGCAAGACAGATAGAGTGCGCTGTAAATGGAATCGGTGAAAGGGCAGGGAATGCATCTCTTGAGGAAATAGCTATGATAATAAATACACGTGGGAAGGAAATGGGGATAAGGACTGATATAAGAACTGAAGAAATAATAAGAACCAGCAATCTTGTAAAATCTCTTACAGGATATTTAATAGCACCAAATAAGGCTATTGTGGGTAAAAATGCATTTGCGCATGAGTCCGGTATCCACCAGGACGGGATGTTGAAGGAAAGGTCTACATACGAAATCATCAAACCCCAGGATATCGGTCTTGGAGATTCCAGGCTCATACTGGGCAAACATTCCGGGAGGCATGCATTTGTTGAAAAGGTGAATGAGATGGGTCTAAAGCTAAAAGAGGAAGACCTTGAAAGCGCCTTTGAGAGATTTAAGAATCTTGCTGAAAAAAAGGGTGCTATAAATGATGATGATCTCAGGGCAATAGTAACAGATAAGATTCGTGAAGTGAAAGAGCACTATGTTCTTAAAAATTATGAGGTTTACAGTGGCTCCTGCATCAAGGCGAGATCGACAGTTTGTATTATAGCTGACAAAAAAGAAAAAGAAGCATCAGCAGAGGGTGATGGCCCGATAGATGCATCGTTTAAAGCAATTGATAAAGTAACCGGCATAGATACTGTACTGGTAGATTATAATATTGAAGCTGTATCTGCAGGCAAGGATGCTATCGGACAGGTTAAGATAATAGTAAGTGCAGAGGAAAATGAAGTAATGGGAAGTGGAATTTCCACGGACATAGTGGAAGCCAGTATAAAAGCATATATAGATGGAGCGAACAGACTTAAATCAATAATACAGGATCATAAACAAAGGGGATATATAAATTGAATGAGATAAAAAGGCCACAGACAACTGCACAGAAGATACTGGCTGCACACTCCGGAAAAGAGTATGTCGATAAAGGAGAGATAATTGACGCATCTGTAGATATAACCCTGGGTAATGACATAACGATGCCTCTTGCTATTAAAGAATTCAAAAAGATGGGTGCCAGAAAAGTCTTTGATAGAAAAAAGGTTGTCATGGTTCCTGATCATTTTACTCCCAATAAGGATATTAAATCCGCCGAGCAGTGTAAAATAATGAGGTACTTTGCAAGAGAACATAATATAGTCAACTATTTCGAAGTAGGCCAAATGGGAATAGAGCACGCACTGCTGCCTGAAAAGGGAATAGTCCTGCCGGGGCATCTTGTCGTGGGAGCAGATTCGCATACATGCACCTATGGAGCGCTGGGCGCTGCATCTACTGGAATAGGAAGTACGGATCTGGCAGTTGCAATGGCTACGGGAAAATTATGGTTTATGGTTCCCGGTACAATAAAATTTATTCTTACGGGAGTTCCGGGGGAATGGATAACAGGAAAGGATATAATACTGTATATAATAGGTATGATCGGAGTAGCCGGAGCGCTGTATAAATCTATGGAATTCACGGGCCCGGCAGCTAACCTGCTTTCAATGGATTCCAGGTTTACGATTTCCAATATGGCTATTGAAGCAGGTGGAAAATTCGGAATATTCGAAGTTGATGATAAAACAATAGAATATGTAAGATCCAGGAGCAAGAAAGAATATATTATATATAAAAGTGACGATGATGCAGAATATGAAAATATTATTCAAATAGACTGTTCAAAAATAGAACTTCAGGTTGCTTTTCCCCATCTTCCTTCAAATACCAGAAATGCGTCTGATTCTCAGGATGTTAAAATAGACCAGGTAGTAATTGGATCGTGTACCAATGGAAGAATGGAGGATCTCAGGATGGCTGCAGAGATATTAAAGGGCAGAAAAGTAGCCAGAGGTATAAGAACAATAATAATACCCGCAACACAGAAAATTTATCTTGATGCTCTAAGGGAGGGCCTCATAGAGATCTTTATCGAATCTGGCTGCGTGGTAAGTACGCCTACATGCGGTCCGTGTCTGGGTGGGCATATGGGAGTTCTTGCTGAAGGAGAAAGGGCAGTCTCGACTACTAACAGAAACTTTGTTGGAAGAATGGGACATCCAAAAAGCGAAGTTTATCTAAGTGGGCCTGCAGTAGCTGCGGCCTCAGCAGTAACTGGAACGATAACAACACCGGAGGAGGTCTTATAATGATTATAAAAGACAGGGTTATAAAATATGGTGACAATGTTGATACGGATGTTATTATCCCTGCAAGATATCTTAATACCTCATCAGAAAAAGAACTGGCATTACATTGTTTCGAAGATCTTGACGGGGAATTTATCGATAAGGTAAAAACCAGAAAAATAATAGTGGGTGGAGAAAATTTTGGCTGCGGCTCTTCAAGGGAGCATGCGCCACTATCTATCAAGGCAAGCGGGGTAAAGGCAGTAATAGCCAGATCGTTTGCCAGAATATTTTACAGGAATGCTATAAATATTGGGCTACCGGTTATGATAAGCAGTGAAGCAGCTGATATAAATGATAATGATGAGCTGGAAATAGATCTGGACAAAGGTAAAATCAGGGATATGACAACAGGAAAGGTTTTTAGTGCACCTCCACTGCCTGATTTTATACAGAAGATTATAACAAGCGGCGGATATGTTAATTTTATAAGGCGAAAGCTTTTAAGTAAAAGATGATTTTTTAATTAAAAATATTATGGTTGACCGGGAAAATGAAGAAAAGCAATCTTAACAATAAAATATATATATATGATACTACCTTGAGGGATGGAACGCAGAGAGCTGATATTTCTTTTTCTGTTAAAGATAAGCTGGAGCTTATAGAACATTTTGATAGGATAGGCATAGATTATATTGAAGTAGGTTTCCCGGCATCAAACCCAAAGGAAGCCCAGCTTTTCAGGCAGCTCAGGTCCCTGGATGTAAAGCATTCAAAGATAATTGCATTTGGGATGACAAGATACAAGGACAATACTGTTGAAAAGGACAAAAATCTGGAAATACTTATAAACTCGGGCACTGCTGGTGTATGTGTTGTAGGAAAATCCTCGATAAATCATGTAAGGAAAGTCATAGAGACCACCCCGGACAACAACCTGGCAATGATATCAGAAACTGTAAATTATTTAAAAAAATATTTTGATGAAGTTCATTTTGATGCAGAGCATTTTTTTGACGGCTTTAAAGAGGATCCTGCTTATGCGATGAAGACACTTGAAGTCGCAGCAGGTGCAGGTTCAGATTTTATTATTGTTTGTGACACAAATGGAGGAGCACTTCCGGGGGAAGTGAGATACATTATAGAGGAGGTAACTTCAAAAATAGACGTACCGATAGGAGCACATTTTCACAATGACAGCGGATGTGCTGATGCGAATACAATAATTGCTGTAGAAAAAGGTGCTGTTATGGTTCATGGTACCATTAATGGTTATGGTGAGAGGTGCGGTAATGCAGACCTCTGCACTGTAATACCAAACCTTGAGATCAAATTAGGCAAAAAATGCCTTAAAGAAGGTAATCTGAAACACCTGACAAGCCTCTCACGATATGTAAGCGAGACTGCCAATCAGATAGCATACAGTTACCAGCCTTTTGTGGGCCGTAATTCTTTTGCCCACAAGGGCGGGATGCATGCCAGCGGAGTAAGTAAGTGGCCATCAGCTTTTGAGCATATAAAACCCGAAAAAGTCGGAAATACAAGAAAGATACTGGTATCAGAACTTTCGGGCAGAAAATCTATATTACTCAAGGCCAGGGAGCTTGGTATTGATCTCGAGAATGATCCGGAAACTATAGCAAAAATCCTCAGTGCCGTACAGGATCTAGAACAAAAGGGTTATCAGTTTGAAGCGGCAGACGGCAGTTTTGAACTTCTTGTAAATGAGATGGGAGGCAAGAAGAAAGAATTTTTTACACTCGAAAGTTTCAGGGTTTTAAATGAAAAGACCAAAGACGGTAAAATGCTTTCAGAAGCTACAGTAAAGGTCCATATAGGAGATAACAGGATTATAGAGACGGCAGAAGGTAATGGCCCTGTGAATGCGCTTGACGGAGCCCTGAGAAATGCAATAAAAAGCTGTTATCCCGGTCTGTCAAATATAGAGCTGACAGACTTTAAGGTCCGTGTACTTAATGAGAAAAAAGGAACTGCAGCAGTTGTAAGGGTGCTCATAGAATCAACCGATGGCAAAAAGACATGGGGCACCATAGGTGTATCTGAAAATATAATTGAAGCAAGCTGGCAGGCCCTGGAAGATTCAATAATATACGGCCTGATGTATCTTGAAAAAAACAAGAAAATAAATTGATTTAAAATTATTTGTTTATCAATTTATTATTTAATTTTTTTATTTCTTAATAAATCCATTTTGAGTAAAAAAATTTATCTCCTCTGCAGCATTTGCAAGATTATATTTGATAGCAAGATTCAAAATGTGATTACTTTTACAGAACAGCCGGGTTTTTAAATAATAGAATAAATATTCTTATCAGGCAGAAAATTTAATTGCTTATTAACTTTATTTTTAATAAAATGGTTCAAAATGTTTTTGATTTTTTTTAATTTTATTAAATAATTTCATTTTTTAAATAAGTCGGAACATATAAAGAAGGAGGCTTTTTTATGGATTTTATTAATTATGCTGC
>JAGYMN010000029.1 GCA_018400395.1 Actinomycetota bacterium
AATTTCTATAAACAAACAAGAAATTAATAACATTATTAAAAAATATAAAAAAATACTGGGCTGATTTTAAAGAATCACAGCTGATATACAGGGACCTTTTCGAAAACGCTATAGATGGTATGTATATAAGCACTCTGGAAGGCCAGTATGTTGAAGTAAATAATTCTCTTGTAAGAATACTGGGATATAAAAGTAAGAAGGAATTATTAAAGGTGAATACTAAAGACCTTTATTTTAACCGGGAGGACAGACCTGATTTTAATAATAGGAACAGGACATTTGGAACATGTTTGAAAAAGAAGGACTGCTCAAAAATATATGTTGAGATAAGTTCAGGAGTAATATACAGGAATGGGAGGCCAGAGCATTATGAAGGGATAGTAAGGGACAAAACAGAATACAAGAAATATGAAGAGAAAATAAAGTATTTATCATTCCATGATGCATTGACAGGTTTGTATAACTGGGCTTATTTTGATGAACAGGTAAAGAGGTTAAGAAAAACCAGGAGGCTTCCCCTTACTATAATAATGGGAGATGTCGACAGCCTAAAATATGTAAATGATACATTCGGCCACAGGAGGGGCAACAGTCTTATAAGGAATATAGCAGATATTTTAAGGGATAATTTCAGGAGTACGGATGTCATTTCAAGAATAGGCGGAGATGAATTCTGCATCATACTTCCGGATACTACAAAAGATGTAGCAGAAAATATTATTAAAAGGATAAATAGAAAATGTGCAGCTGAGAGTTCGGAGAAAATACCTGTCAGTATTTCATTCGGAATCTCTGAAAAAAAGAATGCCGATGTGGAAATAGGTAAAGTTTTAGAAGATGCAGAGAGGTCTATGTATAGGGATAAAAATACAGGAAAACTGTATCGTAGATGAAAAGTATGAGTCATTACCTGTATAGCATCTGGTATAAATGATAATTTCCCAGTACCCGCTTTATATATTCTTTTGTCTCCAGAAAAGTAATATTTTCTATAAATTCATCTTCATCCAGTGAACCGAATCGTTTTATCCAGTCTGACATCGAGGCAGGTCCGCCGTTGTATGCTCCCAGACAGTAGATTAATTCATCTCCGAAATTATCAAGCTGACGCCTTAAATAATAAGTTCCTAAATTGATATTTATTTCCGGGTCCAGCAGCATTTCTTCATTAAAATCCTCTATCCCCAGCTGTTTGGCTATACCGGTACCGGTTGAAGGCATTATCTGCATGAGGCCCCGTGCGCCTGCATATGAGCCCGCATCTGTTCTAAAGTTTGATTCCTGTCTTATAACAGCCAGGACAAATAATGGATCCAGTTCATATGCTTTTGAGTATTTATCCACCATACCCCTGAATCCGTATGGGTAATACAGATAATATGTATAGGCTATCTGGTCTTCAGAAAGGTTCTTTTTTATGTAACTGATATTGTCATAAATTATTCCAAGACAGTTTGCATAATCATTGGATCTGAAATACAATGCTGCAATCTCAAGTACCCTGCCGGGTGATTCTTCCAGCATATCGGAACCTGCTTCGATCTCTATGGCGGCAGAGCTGTTAAAGTTAAGTTTGATGAGTTCCAGTGCTTTTGTTATATGGTCAGCATGTCCATCCAAAATCATATTGCCATTATCGTTACCCTCAAATATGCCCGGAAGCAGGTTTTCCACTCCGGGATATTCTGGAGAAAGGCGGGTATCAATGACTTGAATTTCTGTTTTTCCGCCAATAGAATTGCAGAGTTTCAGTGCAGAAAAGGTATAATATGAATAGTTTCCCAGTTCCATTATCTGGCTGCACAGGTCTGCGGCTTTTCCTGTCTCCCCAATTTTGATATTACATTTTGCCAGCCAGTAAAGGGCCTTTTCTGCCAGAGAGGTCCCGCTGAAAATATTCGCAATATCGGAAAAAGTTTCTTTTGCAGAATTGTAATCGCCGCTTTTATAATATATCCAGCCGAGCTCCCAGAGCGCTTCATCAGTTTTGTCTCCTGATGGGTAAAGGTCAAATACTTTCCGGAAGTTTTCTATAGCTTTTTCAGCATCATTATTTATGGAATATATTCTACCCATCCTGTAAAGAGCATCATCCCCATAGCTGCTTGAAGGGTACTGTGAAAGCAATTTTTGATAGTAAGATACTGCGCCCGGGTCATCATCAAGGTTTGTACAGGCCCTCCCGAGGAAGAAAACTGCAGCATCTGCATGGCTGCTTTCAGGATACTGCCCGTAACAGACAGACAGCCATTTTCTGGCGTTATCATACTCGCCAAGATTATAATAGCTCATACCGAGCCTGAAACAGACACGGGGATATAATTGGGGTGAATATGAATCTGATGGATATTCTTCTATTATCCTGGTAAATTGTTCAATTGCATCGCGGTATCGGTAATCACCGAAAAATAATTCTCCTCTGGAAAACAGCTCTTCCGCAGAAGGTAAAAATGTAGTTATGGCCCCTTCTTCTTCCATCCTTTTAATATCATAAAAAGATATATCTGAATATTCACTTGAAGGATGTTCCAGCCACACTTTTTTATAACCGGAAAATGCATCCGATGTCCTGCCGTCTATTTCCTGGCATGCTGCGCGCATGTATATTGAATATGGTAAGTATTCTGAATCAGGATGCATATTTATAAAATCAGTATATTTTTCCTCTGCAGCCGGGTATTCCTGTGTCAGGTAATAGATGTCTGCAAGTTCCAGTGCAGACTTTTCAGTCCATATACTGTCGGGAAAATTATAAAGGACTTTTTCATAATATTCCTCTGACTGTTCATATTTTTCCTGCATGAGCAGGCTTTTAGCCAGATAGTAAAAAATATGGTCCTGTAATGTAAGATAGGTATCTTCTATCATGTGAAGATAATATTCTGCTATTATATAGGATTCATCGTCGAAGTATTTTATTGCCTCTGAGAAATAGCGGCGCATGTCGTTAACTTTTTGATCTTCTTTTTCATCTACTGTTTCAACATATGAATCTGATACCCCGGGATCATTTTCCGGTACTTTACGATTATCATATTCAGGGACCGGATCTTTGCCGGTATCTTCTATTTCATCAAATGGGATATCATCTTTTTCGTCCATGGTCTCATCAGGGGTTTTCTCGAATAAATCAAAATCGAATTGGACAAAGCTGCATCCCTGAAGGATAAAGGTTATTATGAGCAATAGTAACAGCCCTTTTAAAAAAGTTTTACCTCTGTCCTTATGATTCTTCCCGGATCGCCCGGGACTTTTGCGGGGTTTTGTATTTTTTATCATATAAAATAAATATCATCGCTATTTTTTTAAAATAAGACTATCAAAAAATGACCGCCTGTTATTGATTATACATTACTAACTCTATGTTTTAAAATAATTACTGTATGCATTGGTAAGAATGTTTTTGGAAGTTTTTTATTAAAAGTGGGGGCTGTTGTTTAAACTAAGAAAGTGTTCGAGAGTTTGAATAAACCTTTTATCGGCTATAAGATTATCAATAGGAAATATTGAAAATTATTGATATGTGATTTAATCTTAAAATATGTTCAGAAAGAAAAAAATAGCATTAGCGCTCAGCGGAGGTGCTGCAAGGGGGCTCTGCCACATTGGAGTTCTGGAAATCCTTGAGGAGCTCGGGGTCAGGCCTGATATAATAGCAGGCACCAGCATGGGTGCTATTATCGGATCTTTTTACTGCTCGGGGACACCTCTTAAGGATATGAGAGAGTATGTAGAATCTATGGACTGGAGGAGCTTCTTACTTTTTTCAGATATAGCACTTTCTAAAACAGGAATGATCAACGGGAAAAGGGTGCTCGGGGTATTGAGGAAATTCCTTGATGAGAAGACTTTCAGTGACTGCAGCAGTAAGTTTTGCTGTGTGGCTGTTGATTTATTAAAAAGGGAGAAAGTAATATTGACAGAAGGAAAACTGGTGGATGCAGTAAGGGCATCAATAGCAATACCAGGTTTTTTTTCGCCGGTTCTAATGGATAATTCAGTCCTGGTGGATGGCGGGATCATCGAGCCCCTTCCAACGGAATCTGCAAGAGAGCTTGGTGCCGATATAGTAATTGCTTCCACAATAACTTTTGAAAAAGACAGGGAAAAATATAGGAATTTAAGGGGTGGAAATGACAGCCGGGACGAGATCGGGAGCTCAGGGTCAGGAAAGTATATCAGAATATTTAAAAATAAAACTGATAAGGAGAATATAAGAGGAGTATCTGTGCAGTCTATACTTGATACCAGTTTAAATATCATGGAAAAAGAATTGAAAAAAGAATCTGAAAAAAAGGCAGATATTGTTATAAGTTCCGAGGTGGGCGATTTTGGCTTTTTTGATTTTATAAGGGGAAGGGAAATAATAGAAAGGGGCCGGGCTGCTGCCGAATCGAAAGCGGAACTATTAAAAAGCAGGCTCCGTCTGAAGAGTAAGTGATATTAAAGATACCAGATCAAAGCTTCATAGGACAGGTCTTCATAAAAGTCCGTTCACAGTGATATCTAATCATATAACCGGGTCTTATTTTTATTAATATCTGCCGGAGAGTAATGTTTAAAGTTTTTAGTGAAATTAATTAATATTTATATATAATATATCAGTAATTGAAAAAGGTTATCAATAGGGAGGAAAGATGCCGGGTATGAAAAATTATGAAATTGCAGTAATTCCAGGAGATGGCACCGGGCCGGAAGTTATAAGAGAGGGCAGGAAAGTGCTTGAAGCTGCAGGGAAAAGATCAGGGATAAATTTATCATTTGAGTACTTTGATTTTGGCGGCCAGCGTTTTCTTGATACCGGCCAGACCATAAAAGATTCAGAAATAGATGAGCTCAGAAAATTTAAGGCTATCTACCTGGGTGCAATCGGTAATCCTGAAGTTGCTCCGGGCATACTTGAATTGGGAATACTGTTAAGGTTAAGATTTTCATTGGACCAGTATATAAATTTAAGGCCTGTGAAGCTTTATCCCGGGGTGGAATGCCCGCTTAAGGATAAAGGTCCCGATGATATAGATTTTATAGTTGTCAGGGAAAATACGGGTGGGCTATATACGGGCCATGGAGGAACAAGCAGGAAAGGTTCTATAAATGAAGTTGCTACTCAGGTTATGGTTTATGACCGTCAGATGGTAGACCGCTGTCTCAAATATTCTTTCGAGCTCGCAACTGAAAGAAAGAGGGAAGGAAAACCGGGGAAACTCACCCTGATAAACAAAACAAACATACTGGCCTATGTAGGGGATCTCTGGTTCAGGGCCTTTATGGAGATGAAGGAAGACTATCCGCAAATAGAGACGGATTATAATCATATAGATGCGGCATGCATGTGGATGGTAAAGAATCCCGAATGGTTTGATGTGATTGTAACCCCTAATATGTTTGGCGATATAATAACTGATCTTGGCGCGATGATACAGGGAGGCATGGGTATTGCTGCAGGGGGGAACATTAATCCACAGGGTGCCTCCATGTTTGAACCTATAGGCGGTTCAGCCCCGAAATATACAGGCATGAATATGATAAATCCCCTTGCTGCAATTGAGGCAGGCAGGATGATGCTAAAGCACCTTGGTGAAAATGAAGCTGCAGGTTTAATAGAGGAGGCTGTATCCTATGCCTGCGCAAGGATTAAGAACCTGAGTGCCGGCAGGATGGGCTATTCTACATCGGAGGTCGGGGATATGGTAGCCGAGCATATAACAGGTAATTTAAAATAACTTAAAATTATAAGAAAGTAAAAGGCAGGGAAGGAAACTCCGCCTTTCCTGTCAATACTTACCGTTTTTTCAGCTTCTCCTGTAAAGTCCTATCAACTCTGCACTTTCAAGTATACGTCCCTTCATGGCTTTATCAATATCAATTGCGGTTGCAGAAGCATCGAGATCCAGTACTGCATCAAGTGCATACAGTTTAAAAAAGTAACGGTGTGTACCCGAGGGCGGGCAGGGACCTCCGTAACCTGGTTTCCCGAAGTCTGTCTTTCCTTCAACAGATCCTCCGGGGACGCTGTCTTCCGGAATTTCTGTTACAGACGGATCGATATTCCAGACAGTCCAGTGGACCCAGGTTCCGCCCGGCGCATCAGGATCATCCACTATGAGGACGAGACTTTTGGAACCATCAGGTATCCCGCTTATTGAAAGTCCGGGACTTATATTGCTGGAATCGCATGTAAACTTCGCCGGCATCATCTCATTGTTTCCAAAAGAATCGCTTTGAATTTTCATTTCAGTCATCTCCTCTCCTTTTATCCTCTCATTTTTTCCACAGCTATAAAGAAATATACATAATAAAAAAGATGCGATCAATACCAGGCCAAAATTTCTAAAGATTTTTTTATTCAAATTATCCTCTATTTACGGATAATTAATCTTTATATAAATGATAATATATCATTTACCGACTTTTTTCATGTGCTGCTTAATTAACTGGATTTCCTGTATTTAATGGTAATGGGTTTGCCAAATCCTCCTCCTCCGGGAGTAATTATGGTAATCAGGTCACCTTTATTGAGCAACAAACCGGAATTTTTAGAGGGAAGGATTGTGGAATTATTCAGAATAAACTTACCGCATTTTCCGTTTTCTCCACCATCCCAGCCCCAGGGGGGTATCTTATGCCTGTCTCCATGTGATGAAAACATAATATCATCCTCCAGAACCCTGATCTGTCTTTCAAGCCCCATTCCTCCTCTGAGTTTACCCCCTCCGCCTGAGCCGGGGACAAATTCATATTTTTCTACCCGCAGCGGAAATTCTGCCTCCAGTACTTCAATAGGCAGATTGGAGGTATTTGTTATGTGTACCTGGACACCGTCAAGCCCATTGCTTGTACCCGATGCTCCTGACCCGCCTCCTATTGCCTCTACATATACAAATTTGTTCTCTTTTGAAAATACGACAGCGGTACTGGCATCGTTGGACCCTGCAACCGCTTTATCCGGAATAGCTTTGTTAAAGGCTCCTATCAATGTTCCGGCAATCCTCTGACAGGTATCGGTTCTTGCCCCTACTGCTGCAGGTTCTGCCGGATTTAGTATGCTTCTATCGGGGATTATTATTTCCAGTACCCTTCCTATTCCTGCATTGGCAGGAAGCTCCGGGTCTAAAAAAGCTTTTATAACATAGTAAACAGTTGCAAGAAGTGCGGAATAGACTACATTTACTGCACCCCGGCTCTGTGGACCGGATCCGCTGAAATCTATTTTAAGCCTATCATTTATAATTTCAATGCAGGCCCTGATGGGAATGGGTTCCTGGCTTACCCCGTCATCGTCAAGTTTATCTTCGAAGCAGTATGTCCCATCCGGTATTTTCTTTAATTTTGACCTGAGTCTTCTTTCACTGTAATCAATAAGCTCATCCATGGATGCAAGCATGGCGTCATCACCGTATTTATTATAGGATTCTTCAAGGTATCTTATTCCTATATTATTTGTGGCTATCTGTGCTTCAAGATCAAGTTTCCTCTCCAGTGGTATCCTGCAGTTTTTAACGATCATGTTTAAAAGAGCTGAATCAATTTTACCCTTTTTAACCAGTTTTATGGGCGGGATCCTCAAACCCTCCTCATAAATGGATTGCGCATTTCCTGCAATTCCGCCGGGATGGGCACTCCCAATATCTGAATGGTGGGCAATATTTGCAGTAAAATTTACTACCCTGTTATCTCTGAAGAAAGGGGTTACAATATTTATATCGGGTAGGTGGGTACCTCCGTGATAAGGGTCATTTGATATAAAAACATCTCCCCTGGAAATGCTGCCTGAAAATCTGTCACAGATCTCTTTTACTGTGCCCATCATCGATCCAAGATGCAGCGGGATATGTTCAGCCTGAACTACAGGTCTTCCCCTGCTGTCAAAAATAGCGGTAGAGCAGTCGCGCCTCTCTTTAATGTTTGCCGAAAAGGAGCTTTTTACAAGTACCGAGCCCATAAGCTCTGCAATGGTCTTTAGGCTATTTCCAATAATTTCCGCTGCTATCTTTTTCACGTTTTCCATGATATTATTTTATTCTTTAACCCGGTTTGATGATCACATTTCCTATTCTATCGGTTCTTGCCGTATTGCCCGGAGGTATTACTATTGTAGAGTCAATTTCTTCAAGAATTGCAGGACCCTCGATCTTTTTTAATGCAGGGATAAGCCTTTTATTATAAATGGCAGTCTTAAAAGGGGTCTTTTTATCAGGAAAGAATACTTTTCTTGTTTTTCTTGAAAATTTATTTGGCCTGCCTTCCGAACGGTAAATGGCTGATTTTAAATCTATGGAGATAAGTCCGGTGCATCTCAATCTAAGATTTACTATTTCGATTTTCTTATCCATATGCCTGTGGCCGTAGGCCTCCATATGTTTTTTGTGAAATGAGTCCTCTATTTTTTTGAAAGACCCATCTATAATATCTTTTTTTTCTACAGGTATGTTTATTTCATAATTCTGGCCATAGTACCTTATATCCATTGACCACAGGCTCTTCCGCTGCTCTTTCTTTACATTTTCCCTTTCAAACCAGAGATCTGCTCTTTTTTCTATTTCTTTTAAAAATGGCTTTATCCTGGCTTTACCCCTTACGGTCCTGACAAAATCCATCATAAGATTACTGCAGAAAAGCCCTGCGGCAGAAAAGACACCCGGATTGTCAGGTATGATAACTTCATCTATGCCCAGCTCTTTTGCTATATAAGCTGCATGCATGGGCCCTGCACCTCCAAAGGCTACCAGTTTCATTTCTTTTGGATCGAGGCCTGCTGATGCAATCATTTTTTTTATATTTTCCGATATGTTTGAAGTAATGACCCGTACAATTGAAGCCGCGCCTTCTATCAATGACATTTCAAGTGGTCCAGATATGGATTTGTTTATCGCAGATCTGGATTCATTGATATCAAGTTTTACCTTTCCTCCAAGAAGTATTTCTGGATCCAGCAGTCCCAGTATGAGATTTGCATCTGTAAGGGTCGGTTCTTCCCCGCCTCTACAATAGCATACAGGCCCGGGATCTGAACCGGCACTTTCGGGGCCGACTTCAAGGAAACCGCCTTCATCAATTGATGCGATACTGCCTCCGCCTGCCCCGATAGTGTTTACATCTATGGTAGTAAACTTCATGGGAAAACCATCAATTTCTTTATTGGTTGTTATAACAGGGATGTGATCTATGATGAGCGATATATCTGTACTGGTACCACCCATATCGAGGGTGACCAGATTATTATATTCTTCTCCGAAAAGGGTTGCCGCGCCCATCACACCGGCAGCGGGGCCGGAGAATAATGTCCTGGCAGGATAATCTATTGTACTTTTTGCTGAAGTTATCCCTCCCCCCGATTGGCAGATAAAGAAAAGAGGGTTTATGCTGTTGTTTTTCAGTTCCTTTTGAAGTTTTTTAATATATCTTTTAATAACCGGACCCAGGTAAGCGTTGAGCACAGTTGTACTCAGCCTTTCGTACTCCCGGAATTCAGGGATAACATCAGATGATATGGAAAAATAAACATCCTTCATCTGACTTTTCATAAGGGAAAAGGCTTTTTTTTCATTAATATCATTGGCATAGGAATTAATAAAAAGGATTGCTACTGCATCGGCTTTTTTCTTTTTAAAATCTGATATGGCGGCTTTTATATCACTGGACTCCGGTTCTTTTATAACTGCACCACTGGCTGCTACTCTTTCATGGACTGTCATTATCATGTCTCTTGCTGCCAGCGGATCGGCCCTGACTGCTCTTAGATCATAGAGCCGGGGTCTTTTCTGTCTTCCTATCTCAAGAAGGTCCCTGAATCCGTAAGTTGTAAGTAGTCCAACCCTGGCACCCTTTCGCTCAATAATAGTATTGACTCCGAGTGTGGTCCCATGCCTTATTTCTTTGATCCGGGATGGGTCTGCAGTAATATTTTTAATACCGGCTGTCACCGTAGACCAAGGTTTTAAAGTGCTGGTCGGGATCTTATTTATCTCTATTTTCCTGGTTCTATCATTATATATTATCAGGTCGGTGAAAGTCCCGCCAACATCAATTCCTGCTCTTAACAGTTAGATCGCCCCTTTTAAAATAAACAGAGTATGCTTCACTTGATAATTATATAATTAAAATCAATTCTGGACAAAACTGCAGTTTTTAGCGTACAGAATATTTAAGGTTCGGTGACCGGATGAGGTCTGTATCATCTGAGAGTGCATATTCATACGATTGATGCAGGTTTTAAAATACGGGGGATATTAATAAAGATCATTGATATTTTTATATATATCATTCCTTCTCATAATATGCTATTGCTATAGCCCCGGGGCCAAGGTGTGTGCCTACTATGCATCCGATGCTTCCCCTGATCAGTTCTGAGGGATTAAAAGTTTTTCTGATCCTTTCAGCCATAATATCGCCTTCTTCCCCTACATCAGAGTCGCAGACCGATACCACCAGCCTGTTGCCGTTTTTGACGGTAGATTCCATAGTTTTTATCATCTCATTTTTTGCCTGTTTCCATCTTCTGGTAGTTTTAAACTGTGATACTTCCCCAAGATTCAGAGTAAGGATAGGTTTTATCTCCAGGAGTGAAGCTACAAGAAACCGTGCCCTTCCAATCCTTCCGCCTCTGCGCAGATACTCAAGTGTGGCCGGTACAAAAAGCGAATGCAGCTTTTCTATGAATTTTTCAATTGAGCCCATGATCTCATCTTTATTTTTATTTTCTGCCGCCATTGCGGCTGCTTTTAAAACAGTAAAGCCAAGCGGCATCTGTACCAGTCCGGAATCGATGACTGTTATGTCTCTGCCGCTCAGTTGTTTTTTTGCCATTTCAGCCGAGTCAACCGTCCCCGACATTTTTTTTGATATGTGTATGGAAATTATGCTTCTGTGGGTTTTCAGAAGTTTATCGTAGGTCCTTAGAAAATCTCCGGGAGACGGTTGTGCAGTAGTGGGAAGAGAGGTTGAATTTGAAAGTTTCTCATAGAATTGTTTAACAGATATATCTGAACCATTATCGATATATCTTTCATCTCCAAATATTATCGAGAGAGGAACCACATTAATATTATATTTTTCTCTGTAGTCTACAGGCAGGTCACAGGTACTGTCAGAAACTATAGCTACCCTGCTCATAATAAAATTCCCTCTCATAGAGTTTTAGCAAAAATAATCATACTGTAATCATAAGCATCATGCATTCTGCCGGCAGGAAGTCAGTCTTCCCAGAAGATTGATGCGATACTGCCGGGCCCCAGATGGGTTCCCACCACTACGCCTATTTCCGCCCTCATTATATTCTCTATCCCAAATTCTTTCTTAATGCTATCTGCAAGGTCGTCGCCGTCTTTTTTAGAATTTGAGTCAGTAACTATGACATTCAGGTTCTCTTTTTTTGATACCATATTTTTCATTGAATTTACAAGCTCGATCTTAGCCTGATTAAACCTGCGGGTATTTTTATACTGCGAGACCTCTCCATCGGAAAGGGTAAGTATAGGCCTGATCTCAAGAAGCGAGGCTATAAGCCCCTTTGCTTTTCCGATCCTTCCGCCCATTTTCAGATACTTGAGCGTTTTTGGGATGAAGAGCACTCTGGTTTTAGATTTCATCTGGTCGATTTTATCCAGTATCTCTTCTTTGGACCTGCCCTCATTTGCCATTTCCGCTGCCTTTATGACTACAACCCCGCATACCAGGTGTACCAGTTCGGAATCGATGACTGTTATATCCTTATCCGGAAACTCTTTTTTTGCAGCAAGGGCGGATGAGATCGTACCGGACATTTTTTTTGAGATATGGATAGAGATGATGGATTCATGATCTTTTAGGAGTCTTTCATAAAGTTTTATGAAATCTGTCGGTGTCGGCTGTGCGGACTTTGGTAGTTCCGTAACATTTTCAAGTTTTTCGTAAAATTGCTTTTTTGTGATATCAACACCGTCATCAACATAACTCTTATCACCAAAATTGACAAATAAAGGTATGACGTAAATATTGTTTTTCCTGCAGATATCCCGGGGTATGTCCGAAGTGCTATCCGTTACAATTGCTATTTTATTCATATATCTCTCCTGTTGATTATTTTATAAAAAATGTTCTATTAACATAATATATAAGACAATTATTATTTTTAAAAGTTTCTTAATATGGTTTATTTTACTTATAATTAATTGTCTATTATAGCATAATAAATCTTTCAGGGGTTATAATATGAAGATATCTTCAGGGGTTTGTTTAGCAATTAGTAAAGAGCCGGGATTTTTTCCTGAAAGTATCAGTTACGGGAACGGTAAACTGCCTGTAGGCCTGCACATTAAAGGGAGCGCAGCATTTATGAGAAGCCGCAGCCTGGCAGCGGGCAGTTATAACCGGCATTTAAGCAAATCTCTTTTAAGTAAATCAGATTGTAAAAAATGTAATATATATTATACTTCCATTATTTTCCATGATAAATTATATTGTAAATACTGGAGCCAGGGAGTGTCCTTGAGCTCCTTTAGAATTAGAAACAGACCTGCAGGGAGTGATCAAAATGGCCAGGACCGGACCTTTTGAAAAATATTATAAAAAATATGAGTACTGGTTTATAAATAACAGTTATGTCTATGAATCAGAGATAGACGCTATAAAAGATATTCTGCCTGATTTTAACGATGCGGTTGAGATAGGTGTAGGAAGCGGAAGGTTTGCCGCACCGCTTGGGATAAAGAGGGGGCTGGAACCTTCAGGGAAGATGGCGCGAATTGCACAGAAGCGGGGCATTTCTGTTACAGAGGGAATCGCAGAAGATATGCCGTTTGATGATGGAGGCTTTGACCTGGTGCTTATGGTCACCACCCTGTGTTTTCTGGATGATGTGGATAAGGCTTTTAGTGAAGTGTACAGGATATTGAAACCGGGAGGTTGTTTTATAAACGGTTTTGTAGACAGGGATAGCAGGCTTGGCAGGACCTATCAAAAGATCAAGGACAAGAATGTATTCTACCGTCTGGCTGATTTTTACTCGGTGGAAGAAGTAAAAACAATTCTTAAGAAAGCAGGTTTTAAAGATTTTTCGTACAGACAGACAATATTTAAAGATCTCGATGATATTAAAGAGGTTGAAGAATCAATAAAGGGCTACGGCTCGGGTTCATTTGTAGTGATAAGTGCAAGAAAGCCGGATAGTAACAGTAAATAATAGATATTTTATGTAAAGGACTTCGGTAGACATAATGGCAGGGGATCAGTTAGTGTAAACTGTTGCCGGCCCTCTCAGGTTGTAAAATTAATATAAAATCTTAGTCTGCTGATAAAAGCTTGCTTGAATTAATTAATAAGTCTCTGGATATTTTAGATTATATATTTAGCCTGTATAATTTCTGGAAAAGTAAGCTCTATGGGAATAATATTAGTTTTATGGAATATAAGGGCTGAAGCAATCTTGATTTATGAATAGCCGGAAGGGGGAAGAGGAATGGATGTGATATGTATAGGAGAGCTTATTATTGATTTTTTACCTGTTCAGTCAGGGGTCAGATTCGAGGATG
>JAGYMN010000003.1 GCA_018400395.1 Actinomycetota bacterium
CCGATGCCTTCGTGCGGAACGGCGGTGTAGCTCCTGGCGCAGCTGCGGCCGAAGAGGAAAAAACTGAATTTGATGTGGAGCTTAAATCACCCGGGCAGAAGAAGATCGAGGTAATAAAAGCTGTACGCCAGATTACCAGTCTGGGTTTAAAGGAAGCAAAAGAAGTTGTAGACAAAGCTCCTAATATTGTTAAAGAAAAAGTATCAAGGGAAGAAGCAGATAAAATAAAGAAGCAGCTCGAAGATGCAGGAGCCGAAGTCGAAATAAAATAGACATATAACAGTAATAATATATATAAAGGCATAGCAAGAATGCTATGCCTTTATATCATATATAGAGCAAAAAATATTTTTGTTGATTTATAAATATCCACAGATAAAAAGTATTTGACACGGACTTATAATTTGATAAACTAGTAGTTTGTCAGTTTTTCGATAATTTTAATGCTTTTAATATTTAATGGGTTACATTATATAGTATATTTACTACCTGTAAAAGTTTTTATTTAAAATTATTGATCCCAATTAACACTACAATACTACTTAGGAATGAACAAAGAGGAGATTAGCTTAATGCAAAAAACAAACAAATTCCAGAGATATAATTTCGGTAAAATTCCAAAGATAATGGAAATGCCGCATCTTCTTGATATTCAGAGAGAATCTTTCCAGTGGTTTCTGGACGAAGGACTTATGGAAGCTCTTAAGGATATTTCTCCAATAGAAGACTTTACGGGGGATAAGGCATTGGAATTTGTGGACTACAGCTTTGATGAGGATGTAGCAACCCCGGATGTCTGCAAATTGCAGGATATGTCTTACACCGCACCTTTAAAGGTACTTTCAAGATTTATAAATAAGGATACAGGCGAGATAAAAGAAACGGAAGTTTTTATGGGTGATATACCCATGATGACCAGTAAAGGGACTTTTATAATCAATGGTACGGAAAGGGTGGTAGTATCACAGCTGGTGCGTTCACCCGGTGTCTATTATGATGCAGACATAGATAAAAAAACTGAACGCGATATATTTATGTGCAAAGTAATACCGACACGCGGTTCGTGGATAGAAATTGAGACAGATAAAAAAAATATTGCATATGTAAGAATAGACAGGAGAAGAAAATTTCTCCTCACCATTTTTCTTAAAGCACTGGGTTTTGGCAATAATGAAGATTTGCTGGAGCTTTTTGGTCCCTTTGACAGGGAAAATTGTATAAAGAATACTCTTGACAGGGACCTGACAGAAACAGAGGAAGAAGCATTGATAGAGATATATAAGAAGCTAAGGCCGGGCGAGCCGCCAACTGTTGAAAGTGCCAGGAATCTTATTAATTCTCTTTTCTTTAATTCCAAGAGATATGACCTGGGCAAAGTCGGAAGATATAAGATAAACCAGAAGATTATGGAAGAGCTGGATGAGGGACTGTCAGGAAAACTTTCCGCTATAGATAAAAAGATGGACATAAATCAGGAAGAAAAATACATACTCAACAGTAAGGATATTTTCCTTATAATCAAATATCTGGTTCAGCTGATGGCTGGAATAGGAGAAGTTGACGATATAGACCACTTCGGAAACAGGAGGATAAGAAATATAGGAGAACTGGTACAGAATCAGGTGCGCATAGGTCTTTCCAGGATGGAAAGGGTTGTTAAGGAAAGGATGACAACCCAGGATATTGATATGATAACACCTAAATCACTGATAAATATCAGGCCGCTGGTTGCAAGTCTTAAGGAATTCTTTGGCAGCGGGCAGCTTTCACAATTTCTTGACCAGACCAATCCTCTTGCAGAAATAACCCATAAAAGAAGACTTTCTGCCCTTGGACCCGGCGGTCTTTCAAGGGAAAGGGCAGGATTCGAAGTCAGGGATGTTCATTCTTCGCACTACGGCAGGATGTGTCCTATAGAGACCCCCGAGGGGCCAAATATTGGATTAATAGGATCTCTTGCCACATATGCCACTCTTAATGAGTACGGTTTTATAGAAACACCATTCCGTAAGGTTGTAAACGGTGTTGTTACAGATAATATTGAATATCTATCAGCAGACAGGGAAGAAGATTATGTAATTGCACAGGCAACGGAAGAAATAGATTCGAAAGGCAGATTTACAAAAGAGAAAGTAATGGCAAAACATGGAGATGATATTATCATTGACAGTCCTGACATGATAGATTATATGGACGTTTCGCCAAGGCAGATATTCAGTGCCGCAGCTTCCCTTATACCTTTTCTGGATCACGATGATGCAAACAGGGCACTTATGGGTTCAAATATGCAGAGACAGGCAGTTCCACTGATAGATCCTGAGCCGCCTCTGGTAGGGACCGGGATGGAAAAGGAGATTGCGAGGGACAGCGGTGCCATTATTCTTGCAAGGGATGAAGGTATTGTAAAAGAGGTAGACGGCAATAGTATACTAATAGATTACTCAAGGAAAAAGGATGCCGTTCATGAACTTTATAAATTTAAAAGGTCAAATCAGGGTACATGTATCAACCAGAGGCCTCTTGTCAGAGAAGGTGACAGAGTGGAACGGGGACAGGTAATTGCAGATGGACCCGCCACCAGCTCAGGCGAACTGGCACTTGGTAAAAATCTCAGGGTAGCTTTTATGTCGTGGGAAGGGTATAACTATGAAGATGCCATAGTAATATCTGAGAGGTTAGTAAAGGAAGACGTGCTGTCTTCAATACATATCTCAAAGCAGGAAGTGGAAGCCAGAACCACAAAGCTTGGTAATGAAGAGATCACCAGGGATATACCGAATGTTGGTGATGAGATACTAATGAATCTGGATGAGAGGGGAATAATAAGGATAGGAGCCGAGGTAAAGCCGGGAGATGTGCTGGTTGGTAAAATCACCCCAAAGGGAGAGACGGAGCTAACGGCAGAAGAAAAGCTTCTCAGGGCGATTTTTGGAGAGAAGGCACGGGAAGTAAGAGACAGTTCTTTAAAGGTACCACATGGAGAAGGTGGAAAAGTAGTAGATGTACAGTTATTTTCACGCAAGCAGGGACATGATCTCCCTCCGGGAGTAAATGAGCTTGTCAGGGTATTTATTGCAGAAAAAAGAAAGATCTCCATTGGAGACAAGCTTGCAGGAAGGCATGGCAATAAAGGTGTTATATCTGTAATACTTCCCGAAGAAGATATGCCTTATACTGAGGATGGAGAACCAATAGATATAATATTCAACCCCCTGGGGGTGCCGTCAAGAATGAACGTGGGCCAGGTTCTGGAAGCTCACCTGGGTCTTGCTGCAAAGAAGGGATGGGATACAGAAGAAAGGGCAGAAGATGGTTATGTATATGTTGCAACCCCTATATTTGAAGGAGCGGGAGAAGATGATATAAAAAGACTTCTAAAGAAGGTAGGGGAAAATGAAAGTGGGAAGACGGTATTGTATGACGGTAGAAGCGGCACAAAACTGGCAGATGATATTACCGTAGGATATGCATATGTATTAAAACTGCTTCATCTGGTGGATGATAAGATACATGCCCGATCAACAGGACCTTATTCTCTTGTTACCCAGCAGCCGCTTGGAGGAAAGGCACAATTCGGGGGCCAGAGGTTTGGAGAAATGGAAGTATGGGCACTCGAGGCTTATGGAGCAGCACATGCTCTTCAGGAAATGCTGACCATAAAGTCAGATGATGTTACTGGAAGAGTCAAGACATACGAGGCAGTGGTAAAAGGAGAGAACATAGCCAGGCCGGGCATACCCGAATCTTTCAAGGTACTTATAAAGGAGATGCAGAGTCTGGGCCTGGATGTGGAAGTTCTTTCAGAAGAAGGCAGGAAGGTAAGGGTTTCCGGGTCAGAGGATGAGATAATGAAAACAGTGGAAGAGCTCGGGATAAATCTTGAAGGTCACGGGAAACCTATTGATGATGGCGCGGAAGTAGTTAAAAAGCAGGAAGGCGGTAAAGAACAGGAGGAAGAAAAAGAAACCGCCGGGACAGGCGGCAATTTCAGACCTGAAGAAAATGAGAAGGAGAAAACTGCACCCGAACTTACTGACGAGGAAAAGGAATTAAAGAAACAGATAGAATCAGTAAAAAATAAAAAAGAAAAAGACGGGATTAAGACAAAAAAATAAATTTTATATTTTGAAAGGCTTTATTAAATGGTAATTAATTTAGATGTCAGCAATTTTGATGCAATAAGGATCGGCCTTGCATCAACAGAAAAGATTAGATCCTGGTCCAGGGGTGAAGTAAAGAAACCGGAGACAATAAATTACAGGACACTTAAACCGGAAAAGGACGGACTTTTCTGTGAGAGGATTTTTGGACCTACAAAAGACTGGGAATGCTATTGCGGTAAATATAAGAGAGTAAGGTTTAAGGGGATCATATGTGAAAGGTGCGGCGTGGAAGTTACCCGCGCAAGTGTTAGAAGGGAAAGAATGGGGCATATAGAGCTTGCAAGTCCTGTATCACATATATGGTTTTTTAAAGGAGTACCTTCCAGGATGGGTTATATTCTGGATATAAGTCCCAAAGATCTGGAAAAGGTACTTTATTTCGATTCATATATAATTACCTCTGTTGACCGGGATAAGATTAAAGCAGAAGATGATAAAATACAAAAAATTGAAAAAGAAACACTGGAGAAGGCAAAAGAGCTTCACGAACTGAGGATTGATGATATTAAAGCAAGTAAGGACGAGATCCTGGAGGCAAAAGAAGAAATAGATGAACAGGATCTGGTTATGGAAGATACAGATGACCCCGATGATGATACGGAGGATATTGAAGACAGCGAAGATTATGTGGCAGAAGAAGATGATAGTGATGATGCTGATGATGACGATGATAAAGATGATGATGCGGTCATCTCTGCTTTTGAAAAGAGAAGATCCGAGAGAGTAAAGATTATCAAGGAAACTGAGAAGATGCTCGAAGAAGAGGAAGAGATCTATCTTGAGGAAGCGGATCTTATAAAAAGATCTATTACTTTCTTTTCCAATATAGAAGAAAAAATGCTTGTCTCCGACGAAGCTCTGTTTAAGAAGATGAACTCCATGTTCGGGAGTTATTTTAAAGGAGGCATGGGAGCAGAGGCAATAAGGGAACTGCTTAAGGATATTGATTGTGAGAAGGAAGCTGAAATACTTAAGGCTGTCATAAAGAAGTCCAAAGGCCAGAAGAGGAGCAAGAGCATCAAGAGGCTTAAGATAATATCATCTTTTATAAATTCAGGGAACAAACCTGAATATATGATACTTGAAGTGCTTCCGGTAATACCACCGGATTTAAGACCAATGGTCCAGCTTGATGGCGGCCGGTTTGCGACTTCGGACCTCAATGACCTTTATAGAAGGGTTATTAACAGAAATAACAGGTTGAAAAAACTTCTTGAGCTGGATGCTCCGGAAATAATAATAAATAATGAGAAGAGGATGCTCCAGGAAGCCGTTGATGCCCTTTTTGATAATGGGAGGAGAGGTCGCGCAGTAGTAGGTGCGGGAAACCGTCCCCTGAAATCCTTAAGCGACATGCTTAAGGGGAAACAGGGAAGATTCAGACAAAATCTTCTCGGTAAAAGAGTTGATTACTCAGGAAGGTCCGTAATAGTTGTAAACCCCTATCTTAAACTTGGTCAGTGCGGGTTGCCAAAAAAGATGGCTCTTGAACTTTTTAAGCCATTTGTCATGAAAAGGCTTGTAGATGAGGGCTATGGCCAGAATATTAAAAGCGCCAGGACGATGGTTGAAAGAGAAAGTAACGAGGTATGGGATATACTTGAGGAAGTAATCAGGAACCATCCGGTGTTGTTAAACAGGGCGCCGACGCTTCATCGCCTGGGGATACAGGCTTTTATGCCGATACTGGTAGAGGGTAAGGCGATACAGATACATCCTATGGTATGCCCCGCGTTTAATGCCGACTTTGATGGTGACCAGATGGCGGTGCATGTACCACTATCTGATGAGGCAAAAGCTGAAGCAATGATACTTATGCTTTCTGCCAATAATATACTTTCACCGGCAAGCGGTAAACCCATAGTTATCCCCTCCCAGGATATAATACTGGGTATATATTACCTGACTTCGGAAAGAGAGAGGGAAGGCGGAAAAGAAAAATATTACAATAAACCAGAAGATGCAATACAGGCATATAATTATAACCTTATAACACTCCATTCCCTCATAAATGTAAAAATTGGAGACAGGGTAATAAAGACCACTGTAGGAAGAATCATATTCAACCAGGCTCTTCCGGAGAAGTACAGGTTTGTGAATAAGGAAGTGTCTAAAAAAGAGCTTATATCAATAATAGTGGACTGCATTGATAAATTTCCTCAGTCCCAGATAATAGATATACTCGATTCCGTAAAAGCTATAGGATTTGAATATTCGACAAAATCGGGTCTTACAATTGGTATTGATGATATAAGCATACCCGGAGAAAAATACAATATACTGGGTAAGGTTGAAAAGAAAATCGAAGCCATAGAAGACTATTTCAAACAGGGCCTTATTACAGATTTTGAAAGGCATCAGAGGACAATACAGACATGGTCCCAGGCCAATGAGGATGTAGCAGTCGCCATGGAGAAAAATTTTGATAAATTCAACCCGGTTTACATGATGGCGACATCCGGTGCAAGAGGTAATATTAAGCAGCTCAGGCAGCTTGCGGGTATGAGAGGTCTTGTTGCAAATGCAAGAGGAGATATAATTGACAGTCCCATAAAGTCAAATTTCAGGGAAGGATTAAATATACTTGAATACTTTATCTCGACTCATGGAGCAAGGCAGGGCCTTGCAGATACTGCACTGAGGACAGCGGATTCCGGATATCTAACCAGGAGGCTTGTGGATGTAGCACAGGATACCATGGTTACTGTAGAAGACTGCGGCACCGAAGATGGAATATACCTGTATGTGCTGACACTGGAAGGAGAGCCCAATACAAATCTTATAGGCAGGATATGCATCGAGGATGTAAAGAACCAGGTCAATAATAAAATTATAATAAAGACAGGCGAAGAAATCCTTGAAAAGCATCTTCAGAAATTTATTCATTCCAACATAGAAAGGGTCAAGGTCAGGTCTGTAATGACATGCAAAGCAGAGTCGGGTGTCTGCCAGAAATGTTACGGCAGGGATCTGGCTTCCGGTAAAATGGTTGAAATTGGCGAAGCGGTAGGGACTATTGCAGCGCAGTCAATAGGGGAACCGGGGACGCAGCTTACTATGCGTACATTCCATACAGGTGGAGTAGCATCAACTGTTATTCAGAGATTGATAAAGTCTCCTGTGACAGGAAAGCTTGTGTTCAGCAGGCAGCTCCTAAAAGATCTGGGTCTCAAAAAGGCAGACTTTAAAGAAGATGAAGAGACCGATGAGTTAATGGAAATAAATATCGAACATATACCGCATAAACTGGTTTTCCAGGTAAAGATGGAGAATGGCGATATAGTCGATGTGATAATTCCTAAAGGTGAGATACTGCAGCTTAACAAGAGTATAAATGTTGATGGAGGCGAGACTTTTGCCAAACTTATATTAACGGCAAAAAGAAAGACCCATGTCCACAAGCATGAAAAAACTTTCGAAGGTATTGATATAACCAGTGGTCTTCCGAGGGTTGTAGAACTTTTTGAAGCCAGAAAGCCCAAGGAGCATTCATTTATAGCAGATATCTCGGGCAGGTTAGAGATACAGGATATAGATACAAGATTCAGGATGCTGACAATAAAGAGCAAGGATGGTAAACAGGAGAAGTCATATCAGGTACCCACAAGAGCAAAGCTAACATTAAGCGACGGTGACGAGGTCATTGCCGGGGACCAGCTAACGGAAGGGCCAAGAAATCCCCATGATATCCTGAGGATAAAAGGTATAAAGGACTGCCAGCAGTATCTTGTAAAAGAAGTGCAGAATGTATATAAATCACAGGGTGTTGATATTAATGATAAACATATTGAAGTTATTGTAAAGCAGATGTTGAAGAAAGTGACCATTATTGATCCCGGCGATAGCGAGTTTCTGCCGGGTCAGCTGGTTGACAGGCTGCAGTTCAATGAGGTAAATAATGAGCTTATTTCTAATATGAAAAAAGCTGCAACGGCTGCCCAGAACCTTATGGGTATAACAAAAGCGTCTCTTGCAACAGATAGCTTTCTTTCTGCTGCTTCGTTCCAGGAGACAACAAGGGTGCTGACTGATGCTGCACTTGAGAATAAAATAGACAGACTACACGGTCTGAAGGAAAATGTAATAATAGGCAAGGCAATACCTGCCGGAACCGGAATGGGCAGGTTCAGGGGTATTACGCTTACATATCCGGGGTATAAGGAGGAAGAAAGGGACGAGATAGAGATACTGCAGGAAGCAGACGCGGATGATTCAGGTGAATTGGAAATAAATATATAGCATAAAAAGGCGATTTAATCAGGTTTTTTTAATCACTTTTTTATTGACATTTTATATTGTAAGTGATAAATTCTTTTTTCGTGTCTCAAAGATAGAATTTATCTTTTATTCGATTTTGTTCAATATTTATTAATAAAATATTATAAAGGTGTGTTTTTATGCCCACTATTAACCAGTTGGTGAGAAAAGGGAGAAAAAGGATAGTCAAGAAGAAGAAAACGCCTGCTCTTCAGGGGAATCCAATCAGGCGCGGCGTATGTATAAGGGTATATACTACGACTCCGAAAAAGCCTAATTCTGCATTGCGCAAGGTAGCGAGAGTCAGACTGACAAATGGGCAGGAAGTTACAGCCTATATACCGGGGATCGGCCATAACCTGCAGGAGCATTCAATTGTGCTGGTAAGAGGTGGAAGGGTCAAGGATATTCCGGGTGTAAGGTATAAGGTCATACGCGGTGCCCTTGATACTGCAGGGGTTGAAGATAGGAAATCCAGCAGATCGAGATACGGTGCCAAAAGACCTAAATAATATTTTAAGGAGATTTAATGTCAAGAAAAAGCAAGCCAGTAAAAAAAGAGACAATACTGGACCCGGTTTATAAAAGTAAACTGGTTGGACAATTAATAAATAAGGTTTTGCTAAGGGGTAAAAAAAGCAAGGCCGAAAGCATAGTCTACGGGAGTCTAAGGATACTGGAAGAAAGGACAAAGGAGAATCCCCTGGAAATACTTGATAAATGTATGGATAATGTAAAGCCGCTTCTGGAAGTAAAGCCCCGAAGAGTAGGAGGAGCAACATACCAGGTTCCTGTTGAAGTTACTAATGACAGGGCAAATACACTTGCTATAAGATGGATAGTAGGTTTTGCGAGGAAAAGGAAAGAAAAGACATTTAAGGAGAGGCTTGCTTTTGAAGTTCTTGATGGGGCAAGCAACACTGGAAACAGTGTAAAGAAAAAGGAAGATTTACATAAGATGGCTGAAGCCAATAAAGCTTTTGCACATTACAGATGGTAATTTAGTTATAATTGTTAAATACAGGTGACCCTTTATGGCGAGACAGGTATCGCTTAAAAATACAAGGAATATTGGGATAACAGCACATATAGATGCCGGTAAGACGACTACTACGGAGAGGATTTTATATTATACCGGAAAGACCTATAAAATAGGTGAGGTCCATGACGGTGCTGCTGTTATGGACTGGATGGTGCAGGAACAGGAAAGAGGTATAACAATAACCTCCGCTGCAACCACTGCTTTCTGGAAGGATCATAAAATAAATATTATAGACACGCCCGGCCATGTGGATTTTACAGTAGAAGTAGAGAGGGTGCTCAGGGTCCTCGACGGAATGATTGCAATATTCTGTGCGGTAGGAGGGGTAGAGCCGCAGTCAGAGACAGTCTGGAGGCAGGCCGTAAAATACAATGTTCCGCGTATAGCTTTTGTGAACAAGATGGATAGAAGCGGTGCTGACTTTTTCTATGTGCTTGAAATGATGAAGAGCAAGCTAAACGCAAACCCTCTTCCGGTTCAGATACCTGTGGGAAAGGAAGACAGATTTGAGGGTATCATAGACCTGGTAAGCATGAGAGCTATTATATACAGGGATGAAATGGGAATCAGATTTGAATATGAGGATATTCCTGAGGAGCTAAGACCCACTGCTGAAAGATACCGCCAGGAACTTATTGAAAATATTGCAAATTATAATGATGATATATTAAACAGATATGTTGAAAACGAAAATATCAGCGAAGAAGAAATAAAGTCTGCTATAAGAAAGATGACGATTAATGTGGAGGGGGTCCCTGTCTTTTGTGGGGCTGCTTTTAAGAATAAGGGCGTTCAGCCCCTGCTTGATGGTGTTATAGATTATCTTCCTTCGCCCCTGGACGTAAAAGCGCCAGGCGGGATAAATCCTGATACGGATGAGGAAGTTGACAGGCAGTCCGATGATAACTCCCCATTCTCTGGTCTAATATTTAAAATAATGTCCGATCCATTTGTGGGGAGACTGAGCTATCTAAGGATATATTCGGGGATGCTGACCAGCGGGACCCAGGTGCTTAATTCAAACTTAGGAGTAAAAAGCAGGGTTGGGAAACTGCTGGAGATGCATGCTAACAGCCGTGTAGAGACTAAGGAGGCATTTGCCGGTGATATACTGGCAATAGTTGGGCTAAAGAATGTAAATACAGGAGATACAATATGCGATGTAAGGAATCCCATAATATATGAATCAATAACATTTCCGGAACCAGTACTGTCAATTGCAATTGAGCCAAAGACAAGAGATGATCAGGAAAGGCTTGCAAAATCACTAAATTCGCTTACAAGGGAGGATCCTACTTTTAAAGTAAATACCGATCCCGAGACAGGACAGACAATAATTTCTGGAATGGGAGAGCTGCATCTTGAGATAATAGTTGACAGACTGATGAGGGAATTTGGAGTGGGAGCAAATGTAGGAAAGCCACAGGTATCCTACCGGGAGACCATAACGAGGGATGTCCGGGTAGAAGGGAAATATATAAGGCAGAGCGGCGGAAGAGGCCAGTACGGTCATGTCGTTTTAAAATTCGAACCCAATGACTATGGAAAGGGTTTTGAATTTGAAGATAAGACAAAAGGCGGAGTGATACCGAAGGATTTTATCAAATCTGTAGAAGAGGGGATTGAAGGGGCTATGGCTACAGGAGAAGTAGCCGGTTATCCGGTAGTTGATGTAAAGGCAACACTTATTGATGGCTCTTATCATGAAGTAGATTCTTCGGAAATGGCTTTTAGGATAGCTGCTTCTAAAGCATTCCGGGATGCCATGAAGAAGGCAAACCCCCTGCTGCTGGAGCCGGTGATGGAAGTAGAGGTAGTAGTACCGGATGAATATATGGGAGAAGTTATAGGCGATCTTAATACCAGAAGAGGTAAGGTATCCTCAGTGAACCTCAGGAATAAAAAACGGATAATTAAATCAGAAGTTCCCCTGTCTGAAATGTTTGGATATGCAACGGACCTCCGTTCAAAAACCCAGGGAAGGGCGACATTTACAATGCAATTTTTAAGATATGAGCCTATACCAGGAAAGATTGCAGATGATATCATTAACCGTTATAAGGGGAGCAGCATTGCTGTTTGAGTACAAAAATATACCATCAAAGAAAGGATAAAGATATGGCTAAGCAAAAATATGAAAGGACCAAACCACATATAAACATTGGAACCATAGGTCACGTAGATCATGGTAAGACAACCCTTACATCAGCCATAACCATGGCCCTAAAAAACATGGGCCAGCCTGTGGAGGCAAGGTCCTTTGACTCCATAGACAATGCACCCGAGGAAAGGGAGAGGGGCATAACCATAGCGATAGCCCACGTGGAGTACGAGACTCAAAACCGGCACTACGCCCATGTGGACTGCCCCGGACACGCTGATTATGTAAAGAACATGATAACAGGAGCTGCCCAGATGGACGGGGCAATACTGGTGGTCTCAGCAGCAGACGGCCCCATGCCCCAGACAAGGGAGCACATACTCCTTGCAAGGCAGGTAGGGGTTCCCTACATAGTAGTATTTCTAAACAAGACAGACATGGTAGACGACCCCGAGCTTATAGAGCTTGTTGAGATGGAAGTAAGGGATCTTTTAAATGAATACGAGTTCCCCGGGGATGAGATACCCATAATAAAGGGCTCGGCCTTAAAAGCCATGGAAAGCGGATGTACCACCAAAGATGAGGAGGCCTGCAAACCCATACTGGAACTTCTGGAAGCAGTTGACAGCTACATACCTACTCCCAAAAGGGATATAGAAAAACCCTTCCTTATGCCTGTAGAGGATATATTCTCCATAACAGGAAGAGGAACGGTTGTGACAGGAAGGATAGAAAGAGGAGTGGTAAAGGTACAGGATAACGTGGAGATAGTGGGCATAAGGCCGGATATAACAAAGACAGTTGTAACCGGTGTGGAGATGTTTAGAAAGCTTCTTGACGATGGCCAGGCCGGAGACAACGTGGGCCTTCTTTTAAGGGGCATAGAAAAGGACGGAGTAGAGAGGGGACAGGTAATAGCAAAACCAGGTTCCATAACCCCCCATTCACATTTCATGGCAAGGGTATATGTCCTGTCCAAGGATGAGGGAGGAAGGCACACTCCCTTCTTTAACGGTTACAGGCCCCAGTTTTATTTCAGGACCACTGATGTTACCGGCACCGTAACTCTCCAGGAAGGCGTAGAGATGGTAATGCCCGGAGACAATACGGACATGGAGATAAAGCTTATATCCCCCATTGCCATGGAAGAAGGACAGAGATTTGCCATCCGTGAAGGCGGAAGGACAATAGGGGCAGGAAGCGCAACCAATATAATAGAGTAAAAGAATTAATCAGGAGGAATAGATTTGTCAGCGACTAAATTGGGCCAGAAGATAAGAATAAAGCTTAAGGCATTTGATCATGAAATTATTGATAGGTCTGCCAGGAAAATAGTAGAGACAATTGAAAATTCAGGAGCGAAAGTATCTGGACCTATTCCCTTACCAAATAAAAAAAGTGTTTATTGTGTTATAAAATCACCTCATGTAAATAAGGATTCTAGAGAGCACTTTGAAATAAGGATTCATAAAAGACTTATAGATATATTAGACCCTACCCCCAAGACAGTCGATCTGTTGATGAGGTTGAGTCTGCCGGCAGGTGTAGATATCGAGATCAAATCTTAATAAAATATGTTTTTTTCTTATTATATTATTGACGCGGCAGGCTAAATAATATAAACTGCCTGATTTGGGCTTATGACAGAAAGTTAAAGTGGAGTAACAATGGTAGATGCTATATATGGAAAAAAAGTAGGATGTACACAGGTTTTCAGGGAAAATGGAGATGCTGTATATGTTACAGTGGTCGAAGCTGGACCCTGCGTTGTAGTTCAGGTAAAAGATAAAGACAAAGATGGATATAACAGCCTGCAGGTGGGGTTTGATTCTATTAGTGAAAGAAAGGTCAATAAACCGGCCGGTGGCGTATTTTCTAAAAATAATATTACCCCGAAGAGATATTTAAAGGAAATAAGAGTTGAAAGTTTTGACAGGGAATATAAACCCGGAGATAGCATAGACATATCTATTTTTAAGCCCGGTGACAAGCTTAAGATAACAGGCAGCAGCAGGGGCAGGGGATTCTCCGGTGTTATAAAAAGGCATAACTTTCACAGGGGAAAGATGTCGCATGGGTCTCATTCACACAGGATACCGGGATCGGTAGGCATGTGTGCTACTCCCTCCAGGATATTTAAAGGAAAAAAAATGCCTGGAAGATTAGGGGGTAAAAAAGTTACCATTCCGGCTGCAGAGGTTGTAGATATAATAAAAGATGAGAATCTGGTCCTGGTAAAGGGCAGTGTCCCCGGCTCAAAGGGAAGTATGGTTTATCTGAGAAAGATTTAGAATATTTTGTTTTTTAGGAGATGAGATGGCGAGCGTAAGTGTTGTTGACATAAAAGGAAATGAGAAAGAAAAAATAAAGCTGTCTGATAAACTGGTAAAAGTAAAACCTGTAGATGAAGTTATTTATCAGGATATAAAAAGATACCTTGCACAGATAAGATCAGGTACACACAGCACCAGGGGTAGAAGTGAGGTAAGAGGCGGCGGAAAGAAGCCCTGGAGGCAGAAAGGAACCGGTAATGCAAGGGCAGGAACGATAAGATCCCCGCTGTGGAGGGGCGGAGGGATAGTATTCGGACCAAAACCCAGGGATTATTCTTTTAAACTGAATAAAAAGGTTATCAGGAAATCTAAAGCAATTGCTTTTTCAGATAAATTTAAAGATAAGAAAATTATTGTGGTGGACGATTTCGGTCTTCAAAAGCCGGACACAAAAAAAGCTGCAGAAATACTGGAAAACCTTAAACTCTCTGGTTCGAGAGTTCTGGTGGTTACAGCTGACACTGGTGGCAATGATTCAAAATCGTTCAGGAATATTTATAATGTGATTGTAGAAAGTTCAAGAGGAGTTAATGCATATTATCTTATATTAGCGGATTATGTATTATTTACCAGGAAATCACTGGGTGAATTGATTGAGAGGTTGTCTGATGGCAATACAAAATCCTAGGGATATAATAATAGGCCCCGTAATATCAGAAAAGAGCTATTCTGGCGTGCATGAAAAGAGATACTCTTTTTTTGTTGACCTGAGAGCAACAAAGAGCCAGATTAAAAAAGCGGTAGAAGATATTTTTAATGTCAAAGTTTTAAATATCAGTACGAGCAATATAAAATCGAAACCCAAAAGGCTGGGCAGGTCTATCGGAAGAAGCTCAAGAAGGAAAAAAGCTGTCGTCACTCTCGGTAAAAAGGATAAAATAGATTTCTTTGAGTCGGTCTGATAGTTTGGAGGAATAGAATTGGCAATAAAAAAATATAAACCAACGACTCCTGGCAGGAGGTTTGCTTCTGGTGAAGATGTTTCGGGTCTTTCAAAAAAGAAACCCGAAAAATCATTGACGGCGCCTCTTAACAAAAAAGGAGGACGGAACAATAAAGGCAGAATAACCACCAGGCACATCGGAGGTGGACATAAAAGGAAGTACAGGATTGTAGACTTTAAGAGGAGAAAAGATAATATACCGGCAAAAGTTTCATATATAGAATATGATCCAAACAGGAGTTCAAGAATTGCGCTATTGACCTATAAAGATGGGGAAAAGAAATATATAATAGCACCTTTAAAATTAAAAGTGGGGGACGAGGTCATGTCCGGGGAAAATGCAGATATAAGAGTTGGGAACAGTGTCCCCATAAAAAATATTCCAGTAGGCACAATTATACATAATATAGAGCTGAAAGAAGGAAAAGGCGGAGAACTGGTAAGGTCTGCAGGCGGTTATGCCCAGCTTCTGGCAAAGGAAGGGGAATATGCAAATATAAAGCTGCCTTCAGGAGAGGTAAGACTGGTAAGGCTTAACTGCCGGGCTACAATAGGCCAGATAGGAAATACAAGCCATGAGATAGTTAATCTTGGAAAAGCAGGCAGGAAAAGATGGCTGGGAGTAAGGCCTTCCGTAAGAGGTACAGCTATGAACCCTGTGGATCACCCTCATGGAGGCGGAGAAGGGAAGAATAAGAGTTCCGGGAGGGATCCGGTAACACCCTGGGGTAAGCCTACACTTGGGTACAGGACGAGAAAAAGTAAAAAAGATTCAAATAAATATATAGTAAAAAGAAGAAATAAATAGGGTTTTAAGAGGAGGAAACTTATGTCAAGGTCTTTAAAAAAAGGGCCTTTTGTAGAGGATAAGCTTATAAAAAGGATAAATAAATTAAATGAGACCGGTGAAAAAAAGATTGTAAAAACGTGGTCCAGATGTTCAACGATTTTTCCTGAGATGGTAGGCCATACTATAGCAGTTCATGACGGCCGGAGGCATGTCCCTGTATTTATATCCGAATCAATGGTGGGACATAAGCTTGGAGAATTTGCTCCCACCAGGTCGATAAGGCCGCATACTTTCAAGGGAAGAAGTGAAAGCGTAGCAAAAGTAAAGGAAGAATAGTGAAAAAAGATAAAGAAGTTTTAGCAGGGAGGCAACAGGTTGGAAGCCAGGGCAGTTGAAAAATTTATCAGGATATCGCCGCGCAAAATGAGATACATAGTTGATAGTATCAGGTCAAAGAGCGTTGAGGAGGCTGTGGAAATTCTTACGTTTACTCCCCAGAAGGCTGCTTCTATAGTAAAAAAAGCTATTGAAAGTGCAGCAGCAAATGCAATCGAAAATAATAATATGAACGAAGATGACCTGATAATTAAAAAGATTTTTGTTGATGAAGGTCCGACGCTAAAAAGATTTAGAGCCCGTGCAAGAGGAAGGGCTACCAGGATCAGGAAGAGGACCTCACATATTACTGTTATAGTTTCTGATGGTAAGGAAGGGGAGGCTTAGATAATGGGTCAGAAAGTTAACCCGGTAGGACTAAGGATCGGTATAAATAAAGGATGGCAGTCCAGGTGGTTCGCTACAAGGAATTATGCGAAGATTTTGAAGGAAGATATAATGATCCGCCAGATGATAGAGGACCAGCTTGGTAACGCCGGTATATCAAAAGTTGAGATGGAAAGGACCTCAGAAGAAGTAAAGGTAGATGTCTATACATCAAAACCCGGTATGGTAATAGGGCGGAGAGGCGCTACCATAAATGACATCAGGCAGTCTATAGAGGAAAAAACTGGAAACATAATTCAGCTTAATATAATAGAAGTCAAAAAACCTGAACTTGTTGCCAGACTTGTAGCAGAAAGCATTGCAGGCCAGCTGCTTGGAAGAGTAAGTTTCAGGAGGGCGATGAAAAAAGCAATATCACTTTCCTTAAAAGCAGGTGCAAAGGGCATAAAAATAAAGTGTTCAGGCAGGCTTGGCGGAGCAGAAATGGCAAGGACTGAATGGTACAGGGAGGGAAGAGTTCCCCTGCATACTCTCAGGGCAAATATTGATTATGGTTTTGCAGAGGCTAATACTACTTTTGGAAAGATAGGAGTAAAGGTCTGGATTTATCTTGGTGATGTTATTCTTGATAATACCGGGAATGAAAAAGGTTCAGAAAAATCACAGGAAAAATCAGGAAAACAGGTAAAAAAGACTGGAATCCCGTTTGGTAAAGGAAAAGTTAAAAGAGGTAAAAAGGGCAGGGATATAAAAAAGACTGTTATAAGTACTGTTATAGGAAGCAATGGGACCGTTGAAACAGCCGGGGAAGAAGATAAAAAAGGGAAAGAAGAACCAGCTAAAGATAAGGAAGATGCCGGCAGTGTTGCGGAAGCCGGTAATGTAGAAGATACAGGCAGCGTCAGCGGAGAAGTAGAGACAGAAAAAGGGGAAAAAGATAAAAAATAGGATAGTCAATAATCTGCGGAATAGGAGATATAAATGTCACCGATGTTAATGCCAAAAAGGGTAAAGTATAGAAAAGTGCATAGAGGTAGATTGAAGGGGACCTCTAAAGGTGGTACAAGGCTGTCCTTTGGAGAGTATGGGCTGCAGGCCCTGGAACCCGGATGGCTTACGGGGAAACAGATAGAAGCTGCAAGGGTTGCCCTTACCCGTTACATAAAAAGAGGAGGAAAGGTATGGATAAATGTCTTTCCACATAAACCCGTTACAAAAAAACCTGCAGAGACACGCATGGGAGGCGGTAAAGGTGTACCGGAAAGCTGGGTAGCAGTGGTAAAACCGGGTAAAATAATGTTTGAACTTTCAGGAGTGAACCCTGAAGTAGCTAAAGAAGCTATAAGGCTGGCTTCAAATAAATTGTCTATTAAAACCAGGATTATCAGCGGTGAATAATAAAACTGATTGGAATTAATATGAGAGCAAGTGATATTAGAGAGCAAACACAGCAGGAGCTGGAAGAGAAACTTGATGATGTTAAGAAAAACCTTTTTAATTTGAAGTTTCAGAAAGCTATAGGCCAGCTGGAAAATACCCAGGCTATAAGGAGTCTCAAGAAAGATATAGCAAGAATTGAGACGGTACTGAGGGGAAAAAGTTCTGATACAGGAAACAGTGCTGGTTCTGATACAGGAAACCGTGCTGGTAGTAAAAAGGTGATTAAAAAGGATACCGGAAAACCGGAAGTTAAAAAGAAAAAGAGTATAAGAAAAGAAACTGCAAAAATGGAGAAAGCATCAGAAAAGGGCGACAGTAACAGGACTGGCACCCGGGATGCCTAAGGAGGATTTTTTGGAAAGGTCAAAAAGAAAAACAAGAGTAGGAAAGGTTGTAAGTGACAGGATGGATAAGACCATAGTTGTTGCTGTAGAGTCTCATTACAAGCATCCTCTTTATAATAAAATAATGAAAAAAATAAAGAAGTACAAGGCGCATGATCCGGAAGGCAGCAGCAAATCAGGTGACATAGTCAGGATATCCGAGACCAGGCCTTTGAGCAAGACAAAAAGATGGAGACTTGTAGAAGTTATAAGGAAAGCTGAGTAGAGAAGGAAAAGAAGATGATTCAGGCGGAAAGCAGGGTAAAGATAGCAGATAATACAGGCGCGAAAGAAATAAAGTGCATTAAGGTTCTGGGTGGTTCGAAAAGAAGATATGCACGGGTAGGAGATATTTTTATTGCAACCGTTAAAGTTGTAAATCCGGGAGGGGTTGTGAAAAAAAGTGATGTGGTAAGGGCTGTACTTGTAAGGTCAAAAAAGCAGTATAGAAGATCTGATGGTTCTTATATAAGGTTTGATGAAAATGCAGCTGTTATTATAGATAATTCAAATAATCCGAGAGGGACAAGAATATTCGGTCCGGTTGCAAGAGAGCTCAGGGAAAAGAATTTTATGAAAATAATTTCTCTGTCACCGGAAGTAATATAATCAGGAGATAATGATATGCTTAAAATAAGAAAGAATGATAGAGTAAAGATAGTAAAGGGGAAAGACAGAGGTAAAACGGGAAAGGTCCTGAGGATAAACAGTAAAGAAGATAAAGTATATATTGAAGGCGCAAATATAATAAGCAAACATACAAGACAGCAGGATCAGAACAAGCCCGGTGGAATCATAAAGAAAGAAGGACCGATAAATATTTCTAATATCAGATTAATATGCCCTAATTGCGGCAAGGCCGCAAGGGTTGGATTTGTAGTTGGTGAATCAGGAGAGAAGGCCAGAGTTTGTAAAAAATGCAATCAGCAGATTTAGATAATCGCTTGAGAGGTACAGATGATACCCAGACTTAAAGAAAAGTATAAAAAGGAAATAGCACCCGGACTTTTAAAGAAGGGAAAATATAAAAATATTATGCAGATACCGGTGCTGGAAAAAATCTGTGTAAATATGGGTGTGGGTGCAGCAACCCAGAATATAAAGGAGCTGGATTCTGCAGCTAACGACATTGCTATAATAACAGGACAGAGGCCCGTTATTACGAAAGCAAAAAAATCAATAGCAGGATTTAAAGTAAGAAAGGGAAATCCAATAGGATGTATGGTTACGCTCCGGGGGAATATGATGTACGAATTCCTGGACAGACTCCTCAATATAGCTATTCCCAGAGTAAGGGACTTCAGGGGGCTTTCCAGAAAAAGTTTTGATGGTTCAGGCAATTATACTATAGGTATAAAGGAACAATTGATTTTCCCTGAAGTGGAATATGATAAAGTTCTTTCAACGAGAGGAATGAATGTAACAGTGACCACATCGGCGGAAAATGATGAGGATGCGCTTGAGCTACTGTCAGGATTTGGATTTCCATTTAGAAATAGTAATGAAAGCCGGTAGGAGGATTCCGTGGCTAAAAAATCGATGATAGCAAAGCAAAAAAGAGAACCAAAATATAAGACAAGAAAATACAATAGATGTATTAGATGCGGAAGACCGAGAGGTTATTTTAGAAAATTCGGGCTTTGCCGTATATGTTTAAGAGAATTGGCCCATGATGGTAAAATACCTGGACTAACTAAGTCCAGCTGGTAAAAAAGGAGATTTTTATGTCTTATATGTCTGATCCTATTGCCGATATGCTGGCAAGAATAAAAAATGGATGTGTGGCAAAACTGAATAATGTTAAAATACCTTATTCCAGGATGAAGGGAGAAATTTCAAGAATACTGGAGGAAGAAGGTTATATAAGAAGCCATGAAGTGATAAAAGACGAAGGCGTACAGGGTACAATAAAAATATATTTAAAATTCAAAAGTGACAATAAGTGTGTTATAAGTGGATTAAAAAAAATAAGTAAGCCCGGTCTTAGAGTATATGCCGGAAAGGATAAAATACCCACGGTAATGGGAGGTCTTGGTATAGTAATAATCTCTACTTCAAAAGGTGTTCTTACCGGCAGTGGAGCCAGTGAAGCTGGAGTAGGCGGAGAGGTAATCTGTTCGGTCTGGTGATATGAGAGGAGAATGATTTGTCAAGAATAGGGAAAAAACCGGTAGTCATCCCGGAAAATGTTGAAATAAAAATTGAAAAAGGCAGTTTCCGGGCAAAGGGGAAGCTGGGAGAACTTCACATGGATTTTGACAGTGAAGCAATCGGCATTACGGAAGAAAAGGGGAGATTGCTTGTCAGGCCCTTTTCGGGCAGCAAAGAAACAAGATCCAAATATGGTCTTTACAGAAGTCTCATACAGAACATGGTGACCGGGGTATCAAGTGGTTTCTCGAAGTCACTGAAATTTGTAGGAGTAGGATACAGGGTAAATCTAAAAGGGAGTGACCTTGAGATCCTTGTAGGATACTCTAATCCGGTTATTTTTAAAAAACCTGAAGGAATAACTTTTGAGGTACCCGATAATACTACCATAAAGGTAAAAGGTATAGATAGGCAGCTGGTGGGAGAAGTAGCTTCCAGGATAAGAAGAATAAGGCCGCCTGAACCGTACAAGGGGAAAGGCATTAGATATGTTGATGAAACTGTAAGAAGAAAGGTCGGTAAAGCTGCAGTTTCTACGAAAGCTTAGAATGACACAGGAGAATAGATGGAGAAAAAGAACAAAAGGAAAGATAAAGGCTTTAAAAGGAAAATAAGGTCAAGACTGAAGGTAAGGAAAAATTTTTCCCGGCCCAGGCTATGCGTTTACAGAAGCCTTAAATATATATATGGGCATATTATAGATAATTCCACAGGGAAATCGTTAATGGGTATATCAAGCAAAGATATAAAACCAGAAAAACAGATTAATGGGAAGATAGATATTAGTTTCAGGGCGGGAGAGGCTCTGGCAAAAAAAGCCCTCCAAAAGAATATCGGTGAGGTGGTATTTGACAGAAGTGGATATAAATATCATGGAAGGGTGAAAGCTTTCGCTGAAGGAGCCCGTAAAGGCGGGTTAAAATTTTAGATTATTTAAAGGAGGCGTTCTGTTGGTAGATCTACCAGGAAATACGGATAATGCGGAATTAACCGAAAAAGTAATAAAAATTAACAGAGTAGCAAAAGTGGTAAAAGGTGGGAGAAGGTTCAGCTTCAGCGCACTTGTTGCAGTTGGTGACATGAAGGGAAAGGTCGGGGTTGGCTTCGGGAAAGCCAATGAAGTTGCAACTGCTATACAGAAGGGTATAAACGATGCAAAAAAGAATCTTTTCAGGGTGTCTCTTGTGGATGGAACAATACCATATGAGATAAATGCAGTTTCGGGTGCAGGGAAGGTTTTTATGAAACCTGCTTCAAGTGGTAAGGGGGTTATAGCAGGAGGACCCGTAAGGGTTATACTGGAACTGGCCGGAGTAAAAAATATCCTCACAAAATCTCTTGGTAGTTCAAATGCCATCAATATTGTAAATGCTACTATCAATGGTCTGAGATCTTTGAGGGATCCAGGTGAGATATTGAAAATGCGCGGGAAGGCTTAATATGGACATATCAATAAAATTGGCGGTCTTTCTAACGGAAAATTATGCATATTATGGGGGTAATAGTGAAACTTGATGAAATGAAATCTCCTCAGTCCAATAAAAGACGAAAAAGAATCGGAAGGGGGGACGGATCCGGGCACGGTACAACAAGCGGAAGAGGTACCAAGGGCCAGCTCGCCAGATCCGGTGGTAAGACAAGGATTGGTTTTGAAGGAGGGCAAATGCCCCTCCAGAGGAGGATTCCTCATCTCAGGGGATTTAAGAACAGCAGGAAAAAGTTGTTCAATATTATAAATACAGGTTCTCTTGAAGTATTTAAAGACGGCAGTACGGTGGATTTTAAAGAATTTTTGAAAAAAGGGTTGATAATGGAAAAAAATTTCCCCGTAAAAATACTGGGAAATGGAGACCTGACCAAAAAGCTTACTGTTAAGGCAAACAGGTTCAGTAACAGCGCTGTTAAAAAAATAGAAAATGCCGGGGGGAAAGCAGAGGTAGTCTGATGCTCAGAGCGTTGATAACGGCTTTCAGAATCAGAGAGATAAGAAATAAGATACTGTTCACTATAGGGATACTGGCGATATACAGATTTGGTGCCAATCTGACCATTCCAGGGGTTGATGCCGCAGCGATACTTGCACAGGTGGAAACCGGCATACTCGGCATGATGGATCTTTTTGCCGGGGGGGCCCTTGGAAATTTTGCAGTGTTTTCGCTGGGCATAATGCCTTATATTACTGCTACTATCATCATGCAGCTTCTTCAGGTAGTAATACCCAGACTGGAACAGCTTTCAAAAGAGGGTGAAGTAGGCAGAAGGAAAATAAACCAGATATCAAGATATCTGACTGTTGGTCTTGCACTTATACAATCAGTAACAATGACCTTTTTCTTCAGGAATTATGGTGCCATACCTGTTTTCGATATTGCCCATGTATCATTAATAGTGGTTACTCTTACTGCCGGAACAACACTAATAATGTGGCTGGGAGAGTTAATTAACATTCACGGTATTGGAAATGGTATATCCCTTATAATCTTTGCAAACATAGTATCAAGGATGCCGGGCCAGTTCATAAGCCTTTTCAGGTTAAGGGGTACAAATTATTTTTTCCTGGCCCTGTTCCTAATCTTTTCCATAGGTATTGTGATGGCGATAATAATGATACAGCAGGGGGAAAGGAAGATACCTGTCCAGTATGCAAAAAGAGTGGTGGGCCGCAAGGTTTTTGGCGGACAGAGCACTTATCTACCGCTCCGGGTTAATCAGTCAGGGGTGATGCCCATTATCCTGGCTATTGCAGTAATTCTTTTTCCTGCAACCATAGCACAGTTTATACCAAACAGGTGGCTGCAGTCTTTTGCAGATGCTCTAAGTTCGACAACACAGGGAGGCAATATTAATCCAATATATGCTGCAACTTATACAATACTTATTATAATTTTTGCATATTTCTACACCGCCATTACCTTTAACCCCATAGACACGGCTGATAATCTGAGGAGATACGGGGGGTTTATACCGGGTATTAGGCCTGGAAAAAATACAGCAGATTATCTTACTAATGTACTCAACAGGATAACCCTTCCGGGAGCTGTTTTTCTTGCCATAGTAGCGCTGTTGCCGGAGGTACTTATTAATTATCTGCAGATACCTTTTAGATTTGGCGGTACATCAATATTAATAGCAGTCGGAGTTGCACTTGATACCATGCGCCAGCTCGAATCACAATTGACAATGAGAGACTACGAAGGATTTTTAAAATGAGAATAGTAATGCTGGGTGCCCCGGGTGCAGGGAAGGGGACACAGGCTACAAAGATATCTAAAAAATTTGGCATACCCCATATTTCGACCGGCGATATTTTAAGGAGTGAAATAAATAAAGGAACAGAGATGGGGTTGAAAGCAAAGGAATATGTTGAAAGCGGTAAACTTGTTCCTGATGAATTGATTATTGATATTATAGAAGACTTCATTAAGGATGATTCCATAAAAGAGGGATTTATAATGGACGGCTTTCCGCGTAATATAGCCCAGGCAAAAAAGTTTATTAAAATGATTGATAAGAATGATCTAAGTCTTGATAAGGTGGTAAATATAGTAGTTGACTATGATGAGGTAATTAAAAGGCTTGGCAGCAGGCGTATCTGTGTACAATGCCGTAAAATTACCAGCATTGATGAAAGTCAGGATGGGAGATGCCCTGAATGCGGCGGTAAGCTTGTTAAAAGAGAAGATGATAGAGAAGAAGTTATAAGGGAAAGATTGAATGTATATGAAGAACAGACCCGTCCCCTTATAGAATATTATAAAAACAGGGGGATTCTTGTAAATATACAGGGAAATGGCACGGAAGAGGAAGTGACTGAAAGGATATTAAATAATCTATGATAATTTGCAAGTCGGCTTCTGAAATTGAGATAATGAAAGAAGCCGGAAGGATAGTTGCAGAAGTTCTTTTAAAAATAGAAAAAATAATAATACCCGGGATTACAACAGCTGAAATAGACAGGCTGGCAGAGGAAGAGATCAGGGCATACGGAGCAGTACCTGCTTTTAAAGGCTACAGGGGAAGTCTTTCCAGTAAATCTTTTCCGGGGACATTATGTATTTCCATAAATGAAGAAGTTGTCCATGGAATACCCGGAAAGGAAAAAATCAGGGATGGCGATCTTGTCTCTGTGGACATAGGGGTAAAAAAAGGCGGTTTCTACGGAGATGCAGCAAGGACTTTCAAAATAGGGAAAACCAGCAGGATTTCTGATAGATTGTTAAAAGCCACAAAGGAAGCTCTTGATATGGCCATTGAGTTTTGTAAGGTTGGGAACAGGCTTTCAGATATATCTAACTGTATTGAAAAAAGGGCCACTACTTACGGATTTTCAGTTGTAAGAGATTTCGTTGGCCATGGCATCGGTAAGAACCTCCATGAGGATCCGCAGATATTAAATTATGGGCCGCGCGGCCAGGGGCCGGTTTTAAAGAAGGGAATGGTTCTGGCAATAGAGCCTATGTTCAATGCAGGTAAAAGTGCAGTTTTTATCGCAGATGATATGTGGACTGTGATCACAGGGGATGGGAAACCGTCATGCCATTTTGAAGATACTGTGGCTATTACACCTGACGGGCCGGAGATACTGACCAGGTTGTAGAAATTTTTATGGACATATTAATTTTTTTTTGATAAACTGCAAATTTGCGCTAATTTAGAATATTCATAAAATGGCAGGAGATATAAAATTTCTAAAAAAGAAGGAATAATAGAAGCTGAGGGCACTATTCTGGAAGCTCTTCCCAATGCTATGTTCAGAGTAGAACTCGAAAATGGCCATAAGGTACTGGCTCACATTTCAGGGAAGATGCGTATGCATTATATAAAAATACTGCCCGGAGATAAGGTAACAGTAGAAATATCGCCATACGACCTTTCCAGAGGAAGAATAACATACAGGAAGAAATAAAAAGATAGATATAGCAGTATATTTAATCATATTTTGGTAAGAAGAGGAAAAAAATGAAGGTAAAACCGTCAGTTAAAAGGATGTGCAAGAACTGCCGTGTAATTAAAAGAGAAGGCAGGGTAATGATTATATGCAAGAATCCCAGACATAAACAGAGACAGGGTTAGGAGATAGAGATGGCCAGAATTGCAGGAATAGATATACCAAATGAAAAGCATATAGTTATATCGCTGACTTATATATTTGGTATCGGAAGGTCTACCGCGAGTAAGGTACTTAAAGATCTTAAAATAGAGCCTTCGACAAAAACAAAAGACCTGACAGAAGAAGAAATAGCAAGGATAAGGGAATATATAGAGAATAACCTGAAGATTGAAGGAGACCTGAGCCGTGAAGTAAGCCAGAATATAAAGAGGCTGATAGAGGTTAATTCATACAGGGGAATAATGCACAAACGCGGACTTCCGGTGAGAGGACAGAGAACCCATACAAATGCAAGGACAAGGAAGGGCCGTAAGAGAGGTGTGGGAATCAGAAAAAAAGTAAGTAGTCAGTGAAATAGATCCAGGAGGAAAATTTGGCAAGAAAAACTAAGGGTTCTAAAAGGGTAAAAAGCAGGGATAAAAAGAATATTCCTTACGGTATTGCACATATCCAGTCTACTTTTAACAATACCATTGTAAACATAACGGACCAGAGTGGAAATACAATAGCCTGGGGAAGTTCGGGCGGACAGGGTTTTAAAGGTTCCAGGAAAAGCACTCCATTTGCTGCCCAGGTAACAGCTACTGCTGTTGCGAAAAATGCACAGGAGCATGGCATGGTCAGAGTAGATGTTAGAGTAAAGGGTGTAGGCTCGGGAAGGGAAACTGCTGTAAGGTCTCTTCAGGCAGCAGGCCTTGAGATAGGTACCATAACAGATGTTACACCGGTTCCTCACAACGGCTGCCGGCAGAGAAAAAGACGCAGGCCGTAAAAGTGATTTATTCTTTAATATATTAAAAAATAAGGAGTTTAAATAAATGTCTATGGTAAAAAGCGCAGCATGCAGACAGTGCAGACGTGAAAAAGAAAAGTTATTCTTAAAAGGTCAGAAATGTTTTTCTGATAAATGCCCGCTGGAAAGAAAACCCTATGGGCCAGGCCAGAGGGCAAAGAGAAGAGTAATCGAGACAGAGTATTTTATTCAGTTAAGGGAAAAGCAGAAAGCAAAAAAATATTACGGTCTGCTTGAGAGACAGTTTGCGGGTTATTACAGGAGAGCAGTAAAAAAGAAGGGTATAACAGGCGAGGTTCTTCTTCAGCTTCTGGAGACAAGGCTGGATAATATTGTATACTTGATGGGGTTTGCAACTTCAAGGGCACAGGCAAGGCAACTAATAAACCACGGGCATGTAACTGTAGATGGTAATAAGGTAGATATAAGTTCATATCCAGTAAAGGAAGGTCAGGAAATAGGTATAGCTGCTTCAAGCACCGAGATAATGCCTGTAGTTGAAGCCAGAGAAACCGGTGGAACTATAAATATTCCCGACTGGCTTGAATCGGATCTCGAAAAGCTGAAAGGCAGGATTATAAAATTCCCTGAAAGGGAGGATATCCAGGCCCCGATTAATGAGCAGGTAATAATTGAACTTTATTCCAGATAAAAAAATTTTCTTTCTCCAGGAGGTAGATATCAATTGTTAAAAATGCATAAACCCAATGTAAAAGTAAAGTCAAAGGATGATTTCCAGAGTGAGTTCATATTGGAACCGCTGGAAAGAGGCTTTGGGAATACGCTGGGCAATTCTATCAGAAGAGTTCTTCTATCTTCGATTGAAGGTGTTGGAGTTACCCGCATAAGGTTAGAAAATACAATGCATGAATTTTCTACCATTGAAGGCATGAGGGAAGATATGATAGAATTTGCGGCAAATCTAAAAGATGTTGTGTTCAGAATGGATTCTGATGATCCATTAATATTGAAACTTGAGAAAAAGGGCCCTGCGGTGGTAAAAGCTGCAGACATAAGCCTTCCGTCAGAAGTAGAAATAGTAAATCCGGATTGCTATATCTGTACCCTGACAAAAAAGGGGAGCATGAAAGCAGAAATAAGGATAGAAAAAGATAAGGGTTACAGGACGGCAGAAGAAAACAATATGGAAGGGGAACCTCTGGGAGTCATACCCCTGGATACTATATTTTCTCCGGTAAAACTGGTTTCTTTCAAAGTAGGAAATACGAGAGTGGGGCAGGTAACGAATTTTGACAGACTCATAATCAATATAAAAACCAATGGCAGCATCAAGCCGGAAGAAGCCCTGAGCCAGGCGTCAAAAATAATTAATGACTATATGGGTCTTTTAATGGATCTTTCGGATAAGACAAATAAGGATGTGCCGATATTCGAGAAGATAGAAGAGGAAGATACAAAGCAGGAATATCCTTCAATAGAGGAACTTGAGCTGTCTGTAAGAGCATATAATTGTCTTAAAAGGGAAGGGATCGATACGGTCGAAAAACTTCTTGAATATGCTGAGGATGACCTGCTCAACATCAGGAATTTCGGCCAGAAGTCGATCCAGGAAGTAAAAGACAAAATAAAAGAGCTTGGTCTGTCTTTTAAGAAAAAATAAAGATTGGGAGTAGAAGCATGGTTGTGCCAAAAAAAGCGAAAAAAATTGGAGGAAGCAGCAGCCACCAGAAGGCTATTATTAGAAATCTTGCCATTTCACTATTTAAAAATAAAAGGATAGTAACAACTCTGACAAGAGCAAAGCTCCTCAGGAGCATGGTCGATAAATTGATTGGAATAGCCAGAAATGATAACCTGGCTTCCAGAAGGGAATGCATAAGCTTACTCGGAAACACAGATGCTGTAAGAATTTTATTCAACGAAATAGCACCGGGTATGTATAAGAAAAACAGCGGATTTGCAAGGATTGCAAGATATAAGAAGAGAAACGGAGATGGAGCCCAGCTTGTTATAATAGAGCTTGCAGAGTAGAAATATTGATTTTATTGTTATTTGAAAATTTAAAGATAATCAGAAACCGGTCATGAATAATTATATGGCTGTAATTGAGTATGATGGAACAGACTTTAACGGGTTCCAGATTCAGCCTGAGGGAACAAGGACAGTCCAGGGCGAGTTAATTTCTGTTCTCTCAACGGTTTTTAATACCAGAGCCAGCATATGCTATGCGGGCAGGACCGATGCAGGTGTGCATGCAAAGGGGCAGGTCATAAATTTTAAAACCGGTAAGGAACTTGATCTTTTCAGGTTTAAATGGTCCATAAATAGCATGCTGCCTGATGATATTGCAGTAAGATATATAAAAAAAGTTGAAGATTCATTTGATTCAAGAAGAGATGCAAGGGAAAGAGAGTATAGTTATAATGTTGTGAATACTGATTATCATAGTGTTTTTTTAAAAAAATACAGTATTTTAATAACCGGTAAAATGGATTTGGGATCAGTAAGAAAAGCTGCAAAATTATTTGAAGGAGAACATGATTTTGCACCTTTCTCCAGTCAGAGCATAAGGGGTAGCTATACTATAAGAAAAATATTTGGCTTTTCAATAAATATTGGAGACGGAGGACTTATTGAATTCACAATAAGGGCAAATTCATTTTTGTATAATATGGTCAGGATAATAATTGGCACCATACTTGAAGTTGGAAAAGGGGAAAGAGGGATAAGAGAGGTAAAGGAAGCCCTTTTTACGGGACAGGGGGATTTTACATCAAGTCTGGCACCTGCAAAAGGATTGTTTTTGACCCGTGTGGATTATTGAATTTTATGGAGGAATTTATGGCAATCTTTGGGACTAAGACATTTAATTTGAAAAAAGAAGAAGTAGAGCGTAAATGGTATCTGGTTGATGCAGAAGATAAGATACTAGGAAGGCTGGCTACTGAAATAGCCAAGAAGCTAAGGGGAAAGGACAAACCTGAATTTACTCCCCATGTGGACTGCGGGGATTATATAATTGTTATAAATGCCGAAAAGATCAGGGTAAAAGGTGCCAGTAAACTTAAAGAAAAGAAATATTATAAACACTCCGGATATGTTGGAAATATAAAAGTTGTAAATCTGGATAATATGATCAAGAATAAACCGGAGTTTGTAATAAAAAACGCTGTAAGGGGCATGATACCGCATAATGTACTGGGAAGAATGGTAATAAAAAAGTTAAAAGTATATAAAGGGCCAGAGCATCCGCATGCGGCACAGAAACCAGAAAAAATAGATCTTTAAAGGAGAGTTATCAGTGGTAGATAAAGTTACTTATTATTCAACGGGAAAAAGGAAGAACGCAGTAGCAAAAGTCAGGCTGGTGCCAGGTGAGGGTAAAATAACGGTTAACCAGCGGGATTACAGGGATTATTTTCACCGCGAAGCGTTGACCACGGCTATTATTGAGCCATTAAAATTGACAAATACAGATAAAGCATATGATATAATTTCAGCAATAAGGGGCGGGGGCATAACAGGGCAGGCAGATGCCTTAAAACATGGCATTTCTAATGCTCTACTGGAAATAAATGAAGAATACAGGCAGATACTCAAACCCGAAGGGTTCCTTACAAGAGACTCGAGAATGAAGGAAAGGAAAAAAGCTGGTCTTAAAAAGGCAAGGAAAAAGCCGCAATTCTCGAAGAGATAAATTATATCTCTTATGTATTTTCCCAGATTAAAAATAAATTTAGAAAAGATATATCATAATGCAGGTATAATTAACGACCGGTGTGCTGCTAAAGGCATATCGGTCGTCGGTGTTACAAAGTGCATGCTTGCAAATGAAATGGTCAGCCGCAGGCTTATAAAGGCCGGGGTAAATATACTCGCAGACAGCAGGCTTTTAAACATCAGAAAGTTATCGAGGATAACAGGTAATCCGGAAAGCGTCATGATGCTGAGGACCCCGATGTCAGGGGAGATAGAGGAACTTATAAATATCTGCGGAACCAGCCTTAACACCCAGGAAAAGACTGCAAAACTTATATCTGATGCGTGCTTAAAATATGAAAAGTTCCATAAAATAATAATAATGGTCGAGATAGATGATGAAAGGGAAGGTATCTTCCCGGAAGAAGTCCAGGGATTTTGTAAAAAGTTGATTGGGAAAAACAAATATCTGAAAATTGCTGGAATAGGTACAAATGCCCGGTGTATTAATTCCAGCGGGCCGACCAGGAAAAGCATTGAAATACTTGTCAGCCTGAAAAATGAAATAGAGAAAGAAATGGGGCTGAAAATCGAGGTAATATCCGGAGGCAATTCAAGTATATGGAATATGATAGATCAGGGGGATATCCCTGGTGAAGTAAATCAGGTGAGGATAGGAGAAGCAATTTTTTTGGGGCATGAGACCAGGGGTTATAGCCATATTAAGGGAACATTTCAGGACTGTTTTTTGCTGGAAACTGAAATAATAGAAGTAAAAAGAAAAAAAGGTACGCCTTATAGAATAATACTTGCACTGGGTCTTCAGGATGTGTTGCTGTCAAATCTTGTAATTCTGGACAGCAGGCTTAAACCGGCAGGACAGAGCAGTGACCATACCATGCTCGATATAAAGATGAATAGCATGGGAAGTGAAAATAAATTATCTGATTTTGAGGTGGGAAATATAATCTCTTTTAATTTGAATTATTTCGGCTTGCTATCCAGCATGACTTCTCCTTTTGTAAAAAAAGAATTTATTTGATTATTCAAGAAGGGATCTGGATGATAGGAAGTTTATTTAAAGAACTGTCTGCATGGATGACAAGAAGTTGCAGCAGCTATTATACAATTTTATATGGGCACCAGTATTCAGGTAAGGATGAATAGGTAATTATGAAATTATCCGGAGGATAAATGTGTGTGGAATAGTAGCATATATAGGTAAAGAAAATTGCAGGGATATCATATTAGAGGGTCTTAAAAGGCTGGAGTACAGGGGATATGATTCTGCTGGAATAGCCATATTAAATACCAATACTGATGATGGGGAACCGGCAGTAGAAATAATAAAGGAAGCCGGTAAGATACGGGATATGGAAGCACTTGCGGTTAAGTCAAAAATAGATGGAAAATGCGGAATAGGACATACAAGATGGGCCACACATGGTGAACCGACTGCAGTTAATGCTCATCCCCATAAAGATTGTACGGGGAAAATAGCCCTGGTGCATAATGGAATAATTGAAAATTATGAGCAGCTCCGTGAGGAATTAAAAAGTCAGGGGCATAATTTCTTATCTGAAACAGATACTGAAGTTTTACCACACCTTCTTGAAAAATATTATGATGGCGATTTACTTGCAGCCATGCAGGAGCTTGTTAAAAGAATAAAAGGCTCCGGAGCTATAGCTGCTATTTCATCTCACTGCCCGGATGAGATAATAGGAGCAAGAATCGCAAGCCCGCTTATTGCCGGAGTTTCTAAAATGGGAAATTTTCTGGCTTCAGATATGCCTGCGGTGCTGAAACATACACGGAAGTTTCTGATAATAAACGATTATGAAACCGTAAGACTTACGGAGGGCGGGGTAGAGATTTTTTCCAGGGATGGCAGGCCTGTAAATAGGAAACCTTTTAAAGCAAACTGGAGCATAGAAAGTGCTGAAAAAAGCGGCTATGAAGATTTTATGTTAAAGGAGATATTCGAGCAGCCATATGGTGTAAAAGAGACGATGAGAGGAAGACTGACAGATGGGGAACCGGGTTTTGAAGAATCCGGCCTTACCTGTGATCAGATAAAAGGTCTAAGTAAGGTCCAGATAATAGCATGCGGCTCATCTTATCATGCTGCCCTTATCGGTAAACAGGTCATAGAGAAATGGTCAAAGATACCTGTGGAAGTAGATTTCTCTTCAGAGTACCGCTATAGAGACCCTCTTGTGGAAAAAGACAGTCTTTCAATTGCTATTTCACAATCAGGGGAGACAATAGACACTCTTGCTGCTATAAGGGAGGCAAAATCTAAGGGCGCAAGGGTAATGGCAATCACAAATGTTGTAGGAAGTACTATTGCCAGAGAATCGGATTCTGTTATATATACGCATGCAGGTCCGGAAATAGGAGTATGCGCTACCAAGACTTTTACATCACAGATAATAATCATGTATCTGATGGGATTGTATTTTGGGCGTCTAAGGGGATTTATTGATAAAGAGCGTTACAGGGAAATAATCAGTCAGTTAAATATGATCCCCGGTAAGATACAGAATATCCTCGACAGGGCGGAGGAGCTCAAAAAAATTGCAGAACATACATACCGAAAATCATGTTTTTTATTTCTTGGGAGGAAACATGGGCTCCCCGCAGCCCTGGAAGGTGCGCTGAAACTAAAAGAGATATCCTATATACATGCCGAAGGCTATCCGGCAGGAGAAATGAAGCATGGTCCCATAGCACTAACTGATACTGGTACAGTTGTGGTTGGTATAATGCCTTTGGATTCAGTTTATGAAAAGATGCTGTCAAATATCCAGGAAGTAAGAGCAAGAAGGGCTATGATATTTTCCATTGTTTCTGAAAATGATGGAAGTATACATGAATATGCGGATTATACTTTTAAAGTTCCTGAAACACCTGAGGAACTTTATGGTATAATCACAATAATACCTCTCCAATTATATTCGTATTATATTGCTAAAAATCTTGGGAGAAATGTCGACCAGCCTAGGAATCTGGCAAAAAGTGTTACAGTGGAGTAGGGAAGTTTTGGAAATATATGCAGTTGGGACAGATATAATAGAAGTAGAGAGGATAACTGCAGCTATTGAAAAAAATAATTCTTTCAGGGAAAGAATCTATACCCTGCAGGAAATAGAATATTGTGAAAAAAAGAGCAGAGGTAAATACTCTGCTTATGCAGCACGTTTTGCAGCTAAGGAGGCTGTTGCAAAGTCCCTTTTAGAGGGATTCGGCAAGAAGATCTCCCCTTCAGAAATTGAAGTTCAGACAAACAAAAACGGTGCACCATGGATAATGCTTCACGGCAGGACAGAGCGGTACGGCAGGGAACTAGGCATAGGAGAGATAAAGATATCGATGTCAGCGACAGAAAATTATGCGGTTGCATATGCCGTGTCTTTAAAGTAATAATAATCTTAAGAATTGTTTTTCTATATTTATTGTTATAATCTATTATATTATAGAAAATTCTTGATAATAAATTTTTAAAATATAAGTTCGGAGAGTGAATTGTATCAAAAAGAAAAAGAATTCAGGCTGAACAGGATCTTGATGGGAAGCCGGGTAGCGGAAATAGACAGGAAAGCCATTAGTGATGGAATAGACTCAAAAAAACTTATGAAAAATGCCGGTACGGGAGTAGCAAAAGAGATTATTTATGATTACAGTGATTATGGATTGAAAAGGTCGCCCCGTGGTGTTGTAATCAGCGGGGGCGGTAATAATGGTGGAGACGGTTTTGTTGCAGCAGGGTGCCTGATAGAAGCCGGCTTTGATGTAAAAGTCTTTCATGTAACTCTTCCCGAAAAATTTTCTTCTGATTCATACTATTACTACAATAAGCTTATTGAGAAAAACCCCGGACTTTTAGAGTACCTCGAATCCGCGGACTCTGAAGCTTTTAATGACCGGCTCAAAAAATGTGATTTTATAGTCGATGCTATATTTGGTACCGGCCTCCATAAAAATCAGGTAAGAAGACCTGCACTTGATATTATTGATTCAATAAATTCTTCAAGGATGAAGAATAAAAATATAAGAGTTTATTCTGTAGATATACCCTCCGGAGTCGACTCTGACAATGGAAAGGTGCTTGGGAGTGCAGTATATGCGGACAAAACCATAACATTCGGGTGTAAAAAGATTGGTAATATAAATTATCCGGGAGCAAGCCATAACGGTTCCCTAAAAGTACTTGATATTGGTATTCCCTCAAAATATTTTGAGGGATATGAAAAAATTTTTGAACCGTCTTTGGAATGGGTATCTGAAAAACTTCCCCGGAGGCTGCCATGGACCTATAAGCACAGGGTCGGTAAGCTTCTTGTAATAGCCGGATCCAGGGGTTTTACAGGGGCAGCAGCAATGACCTGCATGAGTGCAATGAGGGCGGGGGCCGGCCTGGTCTCACTTGCCTGTCCCGGGGACACAAATGCTATATTTGAAGAAAAGCTTACAGAAGTAATAACCTATCCCATGGAGCAGACTGACAGTGTGTCCCTTCATTATAAAAGTCTTGATAAAATAATGGATCTCGCAGCCAGAAATGATGCAGCAGTTATAGGCCCGGGTATTTCAAGGGAACCTGAAACTATCCGCCTTGTAAGGGAACTAATCAGCAGTCTGGAAATACCGGTACTGCTTGATGCAGATGGCCTGCAGGCTCTTACCGCTCTTAATAATGTTAAAGATGAACAAAAAACAGGGCATGCTGACCTTATAATAACCCCCCATGCCGGAGAGCTTTCTTCTATAATGGGAATAAATAAAATACCCCTGGAAAAAAGACTTGAGGTTAACGAGGATTCAAGTATAAAATTCAGGGCCGTCTCTGTTCTTAAAGGTGCAGGGACAATCATATCAGCGTTACTCCCGGGCAGAAAGAGCGGAGAAATTAGAAGCAGGGATAATGGGGAAGTCAAAAATAATGTGACAAGCTTTATTAATCCTACAGGCAACTGGGGGATGGCAAGTGCAGGTACGGGAGATATACTATCCGGTATAATAGGCTCGCTTTTATGTCAGGGCATGAAACCACTCGAGGCTGCCGTATGCGGGACGTACATACACGGAATGGCGGCAGATATAGTATCCAGAAAAAGCAGCAGGACCGCTCTTATTGCAACGGATCTTCTTGAAGGCATGAAAGATGTATTTCTGGAAATAGAAAAAATAAAATATGCAAAGGAGTTTTAATATGTCCGGAGAACAGACAGTCAAAGATATAATGATAAGGAAAGTTATCACAATTAACAAAGATGCATCCGTGGAAGAATTATCTTCACTGCTTGTTAAGAATAAAATAAGCGGGGTTCCGGTGGTTGACAGCAGTGGAAGACTTGTTGGAATTGCTACCGAGGGAGATCTTATAATCAAGGACTCCGACCTTCACTTTCCCAGATATTTCAAACTGCTGGACAGTATAATATATCTGGAGAGCCTGAATAAGTTTAAAAATAACCTCAAAAAATATCTGGGCACAAAGGTCGGGGATATTATGACATCCGATGTTATAACTGTTAAGGAAGACACTGCTGTGAGCGAAGCTGCAGACCTTATGATCAAATATAATATCAACCGGCTCCCTGTAATGAGTAATAAGGATGAACTGGTTGGCATTGTAGCCAGGGCGGACATAGTGAGGTCGATGATAAAATAATAATATTAAAATCCCGAAAGGAGCCGGATGCAGCCTGAGCGTTTAAAAGACAATCGTTGTGCCTGGGTTGAAGTTGATCTTGCAAATCTTGAAAATAATATAAAGGTGATAAAATCCTACAGGTCCGGACCCGGGACAAAAATAATGGCAGTGGTAAAAGCAGATGCATACGGACACGGAGCTGTTGAGATATCCAGACGGGCCGTAAAAAGCGGTGCTGATGCTCTGGGAGTGGCGATTGCCGATGAAGGTATTCTGCTAAGGAAAAACGGAATAAAGGTTCCAATTTACATACTCGGTAAATGTACAGAAGCAGCCGCAGAAGATGCAATAAAAAATAAACTTATTCTTACAATAGATTCCGCTGAATCCGCTAAATTTTATTCCGGTGTTGCCGGAAAGCTGGGCCGTGTAGCACCTGTAAACATAAACGTAGATACCGGCATGAACAGAATCGGAATAAACTGGAAAAATATATCAGAAATATTATCTGTGCTGGACTTAAAAAATTTAAATGCTGAAGGTATATTTTCACATTTTTCCTGTGCGGGGGAGAAGGATGCCTATTTTACCTTAAAACAGATGCAGAGGTTCTCTGAAACAAGAGAAAAACTGGCCGGACTTGGGATATCATTTAAAAACATACATTTTGCAAACAGCGCAGCATTTTTCCGTTTTAAAGATACACATTTTAATATGGTCAGGACCGGTATTTCCCTGTACGGGCTGAACCCTTACAGTAAAGGATGGCAATACTGGCTGCCAGAAAAGGCCAGAGAGTCTGTATCCCGGTTAAAACCCGTGCTGTCCCTAAAAGGCAGGATATCTTTTGTTAAAGAAACTGCCAGCGGCGAACATGTTTCATATTGCCGTACCTTTACAACAAAAAGAGATTCAGTAATCGCAACCATACCTGTTGGTTATGCTGACGGTTACAGCAGGATACTGTCAAACAGGTCAAAAGTACTCCTGGGAGGGATGGAAGCCCCGGTAATAGGAAATATAACCATGGATCAGTTCATGATTGATGTTACAGATATTTCGAAGAAGAGGAAGATATTACCGGGAGAAGAAGTGATTATAATAGGTTCTTCAGGTGATAAAAAAATATCGGCAGATGACCTGGCAGAAATAATGGGTACAATAAATTATGAAGTGATATGCATGATTAGAAGCAGAATTCCCCGGGTTTATAAAAAATGACAGATCGGGAGTGTATGGATTTTTTAAATAATTCTTATTCAGTATTGTACTTTATTTATAAAATACTTAATATAATTTCAAAAAA
>JAGYMN010000030.1 GCA_018400395.1 Actinomycetota bacterium
CCATAAACACGCTGGTTTTTTCCGGGACAATATTTCTTGCCTGACCTCCGCTTATAACTCCAATATTTGCTGTTGTCTCTTCATCTATTCTTCCGGTCCTTATTTTAGAAACCGCCATGCAGGCTGCCTTAATTGAATTTATACCCTTTTCCGGTTCTATTCCGGCATGTGCTGCCCTTCCCTTAAATTCAACATCTATAGAATCCTGGTATGGAGCCTGGTTATAAATAGTTCCGATATCACCATCGGCATCAAATACAAATCCATATTTTGCAGGTATGCTGTCGAGATCTAAATGTTTTGCACCCACTAATCCTATTTCTTCACATATTGTAAATATTATATATATATCGCAGGTTGATATTTTATTTTCTTTTATTGACCTTAATACTTCCAATATTGCGGCAACTGCGATCTTATCGTCTCCTCCAAGTATATAATCATTTTTATTTGTTATTATCCCTTTTTTTATCACGGGCTCGATATCCCCGTCTACCCGCACCGTATCCAGATGGGCTCCTAAAAAAATAGGTACCTTATTATTACCGGAAAACCCACTGTATAAGGCTGTTACGTTCCCCCCATTGGAACCGTATTTCTTTCCGGAATTATCAACATATACTTCCAGGCCGAGCTCTTCCAGGATTTTAACAACATATGAGATTATCTCCTTCTCATTTTTTGATGGACTCTTAATGCTGGCAAGTTTTATAAAAAGTTCCACAAGCCTTTTTTTGTTTATAATATCTCTATCCATTTTTTATCTTTTCTCCATTTTACCCTGAGCCAAAAACAATATTGTTCCTGTAATTAATAAAAACGCTGCAATCACTGATATGCTAATAATCAATCTTATAAAAAATTGATAAAAAAATCCAAAAGGAAACATGGTGATAAGAAGAGATCCTTCCGAAAATATATAATTACCCTGGGGAAAAAATAGTCTGTGAAAATTATCAAACAGGGATGGAAAATTATTTCCCATAAAAAATAATAATATAATTATTAACAGCACAATAAGGGAAGACCAAAAAAACAAAAACCCTATTTTTCTTAAATTTTTATTTTTATCTATACTTACCAGCAATATAAGTAAAATTATAAATACTGCTGTGCTGCCACTGAAAATATAAAAGAAATTTTTTATAACTTTCCTGACATCCTCCATGTGGCTAATCTCATCTATTGTAAAAGCTGCTGCACCGGCAGTGGAATCAACATAGCGGATATTACCATCAAGGCCGCCCCTGTAACGGAAAAAATTAAATATCTTAAGGGTCATTTCTTCTACATCTTCCCTTTCAAGCACTTCAAAAACACTGTTTTTTGAATAAAGACTTTTATAAAAATTAAAATTGAAGACGTATGTAAATAAAGGGATAAGAATAATAATTACTATAAGGAAAACAGAAGTTAAAGCTATAAGTATTTTTGAGACGGTCCTTATATTACTTACACCTTTCCTTCCATTTTAGTTCTCATTGAATAGTATATTGAAGCTTTAATAAAATCTTTAAAGAGCGGATGCGGTTTATCGGGCCTGGATTTAAATTCCGGATGAAACTGAACTGCAACAAACCATGGATGATCTCTTATCTCGGTTATTTCAACCAGGTTTTTTCCATCATTAATACCTGTTATATCCATTCCATAACTTTCAAAAATATCTCTGTATCTATTATTAAATTCAAATCTGTGTCTATGTCTTTCGATTATCTCCTTTTCACCATAAGCATTAAATGCTTTTGATCCCTTTTTAAGACTGCATTTGAACCTGCCCAGCCGCATAGTCCCACCTTTTTTATCCAGATCTTTCTGGTCAGGCATGAGGTCTATAACCGGGTCTTTTGTATTGGGATCAAACTCAGTGCTATCGGCATCTTTGAGGTTTAAAACGTTCCGTGCAAATTCTATTACCGCACACTGCATACCCAGGCAGATTCCCAGAAAGGGTATATTATTTTCCCTTGCATATTTTATTGCTTCAATTTTGCCCTCAATACCTCTCTTTCCAAATCCATACGGTACGAGTATGCCGTCCACAGAACTCAGAAGATTATTTTTTCTTTCTTCAGTGCCCATCATTTCAGAATTTATCCATACGGGTTCTACATTTTTACCGTGATGATATCCACCATGATTAAGTGACTCGACTATGCTTATATATGCATCTTTTAAATCTGTATATTTACCGACTATGCCTATTCTAACATTACCCTCAAGGCTTTTTATCCTTTTTATAAGGTTTTTCCAGCCTTCAAGATCAGATTTTCTGATCCTTATATTTAATTTTTTCATAACTCTTAAATCCAGGTTCTCTTTTTTTAACATTAGCGGTGCTTCATAAAGATGTTCCAGGTCAAGAGCCTCTATAATATCTCTGGTATCTATATCACAAAAAAGGCTGATCTTTGATTTGATCCCGTTATCAAGCTTTTTTTCGCTCCTGCATATTATTATGTCGGGCTGTATGCCTATGCTCCTTAACTCTTTTACGCTATGCTGTGTCGGTTTCGACTTTAATTCTCCGGTAGTTTTAAGATAAGGTATATATGTTACGTGAATATAAAGAACATTTTTTCTACCAGCATCTTCTTTAAATTGCCTTATGGCCTCCAAAAACGGAAGGCTTTCTATGTCTCCTACTGTCCCCCCTACTTCTGTTATAACCACATCAGTAACTTTTCTTTCCAGGGTTTTTTTAATTGAATTTTTAATTTCATCGGTTATATGGGGAATGACCTGAACCGTAGATCCCAGGTAATCACCGCGCCTTTCATTATTTATAACGTTCTGATATATCTTCCCTGTTGTAAAATTATTATATTTTGAAAGGTTCTCGTCTATAAATCTTTCATAATGACCCAGATCAAGATCTGTTTCACCACCATCTTCTGTTACGAATACTTCACCGTGCTGGATGGGATTCATTGTTCCCGGATCAATGTTTATATAAGGATCCAGTTTTTGTATTGTAATGCTATAACCTCTGGATTTTAAAAGCCTTCCCAGAGAAGCTGCGCAGATTCCCTTTCCAAGTGATGATAATACTCCACCGGTAACGAAAATAAATTTAGTTTCCAACTTCTGCGGTCTCCTCGATTAGATTATTTTTAATAAGATCGGCCTTTTTTATTAATTCTTCAGAATGCTTTTTGGATATTTCACTTTCTTTCATTCCGCTTAGCATCCTCGATATCTCTTTTATTTTTTCTTCAGGATTAAGCTTTTTAATTTTTATCTTGGTCCTTCCTTTCTCAACATACTTTTCAATTAAATAGTGTGAAGTTGAAAAGCATGCAATCTGTGCAAGGTGTGATATAACTATGATCTGTTTGTACAGTGAAAGGTTAAAAAGCTTTTCCCCCACTATAAAAGAAGCTTCTCCCCCTATTCCTGAATCTATTTCGTCAAATATCATTGTCGAAATATTATCAGCATCACCCATAGCTGATTTAAGTGCCAGCATTATCCTTGATATTTCACCTCCTGATGCAATTTTTTTAAGGGGACGCGGACCTTCGCCTTCGTTTAGCGATATAAAAAATTCAATGTCATCAATTCCATTTTTTTTAAACTTCTGCTTTATTTTTTCATCATTCTGGATTTTATCAATTTCAGATAACTTATTTTTTATTCTAAATACTGCAGATTTAAAGCCAAGATTTTTAAGCCCATCAATGATTTTTTCCTCAAGTTTCTTTGATATTTCTATCCTTTCGTTACTTAACCTGGTAACGGATCCTGAAAGCCTTTCAAATGCAGGTACCAATTCTTCCTTTGCTGTTTCTATATCTTTATCAAGGCTTTCATAACTTTCTACTTCGCTTTCTAATTCCTTTAAGTACCTGCCTGCATCCGATATTTCTATATTATATTTCTTTTTTATTAATGAAAATTGGTAAAGCCTTTCCTGAATAGCGTCCAGTCTTTCTTTACTGAAATCAAGATCTGATAAATAGCTTTTTATAAAATGACTTATTTCCTCAATAAGGTCTGCTAGAACTACCATTCTTTTAGAAAAATCTATGAATCTATTATCTATTGCAGCCAGGATTTCAAGATTCTTTTGGATTTTAGAAACTGCATCCGATAAATTGGAAGAGTCTATATAGCTGCCTTTTATAACTTCTTCAGTTTCAGAAGCAGTGCCGTAGATACTCTCAAAATTTTTTAGTATTCTTAATTCGTTTTCAAGCTCCTGTTCCTCCCCTTCAGAGATATTAAGCTTTTCTATCTCCTGATACCTGTAACGGAGTTCATTTAATCTTGCGTCCCGGTTATTCTGAATATTTTCAAGATATTCAAGCTTCTTTTTTTTATCATTATAAAAATGGTAGCATTTTAAATATTTTTCCTTCAGCGGATAGATCGAATCTTTTCCATAATTATCCAGTATGTCAATATGCGTACAGGGTTCAAGCAAATACTGATGATCGTGCTGTCCGTGTATATCCAGAAAACAATAACCAAGCTCCTTGAGTATACTTACTTTTGTAAAAAGCCCATTTATAAAGGCTTTATTGTTACCATTCCGGTTTAATTCCCTGGAAATTACTATTTCAGTATTAAAATCCTCATTATCAACCAGGTTATTTGCAAGAAGGAAATTTTTTACCTTTTTATTACTGCTAAAATCAAAAAAACCCTGCACCAGAAGTTTTTCTCTGTCTTCTCTTATGAGTTCACTGTCTGCTCTTTCACCAATAAGCAGGTTTATGGCCTCAATAATCAGTGTTTTTCCTGCTCCTGTCTCGCCGCTTAAAACGTTAAGGCCCTTACCAAATTTAATTTTTACATCATCTATAATAGCAAAATTTTTTACCTGAAGCTCTTTTAACATAAAAATATTTCCATAAAAAAATTGTTCTTCTAAATGTAAAACGAACCGGTATTTTTAAATCCTTTCAATAAATTTTTCCTTAAATACCTTAAAAAAAGCATTTGGATTAAAACTTACAAGATTTAATTTTTTGTCAGATTTTATTACCTTCAAAATATACTCAGACGGACCTTCAAGCGAAAAAGCTTTTCCATCAATACTTATAGTATCTTGTTTATTGCCTGAGTTTAATTTGACCTCTAATAAATTATGTGGCCCAAGTATTATGCTTCTGCTAAAAAGAGTGTGGGCGCAAATCGGAGTTATTATCATTGTATCTGCTTTAGGCTCAACAACGGGGCCTCCGGCAGAAAGAGAATATGCAGTTGAGCCGGTTGGAGTTGCTATTATTATTCCGTCTGCAGAGAACTTCTTGATAAAAACTCCATTTACAGTAATTTCTATTTTTATCACTTTCTCACACATGGATCTTGTTATAGCAAACTCATTTAATGCCAGACCAGGCAGACCTGAGTTTTTAATCAATTTATTATCTTTAATAAGGCTTCCTTCCAGGAGCATCCTCTTTTCAATATGATAAGAACCATTTATAAGATTGCTCATAGCATCTTCAATGTTTTCAGTATCTACCTCTGTGAGGAACCCAAGATTTCCTACATTGATTCCCAGAACAGGTATTTCATTTTTATAACTATACTTTGAAGCCCTTAAGAAAGTACCGTCTCCCCCAACTGAAATTATAATTTCGGGTATTTCCATAAATTTATCACTTCCTACTGATGGAAGGGAATATCTTTCCGGCATAAGGTCTCCGGATGGCATAACAACATCTATTTTTTTGCTTTCCAGATAATCATAAACTCTCTTGGCTACCTCCTGTGCTTTTTTATTTTTATTGTTTGATACAATACCTATTTTTTTCATATTAAATTATTTTTCTTTTAAATAATCATGAGCTTTATTTACCACTTCATCGATTATTTTATCACAATCCAGGTTATATTCAGTCGAATTTACAGATTTTCTCAAATAAACCCAGAATTCTATATTTCCCCGGCAGCCCTTTATTTTTGAAAATGATATACCTTCAATTATTACTTGAAAGTTCTTAAAAAATTCTATTATTTTATTAATTGATTTTATATGAAGTGATTTATCTTTTACTACTCCCCTGTTTTTTACATCCTTTCTATCCAGTTCAAACTGCGGCTTTAAGAGCAAAAGGATTACCGCATCACTGGAAGTGGCTTCGAGTATTTTTTTGAATATCTTTTCTATTGATATAAACGATACATCTACAACAGCAAGATCTGCCTTATATTTTAACAGTGAAGTATCAAGATGCCTTATATTTGTTCTCTCCAGTATTTCAATATTTTTAAGGTTTCTTAGATTCCATGACAACAGTCCATATCCCACATCAACTGCAGTGACTTTCCCGGCACCGCTCTTTATCAAAAAATCAGTAAAACCTCCGGTTGATGAGCCTATATCTAATGCTTTAATTCCTTTTGCATCAAGCTTGAAATCATTAAATGCGCCTTCAATTTTATAACCGCCCCTGGATACATATTTTTTTAGGGGTTTTATTTTAATTTCTGAATCTTCCGGAAGCAGGTCTCCCGGTTTATAGATTTTATTCAGCCCCGCACTTACTCGCCCTTCCATTATAATAGACCTGGCTTCCCTATCAGAAGATACAATGCCTTTCTTCAGGAGAAGTTCTGCTGCCTTTATTTTTTTTACCTTGTTTATATCTATCAGGCCTTTCTGAGCAGTATAAACTTTGCAATATTTTCAAGCAGGGTGAAATCCATATCAATTCCCTTAATTGCATTAAGAGCATTTTCTATCTTTCTTTCTGCTATCTTTTTTGATATTTCAAGACCCCAGACATATGGGAATGTATTCTTTTCCTGAGAGACGGGCTTTTTATTTTTAACATCTATACCACCTTCGCTCTCTTTCATATCCAGTATATCATCTGTTATCTGGAAGGCAGTTCCAATATTTTGCCCGTAGATTTTAAGTTTTCTTATTATCTCATCTTCCGCATTGCAGAGTATTGCAGAACTGGTTACCGAAACATCTATAAGTCTTGCTGTTTTATCAAAGTGCATCTTCTCAAGACTTTTTTTTGAAATTCCTGACCTGGAAGTGGAAATATCTACAAACTGGCCGCTAACCATCCCTGACAACCCCGTGGCCTCTATTATTTCCCTCAATATTTTTACCTTGGTCTCGGGAATGCAATCCTGTTTTTTTATAATAAGGCCGAAAGCTTCAGCAAACAAAGCGTCTCCTGCAAGTATTGCTGAAGCTTCACCGAATTTTTTATGGCACGAAGGCCTACCTCTCCTGAAATCGTCGTTGTCAATAGCAGGCAGGTCATCATGTATCAGTGAGTAATTATGTATAAATTCAATAGCGCATGCAGTTGGCATAACATAATCCATTTCACAACCAAGACCTTTAGCAGTAGAAAGGCATAATACAGGCCTCAATCTCTTACCGCCTCCCAACAAACAGTAATTTATTGGTTTTAAGAGCCCTTCGGGTATATCTTTATAATCTTTCAGATAATCATTTAATCTATCGTTTATTATATTAACAAGATATGAAGGATAAAGGCTTTCTGGATTTTTTTTTGATATATTTTTTACTGAATTCATATAATTTTCATTACACACACGGATAATTTATTATAAATAAAAATATATGTATAACTATATTTTTATAATGAAAAAATTGAAAAATTTTATTATCAAAAAAATAAATTATTTTTTATAATCGGAAATATTATTTAGAAACTTACCGAGAATTCCATTTATGAATTTTGGGGTATCATCCTTTTGGCCCATCGTCTTTGATATTTCAATAGCCTCATCAACAGAAACTTTAAGCGGAATATCTTCTTCATAAAGCATTTCATATATGGCAACCCTTAGTATGTTCCTGTCTATTATGGCAATCCTTTCAAGAGACCAGTTTTCCGCTATTCTGCTTATAATATTATCTATTTCTTCCGAATGGTTATCAACCCCCTTAATGAGGTTTAAGGTAAACTCATCAAAGACCTGTCCGCCCAGCATGCTGTTTTCTATTAATTCAGAGATCTTCTTTTTAAGCAGGTCCTTCTGGTACAAGATTATTATAGCTGATTTCCGGCATTCTCTTCTGCTTGTTTTTACCATGATTAAATTATCATAACCTTATACCCTTGTTATATATTCACCATTTCTGGTATCTATTTTAATTATATCACCATTGCTTATAAATAATGGAACCTGAACGATGGCCCCTGTTTCGATTTTTGCAGGTTTATAGCTGGTACCTACTGTATCACCTTTTACTCCGGGTTCTGTTTGGACTACCTTTGCTTCAATAAATATCGGAAGTTCTACAGAGATAGGTTTCCCGTCATGATATACAACTGAAATCTCCATATTCTCAAGAAGATATTCTTTTTCATCTTTTAACTGTTCTTCACTTAGCTGAACCTGCTCGTAGGTATTCGTATCCATAAAGTTATAATGTTCGTCCCTGTAAAGATACTGCATTTTTTTTGTCTCGAGGATAGCCTGCTCCATTTTTTCACCGGCCCTGAAGGTCTTTTCTATTATTGCTCCTGAACCAAGATCCTTTAACTTTGTCCTTACAAATGCTCCACCTTTACCCGGCTTTACATGCTGGAAATATAAAATCTTATACAATGAATTATCATAAATTATTGTAATTCCGTTTTTAAAGTTGCTTGTGTCAATCATATAATATTAATTGCTCCCGTCTGCATAATTTGTGATATCTGGGTAAATATTGAATACTTAAAGACCAACTTTATATTTTATAGATTATGATAGAAATGTAAAATCTTTTTTCGAATTATATAGTTTTTTGCATCCATTTTTACCTATTATCACCATATCCTCTATTCTTGCTCCTCCAATATGTGGTATATATATACCAGGTTCTATAGTGATTACCATATTTTCTTTTAGTATGGTCCTGTTTCCGGAATTAACTGCAGGCTCTTCATGGATCTCAAGACCTGCCCCATGACCAAGGCTGTGCCCGAATTGATCACCATAACCAGCCTTTTCAATATGTTTTCTGGCTATGCCATCCAGTTCGTCACATCTTATTCCTTCCCGGCATGCCTGGATAGACATTAGTTGTGCCTCAAGAACAATTTTATATATTTCCGTCAATTTTTCTGTTACTGCATTTTTATTAACAAAAATTGTACGGGTAATATCAGAAAGATATCTCTGGTATATAACACCAAAATCTATAAGTAGCAATCCTTTTCCAATAGGCCGGTGACCTGAAATATAATGGGGTTTTGAAGAGTTTTCACCTGAGGCAACTATAAAATCAAAGCTCCGTCCGCAGCCCCCATATCCTATTATAAATTTTTCAAGTTCTACTGCCAGCAATAGTTCGGACATAATTGATATTTTTCTCGATGGAATATTAAGAATACTTTTAAATGCCATGTCAGTAATACGGCATGCTTGTTTTATTTTTTTTATCTCATGTTCATCTTTTAAAATTCTAAGGGATTCAACTATTCCGGCTATACAGTAAAGATTCTTATTTGATCTTTCAACCATATCCTGAAACCTTAGAAAACTCCTGTGGTCTATCTCTGATGATTCAACAGCTACTTTTTTAGATTTCAGGCTACTTAAAACTTCTGAAGCCTTTTTTAATCTGTCTTTTTTGTACAATATTACTTCTATTTCATTTCTGTCTACTGAACTTGATGCATCTTCAAGATAGATAAAATTGACCAGAAGATATGATTTTTGAGGAGATATAATAAAAACACTGCCCGAGTCTTTGCCATAAAATCCAGTCAGGTAATATATGTTTTCATGTTTTAAGACGACAAAGATTCCGCAGGCCCTTTTTTTCAGCTCTAATTTTAGCTTATTTATTCTTTTTTTATAAATACCCGTATTAACTTCTATTAAATTCAAGTAATAAAATATTTCCTAGTTTATAATCTCCTGCCAGCTGTATGACAGAAGCATGTCATTGAATTGAGGCACTGAAGGTCCAAGAAATTCTCCAATCCCATATCTGTAGAATATTTTTGAATTTAGTCCGAGTGTAAGGGTATTTGAAATCGAGCTTCCTGTTAGTACGGTACCACCAGATAGTTCAACCTGGTTGTTGCATATTATCATTGCAGCTATATTGGGATCGGTTTCGCTCGAGCCACCCTGTGCCCTTGTCATATCAAGGTCTATATTACCCTGTGCTATTAGGGAAAGAAGTGAATATTCGGGAAAATTATACCACACGTCCGGTATTATTCTTGAATATACATTGATATCACCTGTTGAAATAATATTTGCATGTCCATTATATCTGATTGTATATTTTTTTCCTGAACTCTGGCCGATATCCAAATTTCCATTTACAATAATATTTCCATTTATATTAAGGATACCCTCCGGATCAAATTCAAGATATCCTGCAAGTTCATCCGAAGCATCCATACCGTTTAATTCCAGAACCTGATCCCCTATAAAAAGGTTGCCTGTAACCTCCTTCGCCCCCATATCTCTGACATCGTCAATATAAGCTTCATCTATCTCCGGAAGACTGATATCTATCATCACATTATGAAATTCTTCAACATATACATAGACATTCCCCGGAGGATCGAGGGGATCGACCTCGGGTCCATTATTCTCATACATCTTCCCACCCATAAATAGAAGTATGGGCCATTCCGGGGAACCTATCTGGGAACTACCGGCTATAATTATATCACCCAGTACAAAAAGGGGACCTTCCTGAAAAAGGGAATTGCCTGTTATCATGCCAAAATCTCCCACCACAAAAAGGGGACCCGTAATATTTGTATTACCTGCTATCTGCGCAGAGCCCATTGCTTCTTCTGAAAATATAAAATCATAAATATTGAGAGATATGACCCTTACTCTTACGGTTCTTTTCATCCCGCTTTCTGCGTCCGTACCTTCCGAGACTATGGTATATCCAAATGGTGAATGCTTCCAGTCATTCTCAATATCCGGTGAATAATCTACTGTATATGTTCCTATGACAGTGCCATCATCATATAGATTCTCTGTATAAGAATCATCAAATAAAAAATCATCGTCAAGACCGTTGCTGAACCTGTCAAACTTTAAGTACCAGTTTGAAAGGCCTGCTTCAGCTATATTCAGCGCCTGCAGCTCTCCCTCATCTACCTCAATAAATTCTATATCCCGTAATAGGAATTTTATCATGGCTGTTATCAGGACTATTACTACAAACATTATTATAAGTACAAGAAGAAAGACATTGCCTTCAGTATTTTTAATTTTATAAATCCTTTTCATAAAGCTTTAATATATCCTGTTTCTGAGAGTAATAATCGTATCAAGTGTCATTGTCCTGGGACTGCTTGCTCCGCTCTGATCAATATTTACTGTTATATCCACATATTTTATTGTTTCCAATAATTCATCATCTGTAACAGGTACGGTCATTCCCCCTTCCGGTGTGCTCAAACCGCTGTAGTATGTAAATATAGAATTATCAACAATATTTTTTATAAAAAGATCTGATGCTTCACTGTCTATCTGCCTGTAAAGGTTATAATGACCTCCATCGGAAACCAGATAATATCGTACCCTCTCATAATATTCATCTGAATCAATATTGCTGTCAAATATAACCTCATGTTCATCTGCTGTAATTATTTTATGTGTCTCCCTTATATCCTTGCTTATCCGGTATAGCACCAGTCTTGCATCTATTTCGGATTTGACAATGCTTATTATATCCCTGCTTGTATTTTCAGTGCTTATAAGAAGAGAAGAAACCAGGGCTACTATTGTGAATATAAGCAGAATCACCAGCAGCATCTCTACCAGGCTGAAACCCTTTTGATCTGTTTTTAAGTTTTTATTCTGTTGTCTGTAAATTACTGGGCCCACTTTCACTACCAAGCTCATAAAGAGCAGTTACATAAAAAGTATAATTATCTGTACCTATAATATTATCAAAAAAAAGATCCTGTGTACTTGCAACATATATATCATCCATATCATCCCGGTAAATCAAATATTCATCAACAACTAATTCTGTTACGGGAGGTTCCCACTCCAGGTGCACCGTTCTGTCATCACCTTCGTAACTGTATCCAGCAATAACAAGGTTCTGGGGAGGCGGATATTCAAGAGGCATACCGGTGGAAATAGAATTACTATGTACACTTTCTATTCCACCTTCATATAAGGCTGTCACTGAATAAGTATAAGCATCATTATCACCCGGATTATCCTGGTAATAATATTCTGATAGTGCGGAACCTATTACAATCCCATCGCGATAAACATTGTATCTAATTATTGTTCTTTCTGTCTCCGGGCTCAACCATGAAAGTAATATTTCTCTTTCAGCAAATTCACCAGTGTCTGAATCAATTTTAAGACTTTCAGGTGGCGGGTAAATGTTTCCTCCAGTAGCTTCTTCTCCGGCCGGGGGGTAAATCTGTGTAACAACTTCAACAGGAACCTTAAGATCCTCACCAGAAACAGATACCTTTAACTGCTTGTAGCCATTTACTTCTTCATTTGCCCATATTACTGAATATAAAATATCGTAAACATCATCGGATAGTTCTGGATAAGAATCAGTCCAGCCCTCATTTCCTTCAGAAATTAAAATATCAGAATAATCAAAAGATTTTAGGATTTCCAGTTTTTCATTTGCGATAGCGAGGGCTTCTGTCTTTGATTTATTTATTCCAACTGTATTGACAGCAGTGATAGTACCTCTTACCAGAACAGTTGAGATTACAGCTATTATAAAAAAAGCGACAATGACCTCTACGAGGGTCATTCCATTTTCTTTTTTTAATCTTTCGTGAAATCTTTTATATATATTGTATGTAGATGGAAACATGGCTTAAACATTTAAAAATTTAAAAAACTACCGCAAATATTATAGTTTAAGTGCATAATTTAATGCTATGATATAACCTTCCAGCCCAAATCCGCTAATAACACCCTCGGCAGCTGGAGATATAACAGACTTTGACCTCCATCTGTCCCTTGCGTATATATTTGATATATGTACTTCTATCACAGGTATTTTTGCCGATAAAATAGCATCATGTATGCTGTAACTGTAATGGGTTAGAGCTCCAGGATTCAATATTATCTTATCTATATTTCCTATTCCCTGATGGATCCTGTCAATTATGTCTCCTTCATGATTTGACTGAAAATATTCTAGATCTGCGCCATTATCATTTGCAATTTTTTCCAGCTCAGGCGTTATATCATCAAAACTTTTATTTCCATATATACTTTCTTCTCTTTTGCCGATAAGATTAAGATTTGGTCCGTTTATTAATAATATTTTTTTCATGGGTACACCTGCTGGTAACTATTTTATTTAATTATAATATTATTATATAATACTATGGATAAAGCAAAAGAAAAAAGAAATAAAAAATGTTATTAATGGCAGATAGCCAGTTA
>JAGYMN010000031.1 GCA_018400395.1 Actinomycetota bacterium
CTAATGGATGAACCTGCTTCTGCACTTGATCCTATTTCTACACAAAAGATAGAGGACCTCATTGATGAGTTAAAGCAGAGTTATACGATAATAATAGTGACACATAACATGCAGCAGGCAGCAAGGGTATCACAGAGGACAGCCTTCCTTCTAATGGAGAGTTTTGGAACTCCGGCAACTCTTATAGAGTATGACGACACAAATGTTATCTTTACCAACCCTAAGGACAGGCGCACAGAAGATTACATTACAGGAAGATTCGGCTAATAAGTAGAGAATAAAAATAATCATACCCTGAAAGTTTGACCGAAATGTTTATCTAAATTTTTTATATACGCATATAATATTGTTTATATTGTCAAACTCAAAATGTCGTGGTAATAATTTCAAAATTGCTTTTATCGTATTAGCTTCTATATAATGAAAAATAAAATAAATGGAAATCTCGTAAATTGAACAGTGATTATCATTTTTTTTATAACTATTTCTATCATAAGAAAAATTTTAACGAATAGAATGGGGATTTATTTTGAGTTTAATTGGAATTGATATAGGAACAACATCATGTAAAGTATGTGCCTTATCTGAAGATGGAATATTATTGTATTCCGTGACGAAGGAATATCCTATAAAAGTGAACGGTAGGTATGTAGAAATTGATCCAGATGATATTTGGAATGCTGTGGTAATAGGAATCAAAAAAGTTATAGATCATGTTAATAACGACACAGTTAGAGCTATCAGTGTATCAGCTATGGGTGATACTTTTACACCAATTGCAAAAGATGGAAGTCCCCTAATGAATAGTATTGTATCATTTGATTCTCGTGCATACATTGAAGCTAAATATATCGAGGCAGAGATTGGTAGAGAGCATATATTTGAGATAACGGGTCAACCTATTAACCCAATGTATGTTTGTTGTAAAATATTATGGTTGCAAAGAAATAACCCCAGGATTATCGAAAAAGTATGGAAATATTTTTGTTATGAAGAATACATTCTTTATAAGTTAGGCGCAGAACCTTATACTAGTTATTCTAGTGCAGGTAGAACCATGTTATTTAATAATAAAACCCGCCAATGGGATAATACAATGCTTGATATATGCAAAGCTAAAACTGAACAATTTTCAAAACCTTGTAATTCCGGAAAGGTTATTGGTTCAGTTTCTAAAATAGTTGCTCGAGAACTTAACCTTACTGGGAATGTATTACTTATAAGTGGTGCTTTTGATCAAGCAAGCTGTGCCTTAGCTTGTAATGTAACTAATAAAGGTGAAGTAATTGATACTACCGGAACCAATGAAATTATTTTTTTCGTTACTGGAAATAATCATAAAGATCTGCTGCTAAATGCAAACATGAGTTTTTCTTACCATGCAAAAAAAAATACTTATTGTTCTTTCGGTCAAATATTCAACGCAGGTGGATCACTTCGTTGGTACAGAGATAGGTTCTTTTGCAAGACAAAAGAAGAATCACAAATTGATATGTATAATCTTATTGAAAAAAATATGCCAGTGAAAGAAACGGGAATTTTTTTTCTACCTTATCTTTCTGGTATGGGTACACCAGAAATGGATACATCTGCTAAGGGTGCTTTTTATGGCTTAATGTTAGATACTGATAAATACAAGTTAGCTAAAGCAATATTAGAAGGTACTGTATATGAATTGAATATAAATCTTGATTTAATAAAAAAAATTTCTGGCGAATCTATAAATACGCTTAAAGCTGTTGGAGGCGCCACTAATTCTCCTACATGGATGCAATTAAAAGCCGATATTACTAATTGTATGGTGGAAGCTTACCACGGTCTAGAGACAGGTGCAATCGGTGCTGCAATATTAGCTGGTAGGGGCTGCAATGTTTTCAAATCACTGAGAGAAGGTAGTATTGCTGTATCGAGACATCGTAAAAAGACTGTATATCTTCCGAACAAAGAAAAATCAAAAATCTATAAGGAAGAGTATAGTAAATATTTGATGTTAAGAGAAAAGATGAAAAATTATTTTAAAAATAAATAATAAGGCTTAACAAAATTAAATAATATTTATACATTCTATAAAAAGGAAAGAGGAATATATTAAGTTGTCAAAGAAATGAATTAACTCCGACTGAAGCCGGGGAGAGTTCACTTACATTGATTCTTTTTTTAATTTTATTAAGATAGGAGGAAAATTTTATGCCAATTATTAAAGACTACCAACAAGTAAAAGAAATATATGATCATGCAGCCAATATAGGTGCCTGTTTGCCGGCATTCTGTGCTGATGACCGAGAAACATTAGAAGCTATTCTGGCAGCAGTGAAAGAATATGGCGATGAAATTGGTGTCTATGATCTACCTGTTGTCCCTGCATGGACTTGTAGATATCCTGCTCGTTCACAAATGAAACTTATATCGTCATCTGGAAATCATAAAGTAGGCATTAAACTGATGTTATCAGATCTCAAAATTTTTTCCGAAAGCCCAAGTCCTTACTCAAAACTTCGTATTATGCCACATCTTGACCATGCATTTCCCTGGATTGATGGGGACGTACTTATAGAATTTGCTGACGACTTTGCTTCTGTTATGTGTGATGCAAGCGAAAAACCATTTGATGAAAACATAAAGCTTACTGCTGAGTATGTAGACAAAGTAAAAGGGAAGGTGTTAGTGGAAGGTGGAGTAGATGAGGTATATGAAAGCTCAGGAACGACCAAAAATGTCATTACTACCGTTGAACAATCTGCACGTTTTCTTAAAGAGACAGGTGTTGACATTATTGTACCTAATGTCGGCACAGAGCACAGGTCAACTAAGGATATAATAAAGTATAATGAAAAAGCAGCTAAGAATATTAGTAATGTAGTAGGAAAAATACTTTGCATGCACGGGACTTCTTCTGTCAGATCGGAACAGTTAGAAAATTTGAGCAACAATGGGTTTGTGAAGATAAATATTTTCACTACGCTTGCTGTAGCTGGTGGGCAGGCTGTAGCTCGAAAAGTGCTTAAAACACTGGTAAATATATTCCAAAAAGAAGAACTTGAAAGATTAATAAAGGATGATATATTGGGAAATAAAATAATTTTAGGGGATTTTTCGGAGATTGAAGGAGAAATTAAACCGAGATTAAATTATGTCGCTAACCCAATCCGTAGAGATGCTTGGTTTAGTGCAGTAAAAAATCGATGTAAGGATTATTTGAAAATTCTAAATTATTCAAAATTTTTAGAATAATAGAACAATCCACTATGGATTCCAATAGGGCTTATGTTTTAAGCTAAAGCTTTCCCGCTCAAACTCATTCTACAAACTACCCGGTATCCTAAAAAGCGGAGCAGTGCTAACCAGGACAAATTTTAATATCGGCATAGTAGAAGGAGGGTTTAACCGAAGGGACAAGCGACCCAGGACCATAGAAATGATAGTGGACCACGACATTTTAAGTAAATATTTTAAAGACACAGATGCAGAAGAGCTGATCAGATGGTATAACAGGGATGTTTTAAAATTCTTCTCACAAAGAAGACCCGTACAAAAAGAAGGCATATTACTATCAGTAAATTAATCATCTTTATTCAGCTCTTATCGGATTTATCCTGGATTTAAGAGATTTTGATATCCTTATGTCTGAATCGTAGTTAGTGAAAGTAATTTTTTTGACATCTGTAAATTCATACAATATAATACCTCAATTAATACCAGAAAATTATTTTGTAAGGGTATTTTTAACACATGTAAATAATTATGATTTACCGGGGTGGTAGTATCCATGAAAGAATATCGTTTAACCAGGGAAGGATATGACAGGCTGATAGCGGAGAGGGAAGACCTCATCAATAATAAGAGAAAAGAAATAGCAGAGAGACTTAAGGATGCAAAGGAGAATGCCGGGGATCTTGCAGAGAATACCGAATATGAAGACGCTAAAAACGAACAGGCATTTATAGAGGGAAGAATAGAACAGATAAATGAAATACTGGGTAATTATGTCATAGTCGAAGAGAATAACAACAAGGATATTATCGATCTGGGGTCCACGGTTCAGCTAAAGGATCTTGAATCAAGCGAAAAGAAGAAATTCATGATTGTAAGCTCTGTTGAATCTGATCCCGAAAATAAAAGGATATCAGATGAATCTCCCATGGGCAGATCTCTTCTTGGGAAAAAGGCAGGAGATGAAGTAGAGGTCAAAACCCCCGGAAGGGTTATAAAATTAAAAGTGCTTAAAGTAGGCTAGATTGTCAGGCTGTCCAGTTATTCATTTCTACCGGTGCAAGATTCTTTGGAATAAGCGCTTCCTGTTTCTAATCAAAAAGTAATGCTGTTTTGTAAATGTAATAATTAAAGGATGATCGATAAAATGCATGGGCATGGCATAGAGCATAATGAAAAAAACGGTCCGTTTCCTGAAGATGATTCAAATTATATTCTTGAAACAGAAAAACCGCTTGCAGAAGCTCTTGAAGTTAAGCTTTCCAGGATAAGAGAATTAAAAAACAAAGGTATTGATTTATACAAAACAGGATTTGATAAAAATATTGATATTTCAGATATCAGGGAAAAGTACGGCAGCCTTTCTGCCGGTGAAAAGGCAGATGAAACAGTCAGGATTGCTGGAAGGATTATGATATTCAGGAGGCACGGCAGGGCGACTTTTTGCGATATCCAGGATTTTTCAGGGAAAATGCAGCTATTTATAAGCCAGAAAAGCGTGGGGGAAGAAAAGTATAACGAATTTACAGAAGTCCTTGATACGGGCGACTGGCTGGGTGTCGAAGGCAATGTGTTTGTCACAAGAACCGGAGAGCTGTCCATAGCAGTTAAAGAGTTTCAGCTTTTAAGCAAATCTGTAAGGATACTGCCTGAGAAATGGCACGGGCTAAAAGACAGGGAGATAAGGTACAGGCAGAGATACCTTGATTTTATGGTAAATCCGGATGTCAGGAGGGTGTTTGCCACCCGTATAAGAGCAATAAATGCCGTGAGGGAGTTTTTAAACGGAAGGGGTTTTCTCGAAGTCGAGACACCAATGCTCCAGCCTATACCGGGAGGAGCTGCAGCGCGTCCTTTTATAACCCATCACAATGCGCTTGATATGGATCTTTATCTAAGAATTGCACCCGAATTATATTTAAAAAGGCTTGTAATAGGAGGCTTTGAGAAAGTATATGAGATAAATAGAAATTTTAGAAATGAAGGTATTTCATACAGGCATAATCCCGAGTTTACAATGGTAGAGTTCTATCAGGCTTTTTGTGATTATAATGCTCTTATGCCCCTTACAGAAGAAATGATAAAATTTGTATCTATGAAAGCAACAGGCGGACTGGTCCTAAACTACCGTGGCAAGAAAATAGATCTTGAAGGACAGTGGCAGGAGTATACAATGCTGGAGTCAATAAGCCGTTTCGGAGAGCTGGAAATAGATTTTAATACAGATATGGAAGAACTCAAGGGTATCTGCAGTGACCTTGATATAGATACGGGTGACGAAAAAAGGAAAGGTAAAATAATAAATGAGATATTCGAGAAGGTTGTGGAGCCAAAACTTGACCAGCCGACATTTATAAAGGACTATCCGGTAGACATATCACCTCTTGCAAAAAGGCATCCGGATAATGAAAATCTGACCGAGAGATTCGAGCTGTTCATAGGCGGCGAGGAGATTGCAAATGCTTTTTCAGAGCTAATAGATCCGGCTGAACAGTTTGAAAGATTCAGGTCACAGACAGGGAGCAGTGACGAAGAGGAGAGGATAACAGGTAAGATAGATATAGATTTTTTAAAAGCTCTTGAATACGGTATGCCTCCGGCAGGAGGCGAGGGGATAGGGATAGACCGGCTGATAATGATCCTTACCGGCAGTGATTCTATAAGGGATGTAATATTATTCCCGCTATTAAGAACTGAATAAATTAGAAAATTAATATACCGGTGATAAGTTATGCTATGTGATTTCTGTAAAAAAAATATTGCGACGATACATCTTATAAGGGTGCAGAACGACGAAGTGGAAAAATTGAATATATGTTCCGAATGTGCAAAGAATTTTTCTTTTTTATCTGAAGACGACTTTCTCAGGGACCTAAGCGATATACTCTACAGGATATTTAAGTATAATCCCGGTAAGGGCCCCGGCTCCGGTGCCAGAATTAAAATGAAAAAACTGGATGCAGGAGGAAACAGAGCATGTCCGTTCTGCGGGACGGACCTTAAGACAATAAAAAAGATGGGGATGGTAGGATGTGCCCACTGTTACAGCGAGTTTAAAGGTGTTTTAACCCCCATAATAAAGGATATGCATAAGGAACTGGAATACAGGGGAAGGGTACCGCAGAATTCCTCAAGATGGATTAAACTCGAAAAAAGCATAAATGAACTCAGGCACAGGCTGAAAAATGAAATATTTATAGAAAATTTTGAAGAAGCTGCAAGAATAAGGGATAAGATAAAACAACTGGAGAAAAACATTTATGAATGATTCATGGTATTTCATCCGGAGGGAAAACAGGTCCTCGGGTTATGGTCCGGATATGGGTTTAATAATACTGAGCTCCAGGGCAAGCATCTCCCGCAATCTGGTAAATTATAAATTTCCTGCATCCTGCAAGATAAGAGAAAGTAAGGAAATAATAGATATCATAAGAAACTGTGCATCAAAAACCAGTGGGCTTTCAGATTTCTGTTTTCTTGATATGGCTGAAGTAGAAAAAAATCAGAGACTTATATTGATAAATGATTATCAGATCGAAAAAGATTTTATTTCAAAATTGTCAGGCCGTGGTATTTTAGTAATGCCCCGCCATTCGATAAGGGAAAATGCAGTAGCGGTTCCATTGTGCTGGGATGATCATATTAAAATACAGGTTTCAGGACCGGGTAAAGTCATAAGGCAGGTATATAAAAAGGCGGTGGAAATAGAAAAATTATTTGAGAAAAAGCTTTCATTTGCATTTGACAGTGAATGGGGATATCTCACATCAGATCCCGCAAATCTGGGCACTGCCCTCGAGGTTTCTTTTCTGGCCCACATACCGGCTCTTGCCATAAGTTCAAATATTACTGATTTTATAAACAGGCTGATAAAAATAGGTTGCTCTGTAAGGGAATTTGGCGGTATGGATCATGATGAAATCACAGGGAATATAATAAGAATATCAAGCGCAAAGACGCTTGGAAAGAGTGAAGAAGAGATAGTTGAAGAAATGCATGCAATTTGTTTAAATATAATAGAGGAAGAAAAAGATTCCCGAAGAAGTATGGTAAAGAAAGATCTTCTGGGGATAGAGGATAATGTTTACAGGTCTTATGGGCTGGTAGAGCATGCAAAGATATTATCCTTTGAGGAATCTGTTGAGCTGCTGTCCATATTAAGACTGGGAGTAGATCTTGGATTAATTGAAAAGGTAAAAAATTTTGATTTATTTGATATTATCAATATGGTAAATGATTATAATATAGCATCGGAATTTGAGATGGGGATAGAAGCAACGGAAGATGATATAGACCAGAAAAGGGCTGAATATATTAGAAAGGCAATACTGGAGGATTAAGACAACATGTTTGAAAGATTTACTGAAAGGGCCAGGAAAGTTGTTGTAAAAGCACAGGATGAAGCCCGGTTTTTAAAACAGAATTATATAGGTACAGAACATATACTCCTTGGCCTTATAGATGAAAAGGAAGGAATTGCTTCAAAAGTATTTCAGGAGCTTGGTGTCTCTGTTGATGAGATAAGGGGCGCCATAAAAGATGTTATAACGGAAGGCACCTCGGAATCCTATGAGCATATACCATTCACACCCAGGGCAAAAAAAGTGCTTGAACTATCCCTGAGGGAAGCTCTTCAGATGGGGCATAATTATATAGGTACAGAACATATACTCCTTGGGCTTTTAAGAGAAGGTGAAGGTGTTGCAGCAAGGGTGCTGACCAGTGTTGGGATCACATTAAACAGTGTGAAGGCAAAGGTAAAAGAGATACTTGACAGCCAGTCATATTATGGTGCAGACAGTTCCGCTGCAAAAACAAGTATGCCAAAAAAGACTCTAAAGATGCTGAATCAGTTTGGCAGGGACCTTACCCTTCTGGCATCGGAAGGCAAACTGGATCCGCTGATAGGGAGAAAAAAAGAAGTGGACCGCATTGTACAGATACTTTCCAGAAGAACCAAAAACAATCCCATACTTATAGGAGAATCAGGTGTTGGCAAGACGGCCATAGTTGAAGGGCTTGCCCAGTATATATTATCAAGCAGAGCACCTTCCAATCTTCTTGACAAGAAGATATTTACCCTGGATCTGGGAGCACTTGTAGCCGGTTCCAGGTACAGGGGAGATTTTGAGGAAAGATTAAAGAAAGTCCTTGCCGAGATAAAGGATAATGGGGACATCATACTTTTTATAGATGAAGTGCATACACTTGTGGGGGCAGGTGCAGCAGAAGGAGCCATTGATGCTGCCAGTATCTTAAAACCAATGCTTGCAAGGGGTGAGATACAAACCATAGGGGCCACTACAGTTTCCGAATACCGCAAGTATGTTGAAAAGGATAAAGCACTTGAGAGGAGGTTCCAGCCTATATTTGTTGATGAGCCCACAGTGTTTGAGAGTATTGAAATACTTAAGGGACTGAGGGCAAGGTATGAGAATTTTCACAATCTTTCAATAACAGATGAAGCACTGACCTCAGCGGTCAGGCTTTCCTACCGCTATATAAGCGACAGGTTTCTTCCTGACAAGGCGATCGACCTTATAGATGAAGCAAGTTCAAGGGTAAGGGTAAGAACACTTACGGCACCCCCAGATCTAAAAGAACTTGATTCAAGTATAAATAGCATAATGAAACAGAAAGATGAGGCAATAAAAGACCAGGATTTTGAAAAAGCAGCTCAATTAAGGGACAGGGAAAAAGAACTCATAAAGGAAAAGAAAAAAATAGAGGAGCAGAGGGAACGCGCCAAAAAGAAAAAAAAGGAAATTGTCGATGAAGATGAAATAGCTGAAGTTTTATCAAGCTGGACCGGTGTACCTGTTTACAAACTCACATCTTCGGAGTCAAGCAGACTGATAAATATGGAAAAGGAACTTCATAAAAGAGTGATAGGACAGGATCAGGCGATAAACACTGTTTCAAAAGCAATAAGGAGATCGCGGTCAGGGCTTAAGGATCCCAAGAGGCCAATTGGGTCATTTATGTTCCTGGGGCCTTCGGGAGTAGGTAAAACAGAACTTGCCAAGACAATTACGGAATTTCTTTTTGACAGGGAAGAAACGCTTATACAGATAGACATGTCTGAATATATGGAGAAGCATTCCGTTTCCAAACTTGTAGGCTCACCTCCAGGTTATGTGGGATATGATGAAGGCGGGCAGCTGACAGAGATGGTGAGAAGGAAACCGTATAGCGTAATACTGCTTGATGAAATAGAAAAAGCCCATCCTGATGTTTTCAATATATTGCTTCAAATATTTGAGGACGGCCACCTGACTGATTCGCAGGGGAGAAGGGTAGACTTTAAAAATACAGTAATAATAATGACGTCAAACCTGGGTGCAAGGGAGATACAGAAGAACACCCCGATGGGTTTTAAAAAGATAGATACGGAGGACCTTTCTTATGATGAGATAAAAGAAAAGGTAATGAGCGAACTCAAGAAGGCATTCAGGCCAGAATTTTTAAACAGGGTGGATGAAGTTATAGTTTTTCACAAGCTTACAAAAAAACAGGTGTTTGACATTATGGATCTTATGATGTCCAGGGTTGCACAGGCTCTTGAACTCCAGGGTATTCTTATAGAGTTAAAAGATAGTGCAAAGGAACTTCTTCTTGAGAAAGGTTTTGATGCTGCAATGGGGGCCAGGCCCATGAGGAGGGCCATACAAAATCTCATAGAAGATCCGATATCGGAAAAGATAATAAACGAGGAGATTAAATCGGGTCAGAAGGTAATAGTGAAAGCAAAAGACCAGATGATGCAGTTTGGGATAAAGAAACTTGCTGGTTCCAGCAGCGCATTAAAGGTGTAATTATTTCTGGCAGTGTTGTGGAATAATTATTATTATTGATCCATTACTATTTATTTTTGTCTGATAATTAAAAGAGTATAATTTAAAAGCAGCAAATACCGGCAGCGCATGTTGAAAGATTTAATTACAGTTATAAGGTTTTGGCATAATTACGGCAGTATTTTTTTAAGACTATGAATAATAAAAATCAGGAAGAGCTGCTTCTGGATTGTTTGAAGAAGATTGCCCCGGGTACAGATATAAGGCTGGGAATAGAGTATATCCTGCAGGGTAAAACAGGGGGCCTTATAGTACTTGGAGACTCAGAAGAAGTATTAAAGCTCGTAAACGGGGGATTTTATATAGGATGCAGTTTTTCCCCCAGTAAGTTCTATGAACTTGCAAAGATGGACGGTGCAATAGTCCTTAGTTCGAACGGCCGGAGGATACTTTATGCCAATACCCATCTTTTCCCCAATCCTGACATAAAGACCACAGAAACAGGTACGCGGCACCGTACCGCAGAAAGAGTAGCAAAACAGACCAATACCCTGGTCATATCAATTTCTCAAAAAAGGGATGTGATTACAATTTATAAAGGCGGAATAAAATATATGCTTGAGGAACCAAGGGTGATTCTGTCCAAGGCAAACCAGGCACTGCAGACACTTGAGAAATACAAGGAAGGGCTTGATGACTTAAGCTTTAACCTTACTATAAGGGAGCTGGAGGACCTGGTGACCCTTTTTGATGTTTGCATAATACTGCAAAAATCGAGCATAGTGCAAAAAACCGAAAAGGAAGTAAAAAAATATATATACGAGCTTGGTGCAGACGGCAGGCTTTTAAGCATGCAGACAGAGGAACTAATGGCCAATATATTGGGCGACTTCATGAATATAATAAACGATTACAGGCATTCAGGTAATAAGCTTGAAGCTGACGGCATAAGGGAAAAACTCTGCAACCTGTCTGCGGATGAACTACTGGAGCTGAGCAGGATAGCGAATATACTGGGTTATAAGCCTGAAGGGAACCTTAAGGAAACAAATCCGCACCCCAGGGGCTACAGGATACTGTCTGATGTAAGGAGGCTTCCCAATTCAGTGATTGTCAACCTGATAAACAAGTTTGGGAACCTCAAGGGCATCCTTGACGCCAGTGTCGATGAGTTATCCGAGGTAACAGGAATGGGGAAGGTAAGGGCGCGTTTGATATATGACCGTTTAAAGAAGTATTCGGAATATTATCTGTACAACGAACCTTATAATAGAGGAGGCATATAATTGGCCGGAAGAACCACCTATATGTACCTATCAATAAATATACCGGTTTTTAAAGTCAATAAAATTTATGAATGTAGCGATTATTACAGCAGCTGGAAGAGGCACAAGATTTAAAAGCAATATAAGCAAGCAGTTTTTAAATATATACGGCAAACCGATACTGGCACATACCCTTTCAATATTTGAGAAAATCTTGGGCATAGATTCAATATATGTAACGGTTCCCAGAGATTATTTAAAATCCTGCAGGGAAGATATTATTGAAAAATACAACTTAAAAAAAGTAGAAAAACTTGTTGTAGGGGGCAGAAACAGGCAGGAATCCATTTACAATGCATTGAAAGTCATACCTGCTGCCACAGAGATTGTACTGATACATGATGGTGTCAGGCCGCTTGTTACTCCACTGGAAATAAAAAAAACAATTATAAAGCTTATAAAAGATAACAAAAAGGATCCGCAGGTAAGAGGAGTAATAGTTGCAGCTCCTGCCAGAGAGACAGTAAAGAAGATAAAAAAAAACACAATAGATTCAACTATCCCCAGAGGAAAAGTCTGGAATGCCCAGACTCCCCAGACTTTCTTTTACAGGGATATAATGGAGGCCTACAGAAAGGCTTTCAGTGACGGATTTATAGGGACAGATGATTCGAGCCTTGTGGAAAGGATGGGCTGGAAGGTAAATATCCTCAGGGGCAGACACGAAAATATTAAAATAACAACTCCTATTGATCTTTTTCTTGCAGAGCTTATTATGAATAAGAACGGGAAGCCTTAAAGGACAGATGGTATTATGAGATGCGGAATTGGATTTGACGCCCATGCATTTGAGAGCAAAAAAGGGAAAAAGCTTATACTGGGCGGCGTCGAAATAAAATATGGAAAAGGACTTGAAGGACATTCAGATGCCGATGTACTGACGCATGCAGTAATGGATGCCCTGCTCGGAGCCAGCGGGCTCGGGGATATCGGTATTCACTTTCCGGATACAGATATGGGCTATAAGGGTATTTTCAGCATAAAGCTTCTAAGCAGGGTTGCAGCAATGGTAAGGGATAAAGGCTTTGAAATAGAAAATATTGATGCAGTTATTATCATCCAGGAGCCCAGGGTCAGCGAGTTTTTCGAAAGCATGGAAAAAAAAATATCAGCTGCCCTGAAGATAGGGCCGGACAGGGTTAATATAAAAGCAACGACCACGGAGCACATGGGGTTTTGCGGCAGGAAAGAAGGAATTGCCGCACAGAGCGTGGCACTTTTAAAGTAGAATATAATACAGGTGCTTTCATTTTTTTTATAAAATCGCAGATCTTTTTGAATAGTTTTTCCAGTTTGAAATAATCTCCTCCAAATAATACCTTTTTTGATTTACTGTTTGAATATATCAGGTATAATCATTAATCAATTCATTTAGTAGTTATTTGTAATATATTATTTTTTTTATGTTAGTATTATGAATATAATATTTAAAATAGCTTACGGCTCCAGGAAAAGGTGAAATAAGTTATGGGGATAATAAAAGAATTAAAAGAGCTTGTAAAAGCTGCAAAGGAAAGAGATCCTGCAGCCACAAATGCTTTTGAGGTACTTGTAACATATTCCGGAGTACATGCAATAATTAATCACAGGATAGCGCACTGGTTTTACAGGAAGCGGATACTGTTTATAGCTAGATGGGTATCCCA
>JAGYMN010000032.1 GCA_018400395.1 Actinomycetota bacterium
TATCTCAAAGCAGATTCAAGTTTCAACAGGTCAATCGAAGAGGGCATTATCGACCCCGGGAAACTTCAAATAATGGATATCCTGTCAGATATTTATTTTCAGACGGCAGAGTTGCAAAATCAAGATGGAGATTACCTGAAAGCAGCAGAATACTATATCAAATCAGTAGAACTTTTAAAAAAGACCAAATCAACTTTTCCGGATACAGATGAAGCATTTATAGCCGAATACAGGATACCGCATTATCTCTTTTTAGCTTCTGAAAATTATAACCTTGGGCAGGACAGGATTTCCAGCATAGAGGTACTAAGGGAGATAACAGCTGATTACCCGGAAAGCGATTATTATAATGAAGCTTATGAGACCCTTCGTGATACTTATATGGAATATGCAGTTGAGCTTTCCTCTTCTTATGAACATGAGCAGGCTATCAGCTGGTTTCTGCAATACCTCGAAACCGACCCCAAACTCGAAAGTCTTGTTCTCAAAGATTATAAAATAAACAGAATCTTTAGAGAAGCACCTCCATTAATCATTAAAAAATTTGCGGATAAATATTACCTGGCAGGTGATTATCAGATTGCAATCTTTTTATATAATGTACTTACAGAGTATAATCCGGAATATACTAATACATCTGCCAGCAGGATAATAGACTCCAAAATACAACTGGCATACAACCACCCGTACAATGAAATATCAGAATCCATTTTAAAAAAGTACTCAAATACCCCCGAAACCAGCATAATTGTTTTTCAGAACAATACAAAAAACATACTAACTGCCTATATCCAGGGGCCCGAAGAAGATATTTTATCAATATCTTCTGAAGATAAGATGGAACTGGAGATTGCACCGGGAGATTATATTATTCTAATTGAACCAGAAGACAGTGGTATGATGCCGTATATGGGAAGTTTTCTTTTTGAGGAGTATGCAAGATATACATGGATACCTGAAAACATAGAAGAATAATTTTTAAATCATTCCGTGCTTTTTTAAAGACCTTGTGCTTTCTTCTATAATTTTCTTTAGATTATTATCCAGAAGCCCCCTTACATACTGGTAATCAGCATCCCTGTTTACTTCACAGTTTGCCTCCATCCCTGTAAGAAACCGCTCCAGGACTTCCGTCCCCTCTTCAACATTATACAGGAAACCTGACTGGTCTGTGCTTTTAAGTGACCTGATCATATTATCCACTTTCTTGTTAAAATTCTCATAAGCTTCCCTGAGCGGCCCGCTAAAGGTTGCCTTCTGCCAGAACCATCTTCCTCTGTTTTTCTCATTATAAAGATTCATAAGGCCAAAAAGGTATTCCAGATCCACATTTCTTTTTCTACAGATGCTGTCTATTACAAACATCCTTTTTGATATGTACGGCAATTTGACCAGTCTTACAAAATCTATATCCATAACTGTCCATGTATCCTAACATAAAATAACATATATATAATATATTATATTATAATCGTATTTACAATCCAGTAGCTACAAATCTGAGAAGTCTGTCTCTTCCATTTTTAATGCCGATCCTGGGAGTTTTTTCTACTTTCATTACCCCTCTTTCTACTGTATTCCTGCTTATGTAAAGACTGCTTTTCCTATCTGTCATATCTATTCCATTATCTGCCATATTTATTCCCATAGCTATTGTAAGCCTTCCGGGACCATCTGCGAGTTTACTTTCATCTTCTATGTCTCTTCTTCTTTTCATATTCTCAATTCCCGAAACAGGTTTTAAACTTCTTATGAGCACTGCCCCGGGGACTGTTTCTTTTTCGGTAACAGCATTCAGAAGCCAGTACATCCCGTAACACAGGTATACATATGCTATCCCTGCCTTACCGAACATTATCCTGCTTCTGGGGGTCCGGCCGCTGAAAGCGTGGCTTGCAGGATCCTGGGGACCGTAATAAGCCTCTGTCTCGATTATTATCCCGGCAGACAACCCACTCTCACCTTCCTTAACCAGGATTTTACCCAGAAGGTTTACCGCAGCTTCGGCAGTATCCCTCTCAAAGAAACTCCTTTCTAAAATATTATTTGAATAACAATCCATATTATAAATGAGACCTTATTATAGATATTTTAACTTGAAATACAGCATTATCTACAATAATAATGTTTAGCTTCAACCAATAAATATTTCTCCACTTTAGAATTTAAATAACTTCTGCCTTAACAAAAGCAGCTGCTATTATTCTATTTGCATTAATAACCAGCCATAAATAACTGAATCCAGTCCATGATAACTAAATAATTTTACTATATCTTCTTAGATCCTAGTAAAATAAATCAAATATCACAATAAAAATATTATAATGACCAATAAACTATAACAGAAAAAAGCCATGGAAAATTATATTATTATCACTTTAAAAATTCCTGTAAAGCATTAAATATTAAATCTTATATAAATAAAATTTGATTGTTGAAATAGCATAAAAAATTTTGTATATTACTCTACGATGTGGCCAAAAGTGGCTATTAAATCAAACAAGCATAGAAAGGACTTTTATGAAAGTAGAAATTGATCCCGATCTTTGCACAAGCTGTGGGCTTTGCGAAGAGACCTGTCCGGATATTTTTAAATTAAATGAGGACGATGATATTGCTGAAGTAATAAAAAAGGACTTTGATGAGAATGATGAAGAGTGCATCGAAGAAGCTGTAGAAAGCTGTCCGACAGAAGCTATTTCGATTATTGAATAAATATTAACTAAAAATAGTCCTGCCCTATAATGTGCAGGGCTATTTTCATTATTTCCCCCGTATCTTGCTTTTTTTAAAGATATTTTTACACAGATAATATCCAATAAATATTAATTAATATATAAAAAATTTATAAGTGAGAACATTCAGGATAAAAATAGTACATAATGAAGGGCTGCATGCAAGACCTGCTTCAAGGTTTGTAAGCCTCTGTCATAAATTTATTTCAGATATAAAAATCGTTAATGGGGATTTGACTGCTGACGGGAAAAATATTACAGAGGTATTAAGTCTTGGAATTGAAAAAGGAGATTACCTTACCATAGATATCAGAGGAAAAGACGAGCAGGAAGCAGAAATAGCACTAAAAAAATTATTTTCACACCGTAACTTTAATATGGAGAAAATATGACTATGGAGATCATAAAGGGCATGCCTGTGAACAGGGGTCTTGTAATCGGCCGCATATTTAAATTTTCTTCAGATCCGCTGAGGGAAAAAACTCTCCTTCAAAAACTGGAAATAGAATTTCACGGTCTTGAACTAAGCGACATAGACAGAATAAAAATCATAAGGGATAGCTTTTACGAAAAAATAACCGGCAGGGAAGAAATAGAAAAAGAAATTTGCCATTTTAAAAAAATTGTTAAAAAAGCAAGGAAGGATCTTATAAAAGCAAGAAAAGAATTATCAGGGCACATTGATGAAAAATTTTCAGAGATCCTGGATTTTCAAATCCTTGCCCTTAAAGATACCAATATTTATAAAAAAACAGTTGAACTAATAAGGGACCCGGGAATATCTGCTTACCTTGCTGTGTCCATAATCTTCAATGAAAGGATAGAACTATTCAGAAAAAATGAATTGAATAAATTGAGAAACCGTGCCTACGACCTCGTCGACCTGTATAACCGCCTGGTTTTTGAATTAAAACCTTCGCATCAGAAGGAAGAAGGTCTAAAGACCGATAAAAGATCGGAAGACCTTATACTTTTAACAAGAAAGATGTTCCCCAGCGACCTTGCAAAAATAGAATTGAAAAAAATTAAAGGTATGGTAATTGAAAGACAGAATACAGAATCCCATACTTCTATCCTTATAAAATCACTTGAAATACCCTATATGATTAAGACAGATAAACCTTTAGAGGCTATAGAAAACGGCAGCAGGGCAGTACTGGATTGCTATAGCGGTAAACTGATAATAAATCCTGATAAATCCTCGCTAAACAAATATCTTCATTACCATGATTCCAGGTTAAAAAAACCGGAAGATAAAAAACCTGAAAATAAGAAATTCCCACTTCTTTTTGCCACAGTTAATACCCTTGAAGAAGTCAGGTCAGCCGCCATGATGGGAGTAGAAGGTATAGGCCTTTTCAGGTCAGAATTGTCATTTCTAAATGGAGATATTGGCTCTTCTGTTAAAGAGCAATCAAATGTTTATAAAAAAATACTCCAATTATTACCGGATAAGCCGGTTACTTTAAGGATAATCGACCTCAGCGGAGACAAGTCTTCATTCCTGGAACTTATATACAAGAGACCTCTTGAAGAAGACGAAAAGGAACTCCTTACAAGCGAGGTCTATAACAGACAGATAGAAGCACTTGTCAGGGCAAGTATTTACGGCAATCTTATAATAGCCTTCCCCATGATATCCAGGCCAGAAGAGATGGCAGATATTAGAGAAAAGGTGCTTATGATAGCTAAAGAGTCTGGCATAACCAGCAAAGATTTAAAGGAATATATACAACTCAGTGCTTTTATTGAGACTCCTGCTTCGGTATTTGCCCTTGAAGGGATACTGGATAAATGTGACTCCATAAATATAGGTACTAATGACCTTTTATCACTTCTATATGGCAAATCAAGACAATTAAATACAATTTCCCATGTTGAAGATTTCCTGCAGCCTCCAACTATAAAGATACTGAGAAATGCAGTCAGGATTGCCCATAAAAAAGGCAAAAAGGTGACTGTATGCGGAGAGATGGTATCCAGTAAAAAATTTCTGCCCATACTTATTGGACTGGAAGCGGATATCATAAGCGTTGAATTTAAAAAATACCCCTCTGCAAAATCGCTGCTTTATAAATTCGAACCTAAAAAATGCAGGAACCTTGTCCGCAGGCTTGCAAAAATCGAAACGAAAAAAGAAATAATCGGGGAATTGGCCTCTTTTGAAAATAATAGCAGTTTTTAGATTGCAGCAACCGCGCTTTTTCTTAATTTTTTAACAAAATCTACCGGATCTTCTGCTCCGAATATAGAGGAACCCGCTACAAGTATATTTGCCCCGGCACCGGCAGCAAGCGGAGCTGTTTCAAGATTTATACCTCCGTCCACCTGTATGTCAATTCTTTTATCCATGCGCCCCGTACTCCTTTTATAATCTTCTATCAAACCTTTCAACTTTCTTATTTTATAGGTCATATCCTTTATAAAACCCTGTCCGCCGTAACCGGGATTTACTGTCATTATAAGTATCATGTCGACAACGCCAAGCACATTTTCAATGGTACTTACAGGAGTTGATGGATTAAGGGCCACTGCGGCTTTCTTGCCTGCATCTTTTATATAATGCAATGTACGGTCGAGGTGGGTGCATTCTTCAACATGTACGTTCAATGAATCTGCACCGCTTTCTATAAAGCTGTCAAGCATCCGGTCAGGCTGCTTTGTCATAAGATGGACATCAAGAAATAATCCTGTATTTTTTCTTATACATTTCACTACTGGAGGTCCTATGGAAATATCCGGTACAAACATGCCGTCCATTACATCAATATGAAGCATTTCTGCCCCTGCTCTTTCGACTTTTTTTATCTCATCAGCAAGAAATGCAAAATCACTATTCAATATAGAAGCCGAAATCTTTATATCTACCATATTTCATATCTCCTATTCTAAATAACATTTTAAACTGGCAGGCAGTAAATCCTTTAAAAAATTTACCTGCTTAAAACTTCGAGTATTTTCTTCTTTGTCTCCTTCAGATTATTACCTGTCAAAAAGGGTATCCCGCATATAATGGGCCTATCAATTTTGGGGGGAAGCTGGGCAGTACAAATAATAAGATCTGCATCTCTATAAAGATTTTCAATATCAGATACCCTGCATTCTATTATTTCGGCATCAATGTTGTTTTCCTCCAGTATTTTCCTGATCTCTGCTGATATGAAAGAAGAGGAAGCAACTCCCGACCCACAACTGCATAAGATTTTCTTCTTATTACTTTTCCTTTTATTCATACAGATTCTTATTTACCAACAATGTCTAAATTTAATCATTCCCATCAACCGGATTGCCGGTACAGCGGCAAATAAATCTTTATTGCTCTTATTTTAATATAAAAACAGTATTTATCAAAAGAAATCACTGTACCAGGATATCATTGCAAAAGCAATTCTTCCTGTTATAATTTATATTCACAAAAGTTAATAAATTTACGCTGACTGATCTTTTGATAACTTACAGAGTAATATTTTCGAGAAAGGGTGAAATTCCCTACCGGCGGTAATAGTCCGCAACCCTGCTTGTGCAGGTTGAAATGGTGTAATTCCAGTACCGACAGTATAGTCTGGATGGGAGAAAATTTTGACTTATATAAAACTTAATTAATATAAGCCGCGGTTTTCTCCGCGGCTTTTTACTTTCATAAAATCAAATGGAATGATATGACAGAATTTACAGACAGGGATAGAGAATTTATGGGAAGGGCCTTAGAACTTGCGGAAAATGGCAGGGGCCATACTTCACCCAATCCTATGGTCGGGGCGGTTATTGTTAAAGACGGCCGTATCATCTCAGAAGGCTACCACAGGAAAGCAGGGGAAGATCATGCAGAAATAGACGCTATTAAAAATAGCTCCCTGGATGTCAGCAGTTCCACAATGTACGTTTCCCTGGAACCCTGCACGATTACAGGAAGGACACCACCCTGCGCAGATGTAATCATAAATAAGGGTTTTAAGAGAGTAATAATCGGATCTATTGACCCAAATCCAGAGGTAAATGGTTCAGGAGTAAAAAAACTAAGGGAAGCCGGCATAAAAGTCAGTACAGGGCTGCTGGAAGATAAAGTAAAAAGGCAGAATGAAGTCTTCTTCAAACATATCAGGTACAAAAGGCCTTTTATCTGTGCCAAGATCGCTTCCAGCATTGATGGAAAACTTGCTGCAAAGAACTCGGATTCAAAGTGGATTACCTGTATTTCTTCAAGAAAAAAGGTGCAGGAGCTCAGAACAGAATATGGTTGTGTTCTTACCGGGATCAATACCGTTATTGCTGACAATCCAACCCTGTTTCCTAAAAATGACCTCTCTGCCTGTCTCGATTCTAACCTCAGGTATTTTACGGAACACGGAAATAACAGGTTTACAAGGGTTATACTGGATACACATCTGAGGATACCTGCTGATTCGGCAATAGTACAAACAGCCGGCAGGATAAAAACCATCATATTTGCAGGGCCCCGCTCAGCTGAAGACGGAGAAATGATAAATAAAGAAAATATTTTAAGGGATAACTCAGTTTCTATAGAATACTGCAATTCAGGAAAATGGACCCCTGAAAAAATAAGTGAGGTACTCTATGCCGGATACGGTATTACATCATTTATGATCGAGGCAGGTCCCGGGGTTCTTACATCTTTCCTTAAGGCCGCTGCGATTGACAAATTTTATATATTCATTGCTCCAAAAGTAATTGGCGGAGACAGTGATTTTGACATGTTCAAAAAGCTGGATATAAAAAATTTAAGTGAAAGCATCGGGCTTATTTTTGATTCTGCGATCAAATCAGGGGATGATCTGCATATCACTGCATATCCAGCAGGAAATTAGGTGATTATTAGATGTTTACAGGAATTATAAAAGAGACAGGCATTATAGAGGACATAACAAACAGGGGTGAGGATAAAGAATTTAAGATAAATGCAGTAAAAATTCTTGAAGAAATAAACACCGGTGACTCCATATCTATAAATGGTGCATGCCTTACAGTTAAAAGCTATGATTCTCACAGCTTCAGCTCCGACATATCTTCAAATACCCTCAGACACACCAACTTTGATTATGCAAGAACGGGCGACCCGGTAAATCTGGAACCTTCGCTTTCTCCTAAAGACAGGATTGGGGGTCATTTTTTGAGTGGACATATTGACGGAGTGGCTAAAATAACAGATGTTAAAAGGGCTGGAAGATCTTTTCTGATAACCTTTAAACCGGAAATTGATCTGTCCTTATTTATAGCAGAGCGCGGTTCCATAGCAATAGACGGGATAAGTCTGACAGTAACCGAAGCCGGCACTGATAATTTTAAAACTGTAATAATACCGCACACTTTTGAAAATACTACTCTTGGCAGGAAAGGTATGGGCGAAACAGTAAATATCGAAGTCGATATGATTGCCAGATACATAGTAAATTACCTTTCTTTCCAAAAAACAGCAGAGAGCAGTATATCTAAAATAAATGACGATATATTAAAGGAGAAATTGGAAAAAAATGGTTTCATCTAATAAAGGATCATCTATCTTTTCGCCAATAGAAGAATCTATAAAAGAAATAAAAAAAGGCAAAATAATAATCATAGTGGACGACAAATCTCCCGCTAATGAAGGTGTTTTCTTTCAGGCTGCTGAAAAAGTCACTCCTGAATCTGTAAACTATTTTATTACACATGCCAGAGGTATAATTTTTTTACCCTGCATGAAGAAAAGGCTTGACCGGCTTAAGATCCCGATGATGAGCCGCGAAAGCAATGATCAGGCTTCCGGTGTGGGCGCCCGTGCAGTTTCAATAGATGCAAGATCAATAAAAGGCAGTGGTATATCTGCAGGGGACAGGGCCGCTACTATAAAAACATTCATCGACCCCGAGACAGGACCTGATGATATAACGATACCGGGGCATATCTTCCCGCTGAGAGCTTCCGAGGGCGGCATACTTATACGTGCAGGACATACTGAAGCGGCAGTTGATCTTGCAAAAATAAGCGGATTATATCCTGCAGGCATTATTAGTGAAGTAATAAGGGATGATGGAGAAGTAGCACTTCTGCCTGACCTTGAAAACATCTCAGAGAAATCAGGCCTCAGCATAATAACCATAGAAGAACTTATAAGATACAGGAAAAAAAAGGAAAAACTAATCGAAAAAGTGGCAGAAATAAATCTTCCCACAAAATGGGGTGAATTCAGGACCATAACATACAGATCTACGATAAGTCCGGAAACACATCTGGCTTTCATAAAAGGTGATATAAGGGATGAAAAAAATATACTGGTAAGGGTACATTCCCAGTGCCTTACCGGAGATACATTCGGTTCCACCAGATGTGATTGCGGGGAACAGCTTGATAGTGCATTCCGTATGATAAATAAAGAAGGAAGGGGAGTGCTTCTATATATGGCCCAGGAAGGAAGAGGTATAGGGCTCTGCAATAAGATGAAGGCATATGAACTTCAGGAAAAAGGTATGGATACCGTTGAGGCAAATCTACATCTGGGCTTTAACGCAGACCTCAGGGACTACGGCATAGGTGCCCAGATACTTTCTGACCTGGGTCTTACAACAATACAGCTTATGACAAATAACCCTAAAAAGATAGTCGGCCTCGAGGGATATGGCCTTAAGATAACCAGAAGAATACCTTTAAAGATCACGCCTAATAAAAATAATAAATTTTACCTTAATACGAAGAAAGAGAAGATGCACCATCTTCTGGACTGACAAAATAGATTTTATTAAATTTTTCAGAAAAGATAGAAAGGGAAAGATTATGAAAAAATACGAGGGCAACCTTGACGCAAGCAAACTAAAGTTCGGGATTATTTCAAGCAGGTTCCACGACTTCATATCCTCCAGGCTCCTTGACGGGGCACTGGATTGCCTTAAAAGGCATGGCTGTCCCGAGGGTAATATTGAAATAACCAGGGTACCAGGGGCATTCGAAATACCATTAGCTGCGAAGATGCTGGCTAAAACAAAAAAATATGATGCCATAATCTGCCTTGGGGCCGTAATGAAGGGAGACACATCACATAACCAGTACATCGCAAACGAATCAATAAAAGGCATTGTAAAGATCAGCCTTGATTTTGATATACCCATATCATTCGGAGTCATTACGCCCGACACCCTTGAACAGGCCATAGAGCGTGCCGGTACAAAGAGGGGTAACAAAGGCTGGGATGCTGCACTAAGTGCAATTGAAATGGCAAACCTGTTTTTAGAAATAGAATCATAATGCAGGAAAGCAAACTGTCTAAATTCAATTAATACTGCACAAAAAATTGGAAGTGGCTATGTTCCCATAATCACTTCCAATTTAATATTCCTATTAAGATCCGGAACCGGCCTTTGCTAGTTCATCAGATCATTTGCAAGATCAACCGCTGATGAGGCATCAGGGGCGTAACCGTCAGCACCTATAGAATCAGCATACTCCTGTGTAAGGGGAGCTCCGCCCACCATTATCTTCACGTTCGACATCCCAGAATCTGCTTTTACAGCTTCTATAACTTCCTTCATGCCTGGCATAGTCGTTGTAAGAAGAGCAGAAAGCCCCAGTACCTTTGCTTTTGATTTTTTAAGCTCCTCTATATATTTTTCCGGGGGCACGTCTACTCCTGCATCTACAACAGTGAAGCCTCCTCCCTCAAGCATCATGCCTACCAGGTTTTTGCCGATATCATGAAGATCGCCCTGTACCGTTCCGATCACTACCGAACCTTTGCCTTCTTCGCCGGTCTCCGTAAGAAGCGGCTTTATGATATCCATTGCAGCATGCATAGCCCTTGCGGCTATAAGCACTTCCGGGATATACATCTCATTCGCCTTAAATTTTCTGCCTACCACCTCCATTCCCGGCATCATGCCTTCGTTTAATACCTCTGTTGCCGAAACTCCATCCGCTACAAGTTTTTCTGCGATCTCTTTTGACGAGGTATTGTCTCCCTTTATTATCGCATCAGCAAGATCCTGATGTTTCGCCATAGTCTTCTCCTTTCTTATAATTTTCCTATTGTCTTTCTCCATCCAATAACTTTTATACAATAATAGCAGGAAAAGAGTAAAAATAAAGGAAAAAGTTTTTTTTAAATAATAATATATGCTGCACTGATCAGTTTTTTATTTACTCTATTTTTTTTATGTTGTATACTTTTTCTGCACATAAATTAACTAGAATTTATATATGCCCATAAGTTCCAGGGAAAGCATAGAAAAACTTAATTCGAAAATCCTCAAATGCAGGAAATGCAAAGAGCTTGCCCAATTGCGGAAAACACCGGTGACCGGCACGGGAGCACCCGGTGCAAATATTATAATTGTATCTGATTTTCCACGTAAGAACGGAGCTGAAAAAAGCGGTATACCTTTTACTGGAGACGTGCCCGGGCAATTTTTAAGGGATATAATAGAAAAAGTAGATCTTTCGCTTGAGAAGGATACCTATCTTACCTACCTCGTGAAATGTACGCCCAGAAGGATCAGCAAAACAACCGGAAAAAGAGAGGTAATTGAAGAAGAAAGCTTAAAAGCGGCACATGTTAAAAATTGTATTCCTTACTTAATCGAGGAAATATCTATAAGCACGCCCCATATAATAGTATCTCTGGGACTTGATGTATCGAATATACTACTTAAAAATTTTTTTTCTATAGATAAAAAGTTCAAAGATATGGAAGAAATCCATATGCATGTGTTCGAAAACCCTTCTTTTAAGCTGGTGCCGTTCTACGGCCCCCATGATGTAAAGATAAAAAAGACCATATCTGAAAAAAAATACACTGATGACTTCAAATCACTGGCAAAACTTCTGAAGTTGGTCTGAAAAGCTTCTTTTCAATCTTCTACCAGATATACTCTTATATGACGCCTCCCGTACCCGTAGCACTCTGCAAGCGTGTCAAAACATAGATCTATCCTGTTATTTTTTATCCATCCTCCCGTATCAGCGGCAATAGCCTCGCCGTACCCGGGAATGAATAATTTTGTACCCAGCGGTATTACTCTTGGATCTACTGCTACAATTCCCTTCCTTGCCCGCAGCCCCGTAGCAGTTATTCCATTACCGTTTATATCATTACCGCCTGAACCAAAAGCAAAATATGCAGTCGCTACCATTTCCCACTCGCCAGTGAGGGTAATGCCCGGGGGCTGTACTGCTGCTATCCTTTTCCTTATCTCTGAAAGAAGATTCTGTACTTCCTCTTCTTCCTGTTCCAGCTTATTCAGGAGGAACTTGTTTTCTGCAATAGCTTCTTCAAGTTTTTCTTCCTCTTCTTCCAGTCTTGACCTTAACGACTCCTTCTCTGAAATCATTTCCTCCGATTTGCGGCTTATCCTTTCAAATTCCTCTTTTTCAAATCTAAGAGTTTCAATAAGTTCAGCCTCTCTGTCCATAATATTTTTAAAAAGAAAGAGATTGTTGACCACTTCATTGAGATTCTTAGCACTTATGATATATTTTGCTACATCATTGTTTCCATACTTATAGGTAAATATTATTTTATCGACAAGCAGGCGCTTTTTTTTCTTTATACTTTTTTCAAGCTCCTCCTTCTGCAGTTTCAGTTCTTCCAATTGCAGGTTCAGCATCTTAAGATCCCCGTCTAAAGCTTTTATCTCATTTTTTTTTGCTTCTACTATTGTTTCAGAAGCAATTATCTCCTCTAACAGTTTTTCCTGCTCTGAATCAAGCATTGCTATTGAATTCCCAAGCTCCCTTAGTGTAATAGCTGCAAGCGGCTGTGCCATTACCAGAAATGAGGTGCAGATAAAAAGAAAAACCATAAAACCTGCTAATAACTTCCTGAAAGGAGCGCAGTTACACATGCTCCTTAATTCTTTTCCTATCTCAAATACAAATTTCATAAAAAAGTAAACTAATTCTACGGTATTTAAATTTACCCTATCTTATTTTAAAATCGAGTATATAAAATTAAAATATCAATATATTTTATTTTAAATCCGTGATTTTTTAAGCTCTTCGCTTCTTCAATTGAAACATATTTTCTATTTTCCTTAACATATCTAATACTTGAATAAATAGTTTTTGTATAAGTTCCGTCTGGATTTTTATAAGTCTCATAACTTGGTCCTCTGTTAAATAAAATTGATTCAGAAAATTCTTTGTCTTTCTCGTTTCCTCCTCCAAATCCATTTGAATTAATAAT
>JAGYMN010000033.1 GCA_018400395.1 Actinomycetota bacterium
TACTCTTTGAATACCTTTATAAAATTTGTAATAAATATAAAAATATTAATAGATTAATAGCATACCCGAAAAAATATGAACGATACAGGAAAAAAACAGATTATCCTGGAAATCGAGAAATTAAAAAAAGTCATAGATGATATAAAATACTCTGAAGACAGGTATGAGTTTCTAAAAATATTGCTTAAGGAAAATGAGATTAAGTATAACTCACTAATAGATTCAATCCCTTTAGGAATAATAGAGCTGGACCGTAATGGAATAATATTTAATATAAATAAGGCTGCATTACAGATATTAGACTGCAAAAAAGAAGAAATAGCAAAAAAACATTTTTCATCTGTGGATGCAATAAGCAAAAAAAATCTACCGCAATATTTCAGATTATTTGATGATGCAGAAAACAGTTCAGAAAAACCCGGTGATAATATAATCTTTGAGAATAGACATGGAGATAAGATTTTTATTGAGGCTAGATCCAGCCTTATAAAAAATGGTATTAAGGTGACCGGGACTCATATAATAATAAAAAATATTACCGAAAGAAAAAAGATTGAAGATGAACTGAAATATCTTAGTTTTCATGATCAGCTTACAGGCCTTTTTAACAGGTATTATATTGACGAAGAAATAAAACGTCTGGATACAGAAAGGCTGCTACCTATTGGATTTATAATAAGTGATGTAAATGAATTAAAATTAATAAACGATGCTTTTGGCAACGATGAAGGTGATAAGTTATTGCAGGATATTGCAGATGTTTTCAAGAAAGTATGCCGTAAGGAAGACATAATAGCCAGATATGGCGAAGATGAATTCGCTGCACTTTTACCTGCTACTGACAGGAAGTCGTTATCAGATATAAATGAGAGGATACTTAAATCGTGCAGGCATATAAAAAAGGAAAAATTTGATTTTACAATATCAACCGGTATAGCCGCAAAGGATATTGCCAGCACTAATTTCAGCGATGTTATTACTGAAGCAAGAGACATGATGCATAAAAATAAACTAATATACAGAAAGAGTGCACAGGGCAATCCAGTGATTTCAATGGTTGACTCCCTTCTGGGTGAAGGATATGAAACAAGGGAACATGTAAAAAGGGTTGAAAAAATGGCAAAAGATTTTGGAACATTCCTAAAGTTACCAAAAAGCAAAATAGATGAATTATCAATACTTGCGAGTCTCCATGACCTTGGAAAAATTGCAATCCCTGATAAGATACTCAGGGAAAAAGAAAAATTATCAAAGGAAGACTGGGATATAATAAAATCATTCCCTGAAATAGGTTATGATATTGCAAAATCTTCTTTTAAATTTTCACATATAGCAGATTATATACTATGCCACCATGAAAGATGGGACGGGAGCGGATACCCGGGAGGAATAAAAGGCAATGACATACCGCTGCTTTCGAGGATAATGACTATTATAGATTCTTATGATGTTATGAGAAGCGGAAGGTTCTATAAAGGGCCTTTGAGCAAGACTGATGTGATAAAGGAACTTAGAAAATGCAGTGGAAAACAGTTTGATCCGGTGCTCCTTGAGCAATTTATAAGTCTAATTGAATAATGGCCGGATAATTATATATAGATTTCAGGTTTTCTTTGTTTTAAAAGGGGCAATTCTTTTCTTACGCGCTCAACTTCAGAGGGATTTACTATTCCGGATATTATGGTCTCATCTTCTCCAGCTTCAGAAAAAATTTGGCCCCATGGGTCTACCATCAAGGAGTGACCGTAAACAATATAATCGGAGGAAGCATCTCTGGCAGGAGATGCACAAACAAAATACAGCTGATTATCAATAGCCCTGGCCCTGGCTGTAGTATGCCAGTGGGCAGGGCCCGTTATCATGTTAAAGGCTGCAGGTACTATTATCAATGAGGCGCCTTCCAGTGCCATCTTTCTTATAAGTTCAGGAAATCGCATATCATAACAGATAGCTATTCCTATTCTACAAAAACCAGTGTCAAAGACAGTAATGCTGTTGCCGGGAGATATATATTTCGATTCCTGAAAACTTATGCCATTTTTTATATTAACATCAAAAAGGTGTATTTTCCTGTGCCGGGCAATTAATTTGCCCTTCGGATCAAAAGTATAGGAAGTATTAAATAAATTTCCATCTTCTGATTCAGGTATTGAACCGCCTATAATAAAAGTTTTCAAATCAAGTGCAATACCTGATAAAAAAATTGCTGTTTCGCCTGGAAATTTTTCTGCTGTTATATGGAAATATTTATGGTTATACGGACAATTAAACATCTCCGGGAGTACTATGATATCTGCGTTAAATTCTTTTTTAGCCTGCCTTATTAATTTCTCTGCTTTTACCAGATTATTCTTTTTATCTTTTTCTACAAGCATCTGGCAAACGGCCAGGCGAAATGTTTTATCTCTGGAATTCATAAGTTATTCTTTATATTCTTTCAACTGACATGATGTCAAAATCTTAAGGTTTAATAGCCTTACAATCTATTATATCATTTCTTTCTATTAAGTTTGCAAGGATAATCTTATTTTCCCCGAATTTATTTGATATTGTATCAATCGCTTCAGTAAGATTTTCATTATAATTATTTTTATTATAATATATAAGGCTCCCGGGTTCAGATATGTGCTCCAGGCCGCTTACAGATACTCCTATAAGTCTTATTCTGTTATGGTTTAGATCAATGGACCTTAAAAGTGATACTGTTGTCCTGTATATGTCAAAAATACCATATGTATGTTCATGAAGTGCTGTTCTCCTGGTGATTGTCCTGAAATTGGCAAACCTTAATTTAAGTGTAATTATTTTACCCCTGTATCCCCTGTATCTCATATTCCTGGCGATTTTTTGTGAAAGAAGAAGAAGTGTGGATTTAAGTATAGAAAGGTCATTGATGTCCTTACAGTATGTTATCTCCCGGCCTATTGATTTAACTTCAGGATTCAGGTTGACTTTTCTGTTGTCTATGCCATTGGACATATCGTGTATCACCCTGCCCGTTTCGCCGAATCTGGCTTCAATAATTTCTAGAGGAGTATCTGCAAGATCTCCAATTGTATATATACCCATGGATCCAAGTTCTTTGTTTGTAACATGACCGACACCATGGATATATGATACTGGAAGAAGTCTTATCTTTTTTAGTATCTCATCTGTGTTCTCAAGTACGGTCAGGCCGTTTGGTTTTCCAATGTTTGAGGCAAGCTTTGCAAGAAATTTATTTGGCCCCAATCCGGCGGAAGATGTAAGGTTTGTGCTCTCATAAATTTTGCCTTTTATTTTCTTTGCTATTTCGAGTGCATTTCCAAATAACCTTTCACAACCCGTAACATCCAGAAAACCTTCGTCGCATCCTATTATTTCTACAAGTGGGGTAAAATTATGAAATATGTTTTTTATTATCATCGATTCCCTTAAATATTTTTCCATGTTAACAGGTATAAATAAACCTTCAGGGCAGAGTTTTTTTGCCCTGCTCAGAGGCATCCCGGAATGAATACCATATTTCCTGGCCTCGTAAGAGGCGGTAGATACCACACCCCTGTTTAATGGACCTCCAACAATAAGAGGCTTATTTTTGTATCCGGGATTATCCCTCTGTTCTATCTGGGCAAAGAATGCATCCATATCCACGTGTATTATTTTCCTTAGTTTTTCCAAACCGGCTCCAATCCTGCAAGTATGCTGTGTCTCAGGGCTTCAGCTCTACGGCTTTTATTTATTTTTTTTAAAAGTGCCAGGTCGATCACTTCTTTACCTGTGACCGTAATATCCCCATCTATTTGATTAAGATTTCCTTTTACGATCATAGCGGTGTTTTCTGTAAGTGTTTTGAAATATTTCCTGTAAACAGGAGAGAAAAATACCAGTTCAAATATTCCATCCCTGTCTTCCACGGTGCAAAAGAGAATTTTTTTCCTGTCTTTCGTGTTTTCAACTCTCCGGCTAAGGACAATTCCTGCACAGGTAATATTAATATTACCGGATTTATTATTTCCTGTTTTTTTGAGAATTTTGGAGAAAGTTCCGCTGCTGCAGGGATTGAATTTTTTAAGCTCATATATGAAATAGTCAAGAGGGTTATAGCTTATACAAAATCCAAGTATTCTGGATTCTTCCTCAATTTTTTCTTCAATGTCGATATAGCTATCTTTATTACATTCAAGTTTGAATACAGAGTTTAATGCCGGGTGAGATGGGTCAAAGGGACGGTGTTTAAGGGTTCTGAGGTAATAGAATAATTTAAGAAGGTCCTTCCTGCATGCTCCGGTATAATCAAATCCCCCAACCTTTATCAGATTTTCAACAGCATTTTTATTCAGTGAAAACCTCTTTACACATCTGTTATAGAAATCAAAAAAATTCTTAAAGTAACCGTTTTTCGTCCTTTCTTTTATTATAAAATTTGCTCCCGAGGGACCAAGGTCCCTTATGGAAGTTAGTGAGACTCTTATGGCTTTTCCATTATCTTCAGGACTGAATTTATATTTACTCTTATTTACGTCAGGGAGCTTAAGGAACAGTCCCAGTCTCCGGGCTTCTTCTATGTATTGTGCCTGCCTGTAATATCCAGAGTTATTTGAAAGTATTGAAGATATTAGCTCTGCCGGAAAATATACTTTTAAGTAGGCTATTTTATAAGATATTTCACTGTAGGCAGCAGCATGAGCCCTGACAAAGCCGTAATTTGCAAACCTGGATATTAAATCAAAAATACGTCTGGCAAAATCAAGAGAATAATCTTTCTTAAGAGAACCTCTGATAAATTTTGACCTCTGTTTTTCCATTTCAAGCGAAGAGAGCCCGGCAATCGCTTTTCTGAGCATATCTGCTTCGCTGAATGAGTAGCCTGCTATTTCTATTGCTATCCTCATAACCTGCTCCTGATAAAGTATTACCCCATATGTGTCTTTTAGTATGGGCTCAAGATCTTTATGAATAAATACAGTATCTTCTCTTCCGAATTTTCTTTCTATAAAATTTTTGACCATTCCTGACTGCTGTGGACCCGGCCGGTAAAGTGAGATAAGAATGGTAATATCGTCAAGGTTTGATGGTTTTAGTTTTTTTGCCAGAGACCTGATACCGGAACTCTCAAGCTGGAATACTCCCAGGGTATTCCCACTCTTTATAGCATCAAATACCTTTTTATCGTCATGATTTATTTCAGATATATTTATGTAGATATTCCTCTTTTCTCTAAGAGTTTCGATTACATCCCTTATAAGACTGAGGCTTACGGAACTTATAAGGTCTGTTTTTATAAGGCCAAGTTTTTCAATGCTTTCCATATCGTATTGTGTCATTATCTCTCCTGTATCCGAAAGGGTAAGCGGAACGGTTCCGGGAAGATCTCTGCAGGATATAATAAATGCAGATGGATGCATTGACATGTGCCTTATGTAATTTTCTATTTTGAGAGCACAGGATAAGATACTTGAAGATGTGCTGTCTTCCTCGAGCAGCCCGGCGGCTTCCTTTATGCTTTCCGGCAGAGGCCTCCTTTTATACGAAAATCTTTCGGGGAAATCCGGCCTCTTTAATAAATCATCAGTCTCAGATTTTCCCAGTCCCATTATCCTTCCTGCCTCTCTTATAGCTGCTCTCGGCCTTAGAGTTGAGAATAGACATACCCTTGAGACATTTTCTGATCCATATCTGCAGGAAAGATAGGACAGCAGCTCACTTCTTCTGCTGCTGCAGATGTCAATATCTATATCAGGGGGGCTTTTTCTTCCGGTGTTTAGAAACCTTTCAAAATAAAGATTCTGGTCTACGGGGTCGACGTCTGATATTCCCAGGAGGTAGGACACAAGGCTTCCGGCAGCAGAACCCTTTCCACATATGGGTATGTTCCTTTTCCTGGCAAATTCTGCCATGTCTGCGATTATGAGAAAGTATCCGCTGAAACCTGTTTTTTCAATTATTTTAAGCTCCTTCTCGAGCCTGTAAAGATACCTGGCATCAGGATAACGCCCGAACCTGCGCAAAAACCCCCTCATACAGAGTTTTCTAAGATAACCCGGAAGGGTCTCTCCTTCGGGTACCTTAAAAGGGAAAAGCCAGGTCTTCCCGGGACCCAGATCCAGATTGCATTTGCCGGATATGATGGAAGTATTTGATATGGCTTCCGGAATGTCACGGAACATTGAAATCATTTCTTCGGAAGACTTAAAATAATTCTCCCCACCCTTTATGAACTCTGGAAAGGGATCCTTCTTCATACCCATTGATTTTAATTTGTAAAGATGCCTGTATATGCAGTAGCTATTCTTATCGATGTAATGGACATTATTTGTGGCCACGGGGGATAAATTATTGGAGAGTGCGAAGTTTGCGATCAGTTCTGAAAGGTTATTATAAGAGCCGGTCTTTTGCAGGGGGACTCTCTGAATCTCTATATAAAAATCACCTTCGAATATTTCAATAAAGCGATATGCAGTCTTTAAAGCCATGTATCTGTCTCTATTTTTAAGCAGTTGAGGTATTTTGCCGTTGGGACACCCGCTCAGCCCTATAAGGCCCCTGCTGTTTCTGCTTAAATACCTTACATCTATTGAAGGAACAGAGTATTTCCTTTTCAGGTGGGATCTGCTTACTATACGACAGAGATTTTCATATCCTCTGATTGTTTTTGCCAGAAGTATCATCTGGGACAGGCCATCCATATCTGACAGACATATTTCGCATCCTATAATAGGTTTTATATTTGCAGATAAGGCGCTTTCATAAAACTTGACTGCTCCCCCCATCATATACCTGTCTGTCAGCGCGACTGCTTTCATATTAAGGCCGGCTGCTGCTTTTATAAGGTCCTCTATCTTTACAGCAGATTCCATAATACTGTATTCACTATGTACATGAAGATGGGTAAAAGAAGTCACTTAATCCTCACCTTTTCTATTTTTTAAAAGAGGGCTTACCTCAATGCCCTCTGGACGGCTACAACTTTTCCCTGGATTATAGGATCTGATTTCATTAACATTGGCATATATTTCGGATTGGAAGATCTGAGTTCAACATGTTTTTCTTTTCTATAGTATCTTTTAACTACAGCCTCGTCATCTATAAGTGCTACCACTATATCGCCATTTTCCGCTACAGGCTGTGACCTTACTGCTATAATATCCCCGTTGAGTATATGGTCTCCGATCATGCTGTCTCCATGGACCCTGAGAGCAAAATCGGCATTTCCTCTTATCATATCAGCAGGGAAGGGAATATGGTCTTCAATGTTTTCTTCAGCAAGGACAGGTCTTCCGGCAGCTATCCTTCCTACTAGAGGCAGGTAAAGGGCTTCCTTTTCGGTGTTCTGCCCCAGTATCTGCAGTGCCTTCCATGTTAGCTTTATGGAACGGGCAGATGACCTTCTCTCTATATATCCCTTTCTTTCCAGTGAATACAGGTGATCGGAGATTCCCCTGGGAGAGTTGATATAAAGCATACCGGCAAGCTCCCTTATGGAGGGAGGATAGCTGTTTACCAGTATATAGTCATATATTTTTTTGAGCACCAGATTCTGCCTGCCGGTAAGTTCCATTCAGGACCTCCAGATTTGAAGATTAAAATAATTCCTGTTATTTCAGTTCCGGTTTTTAGAGGTTTATCTGTTTGACATCATTATATATAATTACTATACATTTGTATAGTAATTATGAGAATATTTTTTCAAGGAGGGGGACCTCAAATATCTTATTACCTGTTTTTTTAAACAATTTTTCTGACAGCCAATTCTGCAATATAATATTTTTTTTGTTGATTTTTAATAAAAAGCCTGTATAATCCATGACTTTGGTGATTATTTATTGAATAAAGTATTTATTAAATAATCAATATTATTGTTTTGCTTATTAAAAAAGGTAGATATGACAAACAGATACAACATGGTGATCAATATACTGTTCTGGGTACTTACTGCTGCACTTGTCCTGGCTTCAGTTATGATAGTTCTTACAAAGAATGGACATATAGATTCATTTCTGCTAAGAACCGAAACAGAAGTCATCGTAGAAAAAGAACCAGTTGTAGTAACAAAAGTAGAAAAAATTAAGGAAGAGACCGAATGGTTCTATTTTATTGCAACAGGCTATAGTGGAAATGACCCGGAGCAGGGCACAAACAATACAACGGCTACAGGTAAGCAGATAAAAGAAGGCATGATAGCTGTCGATCCTGACATAATCCCTCTTGGAACAAAAGTAGAAATAAAGGGTCTGGGTAACTTTATGGCGGAAGATACGGGAGGAAAGATTAAAGGAAACCGTATTGACATATATTTTGATACGACAGAGGAAGCAAAAAAGTTTGGCCGCAGGATCATATGGGTCAGAGTACCTGACAGTACTATGATAGAACTTGCCCGGGAACTTTTTTGATAGAGTTCATTATAAATGCTGAATAAAAAATGATATGCTGTTATTCTTTTTTGCTATTATCAGAAATGATCTTTTTTAACATTTCATGAATCATTATAGCCTTTGTATTATTCAACCTGCTTATTTTAAAAGTATCCTTCCTGCTGCCGACGGTAAGGGTGGATGAAAAAACACCTTTTTTTAAGTCGGCAGATGTGATATACGGATAAGAGGCAATAAATTTCTTTTCCCTGTTAATATTGGAATAAAAAAAGAAAAAAAGCTTTTTATTTGTGAGTACGATGTAGCCGTCAATGATGTCATCCAGAATGCCCTTCGCATAAAAAACTGTCTTTTCGTCCCTGTCCATAAATATAAAATAACCGATATCCTGTGCTGTTTTGTCAAAAACTGGAAAATCATTCATAAATTCCTCCGGTTAATTAAAATAATAATGTTAATAATTCTAACCTGATTAGATTGGCCAGGGTAATTATATAAGATAATAATTGATAAAAAAAGAAATTTGTCTAAAATGTTCTATTTAGTTTGTTTTATAAATCATGCCTGACAGGAAGAATGATGAAGATAAAAAAATATTTACTGTATTTACTTATACTGATAGTAGCCGGGGTAATAATCGTAGGCATTTTTTATGCGGTAAGAGACCGCCGTGATAATAATATCACAGACGAGGATGCCGCAGGGCCTGTCGAAAGTGTAGACGATGAGAACGAGGAAAATATAGAAGAAGACAGCGATGCCCGGGAAGAAGGTATTCACTTAGATAAATCTTCCGGTACCGAGGATGATAATAATGTTGATTATTATAAAAGCAGTTCCACAGATTTTGAAGACTACGGCTTTATCTTACCGGAAGGCTGGGTTTTATACGAAGAAAATAGTGGAAAGACGGTATTAATCAGGCATACAGGCAATAATGGTTCTACAGAAGATGTTATGGTAATGGTTGAAGATAAGGGGCAATTTGAATCTCTGGATCCCTCAGATGAAATTATTGATAAATACATGCAAATAAAACAGGAAAGTGATTTTAACGGGGAAGCAATTGACAGTTTTTATATAAAAATAGGAAAGGTCGAGAATGAAGTAAATGGATATTTTTACAATAGCGGTCTTGGAATAGATAAAGAAAATGAAGAAAACATTTACAGTGAAATAGATCTTTTTACCTGTCTTACCAGCGGAGAACATGTTTACATTGTCAAATATATGGGCAGCATGGTAGAAAAGGATGAGGCTGTGAAAACTTTTAGCAGATTTTTATCTGATTTTTTTATAGGTAACACCATAGACGGCAATCTAGAAGCAGATAAAAGCAAATCTGTAAATATACTTATACTTGGAGTTGACAGTGGTCTTGGGAGGGAATGGAGCAGGGAAAATGCAAGATCAGATATAAATATTATAGTACATATAAATCTTGAGACATATAAAACTGCAATAATTACAATTCCCAGAGATCTCTGGGTTCCTATAGCCGGTCATTCTGATGGTAAGATAAACGGGGCATATGCTATCGGAGGGCCCAAAACAGCTGTTGAAACTTTTGAAAATTTTACAGGTCTCGATATCGATAATTATATAATAACAGATTTTGATGGATTCATTCCTCTAATAGACTTCCTCGGCGGTGTTACTATAGAGGTTACAGAAGACCTGGCAGACGGGTTTTCTAATTGCTATCTAAGCAGGGGGGTTCACCACCTGGATGGAGAGCAGGCACTTGCACTATGCAGAAACAGGCACCGCAACGGCGACGGAACCACACCGGGAGGCGCATGGGCGCGTGAAAAGGAGGCTGCTAAAGTAATAAAAGCGCTTTATGAACAAAAAACGACTTTTGAAAAAATAATTTCGTTACCCGCTTTTGTCAATTTTCTTTTAAGATATACATGGACAGATATGGATTTTAAGGATGTAGTCACACTTCTACCTGCTCTGGGGAACATAGAATCAGGTGATATTACCATAAGAGGGGTGCCTTCATATTCTAAAATGATAGGAGAAGCCAGTGCCGTAGTTCATTATGAAGAGGAGACAAAACTGATGTTTGAAGAGGTAAGCCAGCAGTAACTATAATGATCTATTTAAGCTACGGCGAACCAGGGTAAGCTGTTTAATCAGGCAGGCTGTTTAATTGACTTTTGAATTAGAAGTAGTTAATATTTGTTTTGCAAAAGATCAAGGATGCAGGTAATTAGTAGTTAATTTCCATGCGGAAGTAGCTCAGCTGGTAGAGCATCACCTTGCCAAGGTGGGGGTCGCGGGTCCGAGTCCCGTCTTCCGCTCCATTTTATTTTATGGAAGACATTACAGGCAATATTTTTTAGGAAAAGACATGATAAAGATAAGATTTGAAAATCTGGGCGAGACAGAAGTAAAGAAAGGTACTTCCGTAAGAGAAGCTGCCTCAATGATTGACAAAAAGTCTGCCAGTAAATCTATTGCAGCTGAATTACTGGAAGATGGAGAAGTCCGCAAAGTTTCGACTGTTGTGGATTTGACTTATGTTCCAGATTCAGATATTTATCTCCGGTTAATCTATCCGGAAAATGAAGAAAAGTCTCTCAGCATATTAAACCACAGCACGGCACATGTAATGGCAGCAGCTATAAAAAAGATTTATCCGGAAGCAAAATTTGCGATAGGACCATCGATAAAAAATGGTTTTTACTATGATTTTGATTTAGATGCCGGTATCTCTGTGCAGGACCTTGCAGAGATTGAAAAACAGATGGAAAAAATAGTTCAGGAGGACCACCCTTTTGAACGTACGGTAGTATCAAAGAAAGATGCTGAAAGAATATTTAGTGAAAATAATTATAAACTTGAACTTATTGAAGAAATCCCCGGAGATACTGTGAGTATATATAAGACCGGAGATTTTACAGATCTCTGCAGGGGGCCCCATATCCCTTCGTCATCAAGGATAGCAGCTTTTAAACTGCTAAGCATAGCCGGTGCATACTGGAGGGGCGATGAAAACAATATAATGCTGACGCGCATATATGGAACATCTTTCTTCGGTAAAGAGGATCTCAAACAGTATCTGGATAGGCTGGAAAAAGCAAAAAACAGCGACCACAGGAAAATAGGAAGGGAGCTTGACCTTTTTAGCTTTCATGATGAAGCCCCGGGTTTCCCTTTTATCCATCCTAAGGGGATGATTGTAAGGAATATAATTCTAGATTACTGGAAGGAGGAACATGATAAGGAGGACTATAAGGAAATAATTACCCCGATGATACTTAGCAGTGAACTGTGGAAGACTTCCGGGCACTGGGATCACTATAAAGAAAATATGTACTTTGTTAAAATAGATGATAAGGATTATGCGATTAAGCCTATGAACTGCCCCGGGAATATTATAATCTACAAGAGCAGCCAGCATTCGTACAAAGAATTTCCAATGAAATATGCCGAACTGGGCCTGGTGCACAGGCATGAAAAATCAGGAGTTCTGCAGGGACTTTTCAGGGTAAGGAATTTTACCCAGGACGACTCTCATATATTCTGCACAGAAGAGCAATTGCCCGGTCAGCTGGGGGATGTTATAGACCTTGTAGATAGGATGTACCGGGTATTTGGATTTGATAATTATCATGTAGAGCTATCCACGAGACCTGAAAAAAGTATTGGATCTATAGATATGTGGAATAGAGCGGAGGCCGTACTTAAAGATGTGGTGGAGAGAAAGAATATAGACTATACAATAAATGAGGGAGAAGGTGCGTTCTATGGTCCTAAAATAGATTTTCATATAAAGGACTGTCTGGAAAGGACATGGCAGTGCGGGACCATACAGCTTGATTTTGCAATGCCTGAAAAGTTTGATATTCAATATGCAGGCGAAGATAACAAACGTCACAGACCTGTTATGATACACAGGACTGTTCTGGGCAGCATAGAAAGGTTTATGGGCATACTTATTGAGCAGTATGGCGGGAACTTTCCTCCCTGGCTGGCACCAGAGCAGGCAGTAATACTTCCTATTTCTGAAAAATATGAACAGTATTCTGAAAAGATATTAAAAAAATTAAAGGAAGCAGGTTGCAGGGCGGCCATTGACAGCAGGGTTGAGTCTCTTAATAAAAAAATCAGAAATGCTGAGCTGCAGAAAATACCTTATATGATAGTAATTGGTGAAAAAGAACAGGCTTCCGGAACAATAACTGTAAGGAAGAAATCAGGGGAGCAGCAAAAACAGATAAAACTGGAAGATTTTCTTGATATATTTAATAATGTCGTAAAAAACAGAA
>JAGYMN010000034.1 GCA_018400395.1 Actinomycetota bacterium
TCCACCAAAAAAATTTTTGATCATAATCTAAAAAAACCAGCTTTTTAATTTATTAAAATTATTTAAACGCCGGAGATCAGGAAGATTTTTTTGGCTGTCCGTCTGCCATAGCTGCAAGGGTTATGGAATTAAGCATGTTTTTAAACTGTTCACTTGATTTTTTCCAGATATTTCTTACAGGACAATTGTTCGACCGGTAGCATGTCTGGGGGCTTTCAACGCATTCTGTAAAAGCTAATGAACCTTCAACAGCCTCAAGTATATCTAATAATTTTATATTCTCAGGTGGTTTTGACAGGCAGTACCCTCCGTGATAACCTCTTGTGGATTTTATAAGACCCGCAATTTTTAAGGGTATTATTAATTGACCGAGATATTTAAGTGAGATTTCCTGCGCCTTACTTATCTCTTTGAGAAGAACAGGACCCCCATCATAACGTATGGCCAGTTCAAGCATCAATCTTGTACTGTACCTTCCTCTTGTAGATAATTTCATATGTTGTTTTCCCCAGAATACCCTCTGATCAATATTTCCAGTTTATCCTTATATAATTATTCCAGATGTACCGGTTATTGCTAGCATTTTAATAGAATTAGTAATTTTTGTAAAATCATTTTAGTTTATGATGCCGGGATAAATTTATGCTGCCGTGATCCAGTGCTTACATAAAGAGTAAATCTGTATACGGCAAAATCAATATTTGTTAAAATATTAGGATGTTATTATGGATAGTTGAATATATTGGGGCTTTTTATGGAAGCATTACAATTACGGTAGTCTGCAGGAAAACTGTTTTCGATATTGAAAAATTTTAAAGCTTACAGAGGATATGATGTTTAGAACATGGGTTGATGTATTTTTAGGTGATATTGGTAGATATATTATTGATTTTATTGCAAATTACTATTATTTTATAATACCCCCCGTTATCATTTATGGAATATTTCTTACTATATCTTCATTTAATCTTAAAAGAATAGAGAGAGCTGTAAATAATATGATAGTTAAACAGAGCAAAGACATAATGGAAAAGAGCAGGGGGATAAGTTATGTGAATCTTGTAGAAAAAATAGAAATTGACTGGGACCGCATAATAAAAGAAAAATCCTTCTTCCCGTATATCTCGCAGGAATCAGACCTATGGGTCTCCAGGGTGTCCAGGGAAAATGTAAGGGATTTAATAATGAATAATGATTCCAAGATAAGGCTTGTACTCGAAAGAAACTGCATATATATTATTGGCCAGCAGCCGGAGATAAGAAAAAATCTCTATATGGAGTTTATCCACAGGTTAACACGAAGAAAATATTAATATTCTATGAAAACAGGTTTACTATAGGTTTTATAATCTGAAGCAGAACCCAGAAAAAGATATTTGAACTTGCGCCCATGCTGGATACGCCTGAATATCCCTCTACCAGCTCAAATTCATATTTTATAAGATAACTGGTAAAAAATTGGCTCATATCTGTTGTGATCCAGAGTAAAGGAGGTATTATTATAACGGCAGATATAAAACTCCTGATTAGATCGCCCCGCGATACGGTTACAGCCCATACGACGAGGAAGGGAATGATCACCAGATCGGCACTGGGAAGCACCCTGTTCCCGGGAAGAAGCGTAGATATATATATGGTAAGAGGGATTATGATAACCGAAAGGAATATTACGGAAGGGTGTCCGACAAGTACTATTGAATCAAGCCCTATATAAATAGTCCTGCGGGTAATCCTTCTCCTTATAAGGCTTCTGAAATCATCTATTGCAGGAACCAGTCCCATCATCAGCAGATTTACGGCGCGCGGAAGAAGGATCATAATAAATGATAATCTGAGCCCGCTTGAAAGAGCATACAAAATATCTGTTCCTAAATTAAGGGTGATAGTTCTATATCTGGTAATAAGGCCTATAATGAAACCGGCTAAAAAGCCAAAAATCATAGGTTCTGACAAAAGACCTAACCTGTAATGTATCTCACAATAGAAAAGGTGCAGCCTTTTTACAAAAGGTAACTTATTCATTACAGCATTTACCGCGTGTGAGATAGGAGCCCAGCATATTATGTGGGCCTGTGTATTGGAAATGCCCCTGATACCATAATAAGACTCTATGTGGCTGGCATATATATCAGCGAGAGAAAATGTGATAGCTGCAACTATAATAGAAATAAGTACTGCTATCCACTGTACTTCTGTTATTGCGTATATTATCGCCCCGACAAGAAGAAAGCTCCAGTATCCCCAGAGATCTATATTAATAGTCCTTGTAAATCTGAAAAGCAGCATTATCAGATTAAGGCTTAAAACTCCCAGTATAATGTATAGCAATAGGGGCGAGTTCAAAAATAATATCCCGGTAAGTGTCCATCCTGTATCTATTATTTCATATTCCTTAAGAGAGTTTATCAAAATGGTATTGGTAAGAGGCTCAAAAAAATTTACAAACATAGTTATAAGGAGTGCAACGCCTGTCATGCCCAGGAAGATAAATAAGCAGTTTCTTAGGTTTTTAAAAATATTCCTGGTAGTAAATAAACCGATAATAAACAGCAGTGCCGGTATAATTATAACCGGTCCTAAATCGATCAGGTATTTAACAGCTCTGTAAGTAGCAGACATAAATCCTGCCTGTCTTCTGTTTTATATATTCTCTGTAATATATCAGAATTTCTTATTTTGTTTAACAGATTGTGGTAAAATTTTGCTTTATAATTTTTTATGAGCAGCAAAAATATTATATTGACCTGTATTATACTGCCCGGATTCCCCATTTTCTCAAAAGCCAGTGGAGTATCAACTACTGCCAGGGCCAGTCCTTCTTTTATAATCATATCGGAGTCAGTATGCGGTATTGCAATTTTTATAGGTTCAGTGTCAAGTCCAGTGGGATATGACTTCTCTCTTGCTGCCAGAGATTTATAAAAGTCTTTTTTGACATAACCTCTTTCAAAAAGACTTTTATGGAAAAGCCTGAAAAGTTCCAGGTAGCTGCTGGTTTTAGGGTTAATAAAAATATTTTCCTTATCTACATGCATATATAAAATAGTTTATTGTAATTGTTCTGTCCAAATTTTTTTTACAAATTTTTTTTTGATAATACATTATACTATCAAAAAATGTTATAGAAAATTTAAATTAAATAACTGTGAAGATGTGGATAAGGTAAATACATTATAATATCCTATTGCATCTGGTTACATGATATTTCAGATGAAGAAGGTTATTTGGATGATGACTATAATATCGTGAACTCCCGGATATATTGTATTATTCTTGAAAATAATTGGATTTACTGTATACTACTATTGAGAATATGTTCATTAATTGCACAATTGTTCATAATTATTTTAATTTGAGAAATTGTTAAATATCGAAGAAAAAAAGTTTATTGCGAAAATATCAAGGCTTTATTACATAGAAGGGCTGACGCAGCAGAATATTGCAGATAAGCTGAAGATATCCAGAACAAAGGTTTCAAGATATCTTACCAGGGCAAAAGAGACAGGAATAGTAGAGATAACAATTAAATATCCCCCTGAAGATTTTTCAAAAATGGAATACGAGATTGAAAAGAAATACCAGATAAGAGAATGCATAATAGTGGACACGCCTGGAGATGACGAAGAAATTATAAGATCCATGGGGGTAAGAGTAAATAGTTTGCTTGAAAGATTGCTCGATGACGGTAGCTATATAGGGATTGGGTGGGGTTATTCGCTCAGGGAGTTATCAAAGCATATAAATATTGTTAATAAAAGTGATATAAAAGTAGTCCCAATGATAGGAGGACTGGGCAGGACAGGCACAGGCATTCATACTAACTCAGTAGCAAAAAGAATTGCTGATAGGGTGGGAGGAACAAGTTATATGATTCATTCTCCTGCTGTAATGGACAGCAGTGAAGTAAAGCAGATGATGGAAAAAGACAGCAATGTAAGGGAAATAATGAATATGTCAAAAAAAATTGATACTGCTCTTATAGGATTAAGCGATCTGGGGAGTGAATCAACTCTCATAAAAACCGGTAGTTTCAGGCAAGAAGATTTTAGGTATCTTAGAAGCCTTGGAGTAGTGGGAGATGTAAACCTTGTATTCATCGACAGGGAGGGAAGGTATGTGCCGAATGAAATAGATGAAAGGATTGTAAGGGTTCCTCTTGAGAGGCTCAAGAAAATAAAGAATGTAATAAGTATAGCATTTGGAAAAAGAAAACTTGAGGTACTTACTGCTGCCCTGAAGGGTCATATCATAAATATACTACTTACAGATAAGGATACGGCAAAATATATATTAGGAGTGGAATAATATGGAATTGAAAAAACAAAAAAATAGAACGAAAAGGAAATTTGAAATCAATGGATATACAATAGAGGATAGGTTCCGGGGCCTTGATAGGGAGACCAAGATCGAGATGCTCAGAAAAATGTTTCAAATCAGGCATTTTGAATTGCAGACAGAGCAATTTATAATCAGGGGAATGATACACGGCACCTGCCATCTTTATATCGGCGAAGAGGCTTCTGCTGTAGGGACTATATATGCAACAAAAAAAGATGATTATATAACCTCCAACCACAGGGGACACGGGCATTGCATTGCAAAAGGGGCCGATCTTAATCTGATGATGGCAGAACTGCTGGGTAAAAGTACGGGATACTGCAGGGGCAGGGGTGGTTCTATGCATATAGCCGATGTTGGGTCAGGAAACCTTGGAGCCAATGGTATTGTGGGAGGAAGCATGGGGATTGCCACAGGTGCAGGCCTTACGGCCAGGATGAAGAATAATAAAAAGATAGTGATATGCTTTTTTGGAGACGGTGCTGCAAACGAGGGAATATTCCACGAGTCAATTAACATGGCTTCTGTATGGCAGCTGCCGGTTATTTATTTATGCGAGAACAATATTTATGGAATGTCAACTCCTATGCAGGAAGCATTTAATATAAAGAGAATATCTGACCGGAAGATATCTTATGGAATAGACGGGCTTACAATTGACGGAAATAACCTGGTGGAGGTTTACAATACAGTCTCACATTTTCAAAGGGAATGCCGCCGCGGGAGGGGGCCGGTACTTATAGAAGCTTTGACCTATAGATGGAAGGGGCACTCAAAAAGCGATGCCCAGGTTTACAGATCAAAAGAGGAGGTAAGCGAATGGATGAAGAGAGACCCTATAAAAATATACTCCGGAGAACTTATTGAAAGGAAAATAATCACCCGGAAAGAGATTGAAGATATTGAGAATAGAGCCAGGGATGATATTAAAAAAGCGGCTGATTTTGCAAAGAGCAGTCCTTTCCCGGATCCTGAAACGATAGAGGAAGATGTTTATGCGTGAGAATATCATATAATTTTTTATTTCAGATAATATTTAATCATTTAACGGAGTCTTGATTTAATATGGAAAATAAAAGACAGATAACTTATTTAGAAGCAATCAGGGAAGCAATGCAGCAGATGATGAGAAAAGATGAAAATATTTATTTGATAGGCGAAGATATTGCAGAATATGGGGGCGCATTTGGTGTTACGGCAGGGATGGTTGATGAATTCGGCAAAGAAAGGATAAGGAATACACCCATATCTGAAGCAGCTCTGATAGGCATAGCATCAGGCAGCGCTATGACAGGTATGAGGCCTATTGCAGAGATTATGTTTTCAGACTTCATGACTATAGCAATGGACCAGATTGCAAATCAGGCTGCCAAAGCAAGATATATGTTTGGAGGGAAGGCTTCCGTTCCGATGGTAATAAGGACTCCCGGCGGGGGTGGAACAGGAGCAGCCGGGCAGCATTCCCAGAGCCTTGAAGCACTGGTTGCCCATATCCCCGGACTTAAAGTGGTTATGCCTTCATGCCCCTATGATGCAAAAGGCCTGCTGGTGTCTGCTATAAATGATGATAATCCTGTAATATTTATTGAACATAAACTGTTATATAAAAATAAAAGATATGTACAATATGTGCCTGAAGAGGTTTATGGGATAAGTCTGGGAAAAGGCGATATAAAGAGGAAGGGAAAAAATCTTACCATTGCTGCGACATCATTTATGGTTCAAAAAAGCCTTGAAGCTGCTGAAGAGATCAAGAATGAAAAGGGGATTGACTGTGAGATAATAGATATCAGGACTCTCAGGCCGCTTGACCTTGATATTATACTGACTTCTCTGGAAAAGACAGGAAAGCTTATGTGTGTTGAAGAAGCCCCTGTATTCGGCGGATTTATGGGTGAAGTAGCGGCGCAGGTTGCGGAATACGGGTTTGACCTTCTGGATTCTCCGATATTGAGGGTTGCAGGCAGGAATTGTCCGGTTCCCTACAGCCTTGTTCTTGAAAACGAGATGATACCGGGTGTTGAAAGAATAAAAGAAGGTATAGTAGATTTATTTGAAAAGATATGAGATTTATATGTTAAAATATATGTAATGATACAACCTTTAAATTTTATTTATTGAAAAGCAATGTGTTTAATGGTTATAATCTTAAATTATATAAATACTTTATACAGGGGGAGATCTAATGCACGAAGTAATTATGCCAAAACTGGGTCTTACAATGGAATCCGGGAAAATAGAAAAATGGCATAAAAAAGAAGGCGATAAGGTTGCCGAAGGAGATGTTCTTTTCGAAGTTATGACAGATAAAGTTTCTCTTGAAGTAGAATCTTATAACTCGGGGATATTAAAAAAGATAATCAAAGGTGAAGGGGAAGAAGTACCTGTAACAGAAATTGTTGCATATATAGGTTCAGAGGATGAGGAATTTACTGAGCCTGTCTCAAAGGCGCCTGAAGAAGATACGGGAAAGAGGAAGCCCGAAGCAGCCGTAAAAGAAACTGAAGAAACAGCTGCGATGGAAGATGAAGAAGAAATAATAGAAGGAGAAGGTAAGATAAAAATATCGCCCCTTGCCAGGAAAATAGCCAGTGAAAATGATGTAGATATATCTATGGTAAAAGGATCTGGACCGAGGGGGAGAATAGTAAAGAAAGACATAGAAGAGCATATAGCTTCAGAAGGCAGCATTAAGGAAGAAAAGATTAAGATATCACCCCGTGCCAGAAAGAAGGCAAAAGAACTGGGAATTGACTGGAAGTCTGAAAAAATCAAAGGAAGCGGGCCAGGGGGCAGGATTGTAGAAAGTGATATATTATCCTACAGTAAAAAAGTGCCCGAAAAGGCTGAGGTGACCGGAGAAGCTGCTCCAGGAAAATTAAGGATAAGTTCAAAAACAGAGCTTACAGGTATGAGAAAAGTAATTGCCGGGCGGATGAGCCTTTCAAAATCCACCATCCCCCACATAGTGCTCAATGCAAAAGCAGATGTCACAGATTTTATTAAATTCAGGGAACAGCTGAAAGAAATGAGTCTAAAAAAATATGATATAAAGATTACTTTTACTGATTTGATACTCAAGGCAGCAGCTATGGCGCTGAAAGAAAATATTGGAGTAAATTCTACGCTTCAGAAAAATGAATATATAATATATGAAGATATAAATGTAGGGATGGCTATTGCTGTAGAAGAAGGGCTTATTGTACCTACAATATTTTCCTGTGATAAGCTTAAAATTGTCGAAATAGCAAAAAAGAGGGTAGATCTTATAGAGAAGGCAAAGAATAATAAGCTTTCACTTAATGAGATAGAAGGCGGAACATTCACTGTAACCAATCTGGGCATGTTCGGCGTAAGAAACTTTTCTGCAATCATAAATCCTCCCCAGGCAGCTATTCTGGCAGTAGGGGAAATATACCAGGAACCGGCGGCAGTTGAAGAAAAAGTTCAGATAAGATCCTTTATGGATATATCTGTTTCATGCGACCACAGGATAGTGGACGGGGCAAAAGGTGCAAGATTCCTGCAGGATTTTGTAGAGCTGATTGAGAATCCTGCCATGCTTGTCATATAACAATTTGGTTTTTACCGTAACAGGCAGTTTTGATATATGAAGGATGAAGAGACAAAAATTTTATTGTTCTGTGTAAACTGTAATAAGGAAACCCAGCACACTGTTCACTACATCGGGAGCTACCTTAAAAGCATAACCTGTGACAGGTGCCACGAGAAAATAGAGATAGACAGGAGGCACCTGAGGACAGTCTTTGCCGAGGATTTTATAAACAGGATACTTACCAAACCGCACCGTATTACTGAAGACATGAAGAAGGCTGTAGCAACGCTTATGCCTTTCTTTCCCAGAAGGCTTATCCGTGAACCGCTAAAGGTATTAAAAGAAATATATGATATATTGAAAAAAGAGAACGGAGAAAAAGTCAGGAAGGACTGATATTTCATGATATCTCCCTGGTTTTTTATATTTCAACAGATATGTCAAATACCTTTTCGAAGCTTTCAAGGACCTGTTCTTTGACATTATTTATCGGAATATCTTTTTGAAGAATTTCAAACATTGATGTCTGCGGAAAATCTTTAAGACCGCAGGCAATAATATGTTTGAAATATGATAGGTCTATGTTTACATTGAGAGAAAAGCCGTGCATGCTTATCCATTTCCTTGCACGGAGCCCGATGGATGCTATCTTTTTATTTTTAATGAATACACCCCTATGTTTTTCCACTCTTCTGCCTGAAATTCCAAAGTAAAGAAGTGTATTTATGATCACGTTTTCCAGGTTATATACAAAAAGAGGAAGGTCTTTTTTAAAAAAATTAAGGTTAAATACAGGGTAACAGATCAACTGGCCCGGCCCATGCAGGGTAATATCCCCGCCCCTGTTTGAATTTATAAGTTCAATACCATGTTTTTTAAGTGCTGATTCAGATGTCAGCAGGTTTTTTACGCTGCAGTTACTTCCTATTGTAATAACAGGCGGGTGCTCCATTAGAAGAATAGCACCTTTTAAGCTGCTTTTGTATATTTCACCGGTAAGTGCATTCTGAAATTCAAAGGCATCACTGTAAGGCATTATCCCCGAATCCAGCACAGGTATTTTTCCTGAATCCATCCTGCCTATCAAACTCTTAAGATGATTATTTTCCATAATTTTTATACAGTATATTTAAAAACCGGCGGATTTGAAAGTCCTGTAGGTATTAAGCTGATTATAATATTATACAGGATTATATATTTTCAAAAGAATTATTTTTAATGTTTTTAGACCATATAATCCAATTGCTATTCTGACAGTGGTTAATATTTCAAAAGACTGGAAATGCAAATATTAAAAATGTATATTTTCTAACTTAAAAAGGAGGGGCAAAATGACAGATAAAAAATTCGATGTTGCTGTACTGGGAGGGGGGCCCGGGGGATATGTGGGCGCAATAAGGGCTGCTAAGCTGGGACTTAAAGTCGCAGTTGTAGAAAAGGAACATCTTGGAGGGGTATGCCTGAACTGGGGATGTATTCCTACAAAAGCGCTCTATCATGTAGCTGTGACAATTGATGAAATAAAAAAAGCATCCATTTTTGGAATTAAAGTGGGAAAACCGGAACTTGATTTTTCAAAAGCTATGGCCAGAAAAAATGAAGTTATAAAGATGCAGAGAAAAGGGCTCGCATTTCATTTTAATAGGAATGGGATAGAATTAATAAGCGGAGAGGGCAAGCTGGTTTCTTCTGATACAATTTCAGTAAAGACCGCCAGCGGTAAAAATATTTCTCTATCGGCCAAAAACATAATCATCGCAACCGGGTCTTCGGCAAAAAATATTCCACCGTTTGACATCGCTGCTGAGGGGGTTATGGATAATATCGGGATACTCTCGCTGGAAAAGCTTCCCCGGTCCCTTCTTATAGTTGGGGGAGGAGTAGTTGGATCAGAATTTGCTAATATATTTGCTACCTTTGGAACAAGGGTAACCATTGTCGAACTTCTTCCGAGGATACTGAATACGGAGGATGAAGAAGTATCAAAAGTTATTGACAGGGTTTTTAGAAAAAAGGCAATAGAAATATATACTTCTACCAGGGTCGAAGAATCCAGAAAGGAAGGAGACAAATTTAAAGTGAAGCTTTCAGGAGGAGAGAAAATTGAGGCAGAAAATATACTTATATCTGTAGGAAGAGGTCCTAATTCTTCAGGCATAGGCCTTGAGGACGCAGGAGTTGAAACTGATGAAAAGGGGCATATAAAGACAGATGACAAAATGCGTACCAGCATACCGAATATTTATGGTGTCGGAGATGTAACCGGGCGTTTTCAGCTTGCGCATGTGGCATCTGAGGAAGGGAAGATTGCAGCAGAGGTAATTTCCGGGCAGGATAAATCAATGGACTACTCTGTTATACCATGGGCTGTATTTACCTCCCCTGAAATTGGAACTGTCGGACTTAACAGAGCCCAGGCTGAAGAAAAGGGTTACTCAATATGTATGGGTAGTTTCCCATTTTCCAATAGCGGAAAAGCATATATCACCGGTGAAACAGATGGTTTTATAAACATAATTACAGATAAGCAAACCGGGGAGATACTCGGCGCACAGATGATAGGGCCAAGAGCGTCTGACCTGATTCATGAAGTAGCAGTGGCAATGAAAGGGGAGATACTGGTTGATGATCTTTCAGCAACAGTACATACCCACCCAACTTTTTCAGAGGCAGTTATGGAAGCGGCAGAAGATTGTTTTGGGATTGCTACACATAAATCAAAATAAAAGATATAAATAAATTTTAGGAAAAAGGAAAACTTTTGTATAGATTAATAGCTACCGACGTAGACGGTACCCTTCTTGATGAAAACTCACGGATAACAGAGCTCAACATGAAAGCCCTGCTGGAATGCAAAAAACATGGAATAGGGATCGTTCTAGCTACGGGCAAGACACTGGATTCAATAAAACACCTGGTAGAAAGCATGGCACTAAAGCTTCCTCAGATAGTACTCAACGGCAGCATTATTATCACCCCGGAAGCTGATATAATACATTCGATAAAAATAGATAAGGCATTATATTATGAAATAATAAAATTAATTAAAGATAATGGCTATCCGCCTGTCGTAGCACTGGACAATGGTAAGCTTTACCTTGAAGGCTATCATCCTGATCTGAGGCACCTGGATAATATGGGCGAGAGATTTATCAGGGTAGAAAGCATCGAAAGCCAGTTCTTTGCGGAGAATGCAGTTGATATTTTTACACCGATAAAAATGTCAAATCCTCTTGAAGGAATATTAAGGAAAAAATATTCGGGTAAGCTTCAATTTACAAGATCTGGTGAATATTTTTTTGATATACTAAACATCGAAGCCACTAAAGGCAATGCACTTATTTCAATAATAAATAACCTGGGTATTGGCAGAAAAGAAGTGGCGGTATTCGGGGACAGCCCTAATGATTTGTCTATGTTTGATATAGCAGGTCTGAGAATAGCTGTAAAAAATTCCTATGCAGAGGTTATAAAAGAGGCTGATATAATAACTGATGAAAACTATAAATCAGGTCTCGGGAAGGCCATATTTAAGTATATACTTACAGATTGAATAAGATTTTAGGCCAAAAAGTATTATTAGAAGATTAATACATATAATTTAAAATGTTTTGACATCGCCGTTTTTTATGCTAGAATTAAGATTCATGACATTTATAATTAAACATTTATTATAAATCTATTAATAAAGACCTATGGATAACAATGGCACAGTAGCGTTAACCAAAAAGGTCATCTTAACTTCATCTAAGCCTGTAACCAAAGAGGATTTCATCAAGAAGATTGGTGAAATAACCAGGAACATAATTGAATTTCTGAATAAAAATGGCTGCAGAAAGATAGCCCATATAAAATTTATATCTACTACAAATGGAGAAGACTATCTGCACTACAGTGTCCAGGATATAAACAGGGAACCGAAAATACAGGGGATACTGCAAAAGACTTTTGAAAAAATAAAAATCACCCTTAATATAATTGAATTTGGTGTGGGTCGTGATGATATAAACAGTAAAGTAGATCGTGAAATCAGAAACATCCAGGATTATTTTTCGAGTTTAAAGTAATTTCAATATAATATAAAATCTTTTTTAATATATTCCATTATTAAAAATCTTGATATGCTTGAATAGTCTATTTCCATTAGTTTAACCGGATCAAGGTATGCACCATTGTATATAACACCAAAGTGAAGATGACATTCCGGGCTTGAAGGATCGTCAAAACCCCCCGCTGAAGCTATTATATCTCCCTGTCTAATAATGTCACCTTTATTTACATATATATTTTGAAGGTTAAGATATGTAGTTCTTATTTTGGAATTATGCCTGATCACGACTGTACGTCCTCCAGTAGGAGAAATTCCTATATATGAAACTTCACCATTTCCGGCAGCTGAAATCCTGTCCCCCTGTTTACAGGATATGTCAATTCCAGTATGTCTATAGAATTCTGACTTTTCAATATCATAATAAATCTCTCTAAACCCCTTTATTACTTTTCCGTTAATGGGATATACAAATGGTTTTTGATATGAATCTGAGCCATAGGGATATGCAGAAATAGGTGAAGGTAGTAAAAATAATGTT
>JAGYMN010000035.1 GCA_018400395.1 Actinomycetota bacterium
GCTCAAAAGCACCTTAATACATGCCGTTGATCCTAAACCATGCTACTAGATAAATGGTAGCGGGGACCGGATTTGAACCGATGACCTTCGGGTTATGAGCCCGACGAGCTACCAGACTGCTCCACCCCGCGCCGTAGAAATTTATTCCACTTCTCTAACCGCACAACTATTATAATGATTTTTTTTCAAATGTCCAATGTGATTTGACAGATAATTTGAAGAATAAACTCTTTTAGGATATATAAAACATGCGGGTAAAGATTACACTGTCATATGAATTGCTTTATTAAACATATATGGAAAGTATCCTTTCCTTTTGATTATAGTCCTTTTCGAGAACTATTCTTTCTGCATTCAAGTATTTTCCAGCCAGTTCAACCAGGTTTCCGCCCACATTCGGATCTGTTTCAAAGAGTATGCACAGGGATCTATCTGATAAGAGGCCCTTGATCTTTGAAAGTATCTTTTCATAGACTTCAAGTCCGGTTTCTCCTGCCACAAGAGCCTCCTCTGGTTCATAATCCTTAACTTCACGCGGCAGATCTCGAAAATTTTTTTTCTTTATATATGGAGGGTTGGATACTATAAGGTCAAAGCCCTTACTTTTTTCTGCCGCCCAATCCCCGTCATCTTCCGGTATAATATCACAATTAATAAACTTAATATTTTTCTTCCAATCATCAACCAGTATGCTTTCGGCATTCTTTACTGCTATCTCTATGGCCGCCTGACTGATATCAGTTGAAATTACCTTTATATGATCTTTATTATCCGGAAGTTCCTGCAGAAGTTCACTATAAAGGCTTAATGTTATAGCTCCGCTTCCTGTCCCTATCTCCAGAATGTTTGCAGATCCTATTTTATCTAAGATTCTTTTTGTCTCACCAATAGCCTTTTCTGCCAGAAGCTCCGTTTCGGGACGCGGTATAAGCACATTTTTATCTACTTTTAGTTTTATACTTCTAAAATAAGCTTCACCAAGTATATACTGTACAGGCATGTGCTCCAGTCTCATTAAGATATATTTCTTGTATTTTGCAAGTTCCCGGGTTGTGAGGACTCTGTCGTAATTAAGGTATAGTTCCATCCTTGATAGACCAAGCACCGAAGCAAGAAGAAGTTCAGATGAAAGCCTGGACTGGGGTATATCTTTTTTTTTGAAAAATTCAATCCCCCATTCAAGGATTTTTTTGACGGTCCATATCTCCAACAGACTACACTCCCAGTTTTTCCAGCTTTTTTTCTTCGTCTGCCTGCTTCAGGGCGCCTATCAATTCATCCAGGCTCCCCTCCAAAATATCATCCAGCCTGTAAAGGGTTAAATTGATTCGGTGGTCCGTAACCCTGCCCTGAGGATAATTATATGTCCTTATCCTTTCACTCCTGTCACCGGTGCCTATCTGCATTCTCCGGTTTTCTGTCTGTTGATCCCTCTGCTTCCTTTCTTCTTCTTCTTTTAATCTTGCCCTCAATATCTTTAAAGCTTTTTCCTTGTTCTGGAGCTGGGATTTTTCATCCTGGCAGCTAACTACCATCCCTGTTGGAATGTGAGTGACTCTCACGGCAGAATCGGTTGTGTTTACGGATTGGCCTCCCGGGCCGCTGGACCTGAATACATCTATCCTGAGGTCATTCGGGTCTATTTCTACCTCAACTTCTTCGACTTCTGGCATTACCGCTACAGTTGCTGTTGACGTATGGATCCTTCCCTGAGACTCTGTAGCCGGTACTCTCTGTACACGATGAACACCTGACTCATACTTCATCTTCCCGTACACGCTTTCGCCCTGTATATCGAATATTATCTCCTTGAATCCTCCTATTCCCAGACTATTGGAGCTCAGGATAGAATGCTTCCATTTCTTGTTTTCAACATATTTAGTATAAAGCCTGTAAAGGACTCCGGCAAAAAGAGCGGCCTCGTCACCACCTGCACCGGCTCTTATCTCAACAATTACATTCCTCTTATCATTTGGGTCCTTTGGGGACAAAAAAAGCCTTATCTTTCTTTCCAGGATAGCTTTTCTTTTATTGTTCTCTGAAATCTCTTCCTTTAAAAAATCTTTCATCTCTTCATCCTTTTCAGAATCGAGCAATTCACCTGCATCCTCAAGGGAAGTGATTACCTGACGGTAATCACCTGCAAGCTTAACACCTTCTTCTATCTCCGACGCTTTTTTTCCATATTCCCTGATCTTTGAAGGATCTGAAGAGATTTCGGGGTCTGAGAGTTTTTTCATAAGCTCTTTATGCCTGTCTTCGAAAACTTTTAATTTTTCCAGTAATTCATTCATTCCAAAAGTCACCCGTGATTGCTTTTTGAATTTATTTATACTTCTTACGTACTACGGAACAGATAATTTTATGCAGGAAAGGGATTAATATTAAACAATAAATATAGCCTTACTGCTATCCTGAAGCCATCCCCTTCACTACTTTTCCATTCTTAAACTCTTCCTCCGCTTCTATTACTTTTTTGAAAGAGCTTATTGCCACCTCTATCTGGGATTCATCAGGTTCTCTTGTGGTTATCTTCTGTAGTAAAAGACCGGGGTAGAATAAAATATTTACAATCCTGTATTTTGAAAACTTTCCAGCAAATTTTATGAACTCATATGATATACCCGCGATTACAGGAATAAGAAGTACACGGTAAAGCACCCTCAGGGGAAGAGGGGGCCTGCCTAGAAGAGCAAACACAAATATGGCCACGATCATTACTATCAAAAGGAAGCTTGTTCCGCATCTTAAGTGTAGTGTGGTATATTTCTTTACATTATTGACTATCACTTCTTCATCATTTTCATAAGCCTGTATTGTCTTATGTTCTGCTCCATGATACTGGAATATCCTCTTAATATCCTTTAATTGGGATATAATAAGTATATACCCCAGAAAAAAAATTATCCTTATAAGGCCCTCGAGAAGATTATATACAATAGTATTTGGAAAATATTCTGAAAAACTTCTTCCGATTAGAGTCGGCAGCACAAAAAAGACTCCTACCGAGAAAGCAACAGCAAAAATTATTGCAATTGCCATCTCTTTTCTGGAAAAATGTATGTCCTCTTCAGTGGCTTCATTAACCGAATAACTGAGCGCCCTGAAACCCACCGCCATACTTTCCACAAGAACAACAACGCCTCTGATGAAGGGTAAACGCAAGAACTTATTGTTCAGAGCAAGAGACGAATTTTTAAACAGCCTGGTGGAAATAGTCTTATCGGGTTTTCTTACAGCCAGGGACCAGAAGTTTTTACCCCTCATCATTACTCCTTCTATTACTGCCTGGCCGCCTACCTGATATTTGCTTGAATTCTCATTCATTAGAATCTCTTTTCGTAATATATATAACCTGCATAAACAAAACTATGACTGCAGGTAACTATTTTTTTGCTTTATTAAGACGTTTTTTGAACCTCTCTACCCTGCCTCCCGAGTCTATCAGTTTTTGTTTACCTGTATAGAAAGGATGACAGGCTGAACATATTTCGACTTTCAATTCTTTCTTTGTCGACATGGTCTTGAAAGTATTACCACAGGAGCAGATTACTGTGCATTCCTGGTAATTAGGATGTATATTCTTTTTCATCTTATTCCTTATCTATATATAATATCCGTTCTCAATTATTTCAAATGATAAATCTTACCACAAATATATGAAGGCGTAAACATAATATCTCTATGTTCACAGGAAAGAAAAGAACAGGTTATTTCCCCTGTTTATTAAATGAAACCTCTATTGCCCTCAAAAAATCCTTGTTGGATTTGGTATTCTTTATATAATCTATAAGCTGTTCAATTGCAACATCGGGAGGTTTTTCATATATCAACCTCCTTAGTCTCCAGACAATCTTTGCTTCTTCCCGGTCCATGAGCAGTTCTTCTTTCCTTGTCCCGGATCTTGTTATATCAATTGCAGGAAATATCCTTTTGTCAGCAAGCGATCTGTCAAGATTTATTTCCATATTGCCTGTGCCCTTAAACTCTTCAAAGATCACATCATCCATTCTCGATCCTGTATCAATAAGCGCAGTGGCCAGTATCGTGAGGCTGCCCCCATCTTCTATGTTCCTTGCAGCACCAAAAAATCTCTTAGGAGGAAAAAGGGCAGATGAATCCACGCCGCCTGAAAGAACCCTGCCGCTTGCCGGTATGGAAAGGTTATATGCTCTTGCAAGCCTTGTTATGCTGTCCAGGAGAATAAGTACATCCCTTCCATGCTCTACGAGCCTTTTTGCCCTCTGCAATACAAGTTCCGCTACCTGGATATGGTTATCTGAAGGCTGATCAAAAGTCGAGCTTATTACTTCACCCCTTACGGATCTTTCCATGTCGGTAACCTCTTCAGGCCTTTCATCTATAAGCAGGACTATTATATCCACCTCAGGATTATTTTCAGAAACACTGTTTGCAAGATCCTTCAGAATAGTTGTCTTTCCTGCTTTAGGGGGAGAAACAATAAGCCCTCTCTGACCTTTACCTATGGGTCCGATAAGATCTATGATCCTGGGAGTTATATTGTCCGAATCCCCGGTTTCCAGTCTTAACCGTTCAATAGGATATATCGGCGTTAGTTTCTCGAAGGCTATCCTTGACCTTATAATATTTGGATCTTCTCCATTTACCTTCTCAATCCTCAGCAGTGCATCGTATTTTTCACTATCTTTTGGGGGACGGACCTTACCGTATACTTCATCCCCCTGACGCAGCCTGAATCTTCTTATCTGGGACTGTGACACATATATATCTTTGGAACCCGCCAGGTAACCGCTGGTCCTCAGAAAGCCGTATCCGTCTGCAAGAATATCAAGAATGCCCTGCATACCCTCATCGTAAACCTGAATTTCCTTCTTGCTTTTTTCCTGCTGCCTTTTCCTTTCCTCTGCTTCTTCGGATATTCCCTTCTTTATCTCCTCGCCTACAGTATCATTTTTTTCCTTTATTTTTTCGGGCAGGGATACTGGAGGAGCAGATGGACTATCTTTAATAACCGCCATTCTTCCTTCATCTTTTTCCCCGGAATTCTTTTCAGTAAAACTCCGTTCCTCTATCACCGTGCTATCGCTTCTTCCGGGTTGTCCGTTTTTAGCACCATCCCCTGATACTCTCTTTATTATTCTGTCGATAAGCTCTTCCTTTTTCAATTTTGTTATACCCGGTATATCAAGCTGTTTTGCTATAACCCTCAAATCAGAAAGCAACTTTTCCTTTAATATATCATTATTTATTTTTTCAATTTCCGGCATCAGTAAATACTCCTTTCACAGGTATCCTAATTTTTATATCCAGTCTTTGCTGTATAAAAACTCCATAACAATAACTTAAATCCTTAAATCTGCAGGTACTCTACTATACTCTTATTGGACGGGTCAGGATAATAATTAATTTAGTATTTAGTATATGCTTATTGGATAAGAAAAAAATCATTTATCCTGGCTTTAAATCTACGGTTACTTGATTACCTGTATATAATAAATTTTGAAATTTAAGGTCTGATTATTTGAAGAAACTCCCATTTGCCAATTCTACCTAAAACCACGTGTATAATATATAGAGTTATATAAAAAAAAGCAAGTATATTTTTTTAAGATGTTTTTTAAGTGATCTGGATGCGGGGCCCTTTAAAATAAAAGGCCCCGCAGGTCATATTCTTTAAAATTTTGGGAGATTTTTAATAGATTCTTTTATTTTATCATCAGGATACGCATAGTCGACCAGTTCTCCATTCATATAAGCATCGTAAGCAGCAAGATCAAAATGGCCATGTCCGCTGAAATTAAATACAATAACTTTTTCTTCCCCTGTTTCCCTGCACTTTAACGCTTCGTCTACAACTGCCTTTATGGCATGGGCGGTTTCTGGCGCAGGTATTATCCCTTCCGTATTGGCAAAATCCATAGATGCTTTAAATACAGGATTCTGCGGAAGGGCCACTGCTTCTATGATATTTTCTTTTACCAGAAGACTTAACTGCGGGGCCATTCCATGATATCTGAGCCCTCCTGCATGTATTGGCTGTGGTACAAAATCATGTCCCAGGGTAAACATCTTAGCAATAGGGGCCATTTTTGCAGTATCTCCATAGTCATAAGCAAACGGCCCTTTTGTAAGAGTTGGACATGCAATAGGCTCGACAGCTATTATTCTTATATCTTTTCCAGCCTGCTTGTCCGGTACAAAAGGAAATGCAAATCCAGCAAAATTACTACCCCCTCCGACACAGCCTATTAGAATATCAGGCTCCACTTCAATCTTTTCAAGCTGTTTTTTAGTCTCCAGCCCCACGATTGTCTGGTGTAAAAGTACATGATTTAGAACGCTGCCCAGAGAATATTTTATGCTGCCTCCGCTCTTTGCCGCTACTTCAACTGCTTCACTTATGGCTATTCCAAGACTTCCGGGGCAATTGGGGTCCTTTTCCAGTATCGCTCTCCCCGATTCCGTTGTATCAGACGGAGAAGCAATACATTCAGCTCCCCATATTTTCATCATTAGTTTTCTGTACGGCTTCTGGTCATAGCTGCACCTTACCATATATACAGTCAGGTCAATACCCAGCAGACTGCATGCAAATGACAGTGCACTTCCCCATTGTCCTGCCCCCGTCTCGGTGGTCAGTTTATTCACACCCTCTTTTTTATTATAGTAGGCCTGTGCTATTGCAGTATTGGGCTTGTGGCTTCCCGCCGGACTTACACTTTCATTTTTATAATAAATCTTTGCCGGTGTATCAAGGAATCTTTCCAGCTTGCTTGCCCTTACCAGAGGAGAAGGCCTCCATATCTTATATATATCCAGAAGCTCCTCCGGTATATCTATGTATCTGTCCATGCTTACTTCCTGCATTATCAGGGACATCGGGAATAAGACCGATAGATCATCCGGTGTCAATGGTTTACCTGTTTTAGGATGCAGCGGAGGATCCAGCGGTTCAGGCAGGTCAGGATTTATATTATACCACTGCCGCGGCATCTCCTCTTCTGTAAGTAATACTTTTTTTTCTTCATCTTTTAACATTTTACCTTCCTTTCCTTTTTAAAAAATGTGTATATTTGTATGTTTCTATATATAAAATAAAAAAACCTCTCAAAGTCCCTATCATTGATAGAGACGAGAGGTTCATTTCCCGCGGTGCCACTCTACTTCACAGGGGATTACTCAAAAATATTTTCCAGATCCCTGTACCCTTATAATTTCAGATACCTATAATATCTTATCCTCTGATAACGGAGGAAGCCGGGCTGTCTTAATCTCTACTGACCATTGCTAAACTAATCCGGTCAGAGATTTGTTACAGCCACCTCCCAGGCCCATTCGGTACCGGCATTGCAACCGCATTCTCAGCACTAGCGGCTCTCTGTATGCTGCATCGGTACTTACTATTCCTGTTCACAGGTTTTATTTTATATTTAAATTTCAAACATACAAAATTAAGTGAAGATATTAGCATATATAAAAAAATTTGTACAGCTATTTCTACCAACAAATTTTTCTAATTGGAAAGGCCGTATTTTTATATAATATACCTAATAAAACGCCGGTTTTTTAAACCAATCGCCAATTAATTATTAAATATTTGATGATAATTTATCTTATTGTATAAGTTTTTCATAAAATTATTGAAGAATTTTCATTTTTTTTATTTATCTTTAACTTAAATTTTTTTTCTGGCCCCGGCAATATTCTCAGCTTTTAATCTTATCTTTTCAATATCTATACCATCATCTGCGCATCCAGATTTCACTGCAGAAAGCGCAACAGCAACTGCCACTGCTGGAAGTACTGCCGGATCGAATGGTTTGGGTATTATATGATCATATCTTAAATCATCAGATACTATATCTGCAATCGCCTCTGCTGCAGCAAGCTTCATCTCCATATTTATCTCACTTGCCCCGGCATCAAGTGCGCCCCTGAATATTCCGGGGAATGCAAGTACATTGTTTACCTGATTGGGATAATCGCTTCTACCGGTAGCAATTATTTTTACTCCAGCTTTTTTTGCAATACCTGGATCTATCTCGGGTTCAGGGTTTGCAAGAGCAAATATTATGGGGTGTTTTTTCATAACAGCTGTCATCTGCGGTGTTAGCAGACCAGCTGCAGATACACCGATAAAAACATCTGCTTCATCGAGTGCATCAATAAGGCTTCCCTGGAGTCCATCAGAGTTGGTAATACCTGCAATCCTTTCCTTATAACTTCCCAGCCTCCCTCTTGACTGGCATATTATCCCTTTTGAGTCGCAGACTAAAATATTATTTACATCAATATATTTCAATAGATTTAAAATTGAGGTACCTGCAGCACCTGCACCATTTATAACTATTTTCAAATCCCTTATATCTTTATCATATAATCTGCATGCATTAAACAATCCTGCCAGGGTAACTATTGCAGTACCATGCTGGTCATCATGAAATATAAGCATATCCGTTTCTTTTTTTAACCTATCCTCTATTTCAAAACACCGGGGTGCCGATATGTCTTCCAGATTAATACCTGAAAACGATGGCTCGAGAAGCTTTACTGTTTCTACTATTGTATCAATATCCTGACTATCTATGCATAATGGGAAGGCAGAAACTCCCCCAAACTGCCTGAAAAGCACACATTTCCCCTCCATTACGGGCAAAGCTGCCCTGGCACCTATGTTGCCCAGACCAAGCACAGCAGAACCATCCGAGACAACAGCTATCATATTCCCTCTTGCTGTATATGTATTTAATCTTGAGGGATCTTTGTGGATTTCCCTGCACGGACCAGCAACCCCCGGAGAATAAGCGAGTGAAAGATCTTTTTCATCTTTCACTTCTACTTTTGAAACCACGTCTATCTTGCCCTGATTTTTTTGGTGCATGATCAAGGATTCTTTATATATGTCCATTGATTTTTCCCTGTCCGCTCTATTTACCTAAAATTTCCTACCTTCAAATATTCCTATATGATTATAAGAAATTGAGGAAAATTATTATAGAATTTTTAATTTCCAGAAATCAAATATTATCCATATCATCAATATTTTAATAATGTATCTTCAAATCATTTTTCTTTCATTATAACAGGACTTCTTACCGCCCTTTTATATGCAATTTTTTTAAGAACTGACCCTTCTAATGAAAAATCTCCGGCTATACTTTTCAGATCAAGCCTTAGAAGCGGGTAGAGCTGGTCATTTTTCTTGAGGTAAAAACCGTTGTTTATCAGAAATTTAAATGATAGAAGCGGGCTGTTTTCAAATTCTTCATCGTCAATATCATCATCCAGCCTTTTACCTATTGTTTCTATTGAATAAGCTTTCTTTCTTATAAGGTCCTTCTCCAGTTCAATAAGCAGCCTCTTTTTAATTGCCTCGCCCCTTTGAGAAGGTTCTGCATATATGCATCCAAGAAAAGTGCTCCTGGGATCAGGGGGGTATACCTTAAACGATCTTAATCTTGGAAATAAATTACAGCTTCCGGCACATAATATTCCTAAACAATATCTGTTTTTAAAGGCAGCCTTTACAGTTCCCCCATTATTAATAAAAATACCAAGTTTTTTTTCTCCGGTCTTTTTATAGCTTTGTTCATGAAATTTAAATCTCAGAAGGTATTTTATATCGGGAAGGCTTTTTATTTCCAATATTTCCCTCAATAAATTCCTGTCATCATTTCCAAACCAGAAATTACAGTCTGCGCACTTTATACTGATTTTTTCCAGCTTTTCAGCTGAAATATCACTTATTGTTACTTTTTCCTCCATAATTATTACTAATATCCTGCATTAGATTTTAGATTAATTATAACATTTAATAATATTGTTTAAACTTGTAAATCACTTTTGAAGTTTTGGGCGATTTAATATATATTTATAACTTATTATTTATTAAATACCTTTGTTTTTTAGAAAAGTATTATTCTTTTGAGAATATGAACATTATTTATATAAAATCTTTTAAACTGTACTGATGGCTAAAAAAGTAACTTTTGATTATTGGAAACACCTTTATTCCAGACGTACCAGGGAAATGGTATCATCGGAAATCAGGGACCTTCTCTCGCTTTCGGCCCGGGAGGATATAATTTCTTTCTCTGGAGGATTACCTGAAGTCAGGGCTTTAAATTATCAAAAGCTGGAAAAATATATAAAACGTTCCTTAAAGACAGATGGGGATATAACTCTGCAATATGGCGACTCTAATGGATATTATCCTCTCAGGACAAGACTTATAGAAGTTATGGCACTGGAAGGAATAAAAATTGATGAAGAGGATATAATAATCACTACAGGAGGGCAGCAGGCGCTGGACCTACTGGCAAAAGTATTTATTGATTCAGGTGACTATATTATAACCGAAGCACCGACCTATACAGGTGCCCTCAATGCATTTAAGGCCTATGAAGCAAAAATAGCCGGTATATCTTCGGATAAGGATGGCATTATTGTTTCAGAAGTTGAGAAAAAATTAAAATATTTTTATGATAATAATAAAATAGTAAAATTTATATATCTAGTTCCAAATTTTTCCAATCCTTCCGGATTCACTCTAAGCATGGCCCGAAGGAAAGAGCTCTTAAAAATTGTGAAAAAATACAATACTGTGATTATTGAAGATAATCCTTATGGAATGCTAAGATATGAGGGAAGACCTGTACCATCCATAAAGGAAATGGATATAAATGGTGACAACAAAAGTGTAATATATATAAGTACTCTTTCCAAATTGTTTGCTCCGGGTTTTAGAATAGGCTGGATTGTTGCCCCGCACCTCATAATTGAAAAACTTATACTTGGAGTACAGTCCTCTGTACTTTGCAGCAGCTCTTTTTCACAGAGGATAGCATATGAATACTTTTCGGATCCTTCATGGAAAGACAACATAACTGAATTTATAAAGATATACCATAAAAGAAGAAATGCTATGCTGCAGGCCCTGGAAGAAAACCTTTCCGGGATAGCTACGTGGTCAAAGCCCGAAGGAGGCTTTTTTATATGGTTGAAAGTACCTCATTATATCAATACCAGGGATATGCTTGCTGACGCAGTAGGAAGAAAAGTTGCATTCGTACCGGGGACCGGGTTTTATTCTGACGGAAGAGGGAAGGATGCAGCCAGACTGGCATTTTGTACCGAAACCAGTGAAAATATCAAAAAGGGCATCAAAATCCTTTCAGAAATCATTAAAGAAAAAATCAAACTATATGAAAGTTTTCCCCGATAAAAAATAAAAAAAGAGTGATAAAAATGAAAAAAAATATTGCAGTCCTTATGGGCGGAAGATCTCTTGAAAGAGAGATTTCAATAAAAAGCGGACAGAGAGTTTCAAATGCACTCAGAAAGCTTGGCTACAATGTAACAAAACTCGATGTCGATCAATCTCTAGTAGAAAACCTTACCTCTTATAAATTTGATCTTGTATATATTGCACTGCATGGAAAAGATGGTGAAGACGGGACGGTTCAGGAAATGCTTGAGGTACTGGGAATACCCTACACAGGCCCCGGTGTGTATTCCAATGTATTAAGCTTTGATAAGATAATATCCAAGCAGATCTTTAACAATCTCGAAATTCCTACTCCTGACTTTTACTTTTTAAATGCAAGTGCTTTCAGCGAGCTCGGGGCTTCCAAGCTTTTACCCCTCATAATAAAAAAAATTGGGCTCCCTCTGGTAATAAAACCATCAGCACAGGGGTCTGCTCTGGGAATAAAGCTTGCAAAGAGAAAAGAAGATCTGACAGATGCTATAATTTCCGCTCTCGGGTATAGCAAAAAGATAATTCTTGAAAAATACGTCAGGGGGACAGAACTTGCAGTCAGTATTATAGGTAATGATAAACCGGAATCCCTGCCAATTGTGGAGATAGTACCAGAAAAAAACTTTTTTGATTTTGATTCAAGGTCTAAAGCCTCCGGTACTGAATATTTCATTCCCGCCAGAATTTCACCTGGTGAGGCAAAAAAAGTTATAGATACTGCACTTTCTGTACACAGGGCCCTGAGATGTACAAGACTTTCCAGGGTAGATATAATACTTGACAGCAGAGATGGGATCCCCTATGTTCTGGAGCTTAACACTTCACCCGGTATGACTGACAACAGTCTTCTTCCCATGGCCGCTGAAGAAGCAGGGATGTCCTTTGAAGAACTGGTTGACAGAATAGTAAAGATGTCTATTGCCTAGCTGTTTTCTTATATTTAAATAATTTATTAAGCAACATCATTGTTTATTTTGACAACCTGATTCGGCTCTGCTACTATTCTATTGCTCTGTGTCCCTGTAGCTCAGATGGATAGAGCACAGGATTCCTAATCCTGGTGTCGGCAGTTCGAATCTGCCCAGGGACACCAGACTTGACTTTCCATTATTTTTTTTATCAAAAACCCTGAATATGGTAGCTATTTTA